>DBTJ01000062.1:26077-45489 GCA_002306985.1 Verrucomicrobia bacterium UBA1319
CCGAGTCACGCAGCCCCAGGTCAAAAGCGACGAGACACTAAACTAGCAAGGCCTTGTGCGAGCCGATAAGGCGAAGCAGAGAGTTTATGGCTTCTTCGCCAACACCCGAAACGCCAGCACCGCATCGGGCTGAGTTGCGCTGCGCGCGCGCAGCCTGACCCAGCCATCCGAAGCCGCCTTTTCCGAGCCCTTGATTTCCACAGTGGCGGTGGCGCGCCCCAACGGGTCGAGTGTCCATTTCCAGTTCGTTTCACTCAACGACCAGCCATCGGGTATTGTCTCCACGGCCACTTCCATCGCCACCGCGGCTGGGCTAAAATTGTATCCGCAAAGTGTGAACGCCGTTTTTTCGCCGGGTTTGAGCGAGTATGCGTAAGCGCCCGACCAGGGCTTATCCGCCACCGAAACGCGGGCGTCGGCCGGAAAAAGGGATTGCAGCACCAGCGAGGACGCCTTCGATTCCCGAGCCGGGGCGGAGCGCACGGGCGGTTCCAACGGCAAAACACCCGCATGCCCCGACGGCAGAATGACGTAAAGCGGGGCCGAAGTGATCGTACCGGGAACGTTTGTGTCGAGCGGGCGTCCCAGAAAATCGAATACCGCCTTGGGTTTCAACGCGCCGGGCCATTCCAGCTTGGCGGAGGCTTGGCCGCGTTCGGCCCAATCCGCTTCGCGCTCGGTCCAGAGGACGATGACATCGCTTTCCACTCCATCCGGCCAGGCCCGAAAGGCCACCGCCTGGATATTCGTCGCGGGATGCCACCCGCCGATCGTATGCGCGCCCGCGAGCAAGCGACCCGCGGCCGCCAAAGCCACATACGCGGGCCGAGGGGTGTAATCCTTGCGCAGCAAGCCAAATTGCACGTTGCTCGGCTCGACATAATGGCCCAGGATAAATTGAAAATGCCGATCCGCCCCGGCGGCCAATGCGCTCGCGTAGCTCTGCCCGATGTACTCGGCTTTTAGCCGTTCCAATTGAGGCGTCAAATCGTACCACGGCGCATCATGATTATGTTTGGCGCCGCGATCGGCCTCCGTGATCCACAGCGGCTTGCCGCCCGCCGCCGCCCGCGCCGGCTCCCAATATTCCCGGTAACCGTGCGCCCAGTCATAGGTGTGAATGTTGTAAGTATCGAAATACGGATACACCTCATTGTAAAGCACCCCTTCGGTTTGCTGCCAGGTAGGTAGCGCGGCCAGCACATTCCAGCCAACGATCGGCTTGCGCTGGGCGGCTTGAAATCCCAGCCAGGCGGCTTTTTGCCAGGAGCAAAGCTCATCCATCGTGTGGCCGCCAAAGTCCTTGATGTTCCCCTCATTCCACGGTTCCCAGGCTTGTACCTTGTCGTCGAACCGGCTGCCTAATTCCTTGGTGAAACGATAAATACTTCGCAAATCGCCCGCTATTCGAGCGGTATTGCCTTCCCCATCGGCGGCCCATTTGGGAGTGGTATGAAATACCTGCAAGACTTGCAGACCTTGGCTCCGCTGAACCTCCGCCGCCGCGTCGTAATTACCCGGCTCGGCAAACCGGTCCGCCGCCGGCTGGATCTCGGACCAAGTCAAACGGTCGCGCGTCCAATTGACTCCCGCCAGCGCGGCCAGATTGGCGTGAATTTGCTGATTGCTCACACTGTCGCGCGCGAACCAAGATAACGCCGTATCTAGACAGATTGGCGAATCCCAAGGCGTGGGCGCTTGCAACGGCGCAAGCACCGCGGCCGAAGTCCAATCGACGACTTGCTGGTTTTCATCGCGAGTTTCAAGCCGATACCAGCCCACCCCCAATACGGAATCACCGCTTTTTCCCGCATTACCTCGTCCTAATTCGATGGTTATATTGGCGTAACCGCTCTGGACGGGAAGCATAAGGTCCGCCCAATTCTTGACCACTTTTCCATCGATGTCTACCAATCGCAATGAATGCGCGCGTTTAGGATCGGAATACCAAAAGGGAACCACTATTTTCTCCCCTTCCAAGCCAATGTTTCCGGGATGCGCTGGCAGCGGTTGGGGAATAGCTCGAGCCGATGGCTTCGCGGGCCGCTCCGCCGGAGAACTGGCGATCGCTTTGCGAATGGTTTCCGGATCGTTGGTGATAATGCCGTTCACTCCCATTGCCACCAACTCTTTGGCCTTGGCTGGATCATCGATGGTGTATACCCACACGGGCAGGCCCGCTTGATGCGCCAGCGCGACGCTTTCCTTACTCACCGCGGAACTCCAGACCACCACATTCGCGCCCAGCTTTTTTACCTCGTCGATATAATCCGCATTGAGCGCTTTTTGGTTATCCGCCACCTTTTGCCCGCGAAACGTCGAAGGCGGTCCCAGCGTGCCCAGCACTAACTTGGCGTCCCCGGACCGGCATTGTTTGATGAATTCCCAGTCGAACGACTGCACCACCACCCGCTCGATTTCGTTGCGTCCGCGCAGAAACGCGAGTAACGAAGGGGCGTCGCCGGCCTTGCGCTCGATCAAGGTGATACCGCCCGCCTGAATCGTATCCAAAGCCTGCGCGAGCGTGGGCAAACGCGTGCCGGCAAACGCGGAGGCCCGCCAGGAGCCCGCGTCAAGCTGGGTTAATTCCGACAAAGCGCGGGATTTCACCGCGATATCCTTGCCCCCCCATAAAGTCTTGGCGTCGGTGGTGCGATCCACGGAATAATCGTGAATCACCAACATTTCTTTGTCGCGAGTCAGATGATAATCCAACTCGACTAAATCCGCCCGGGCACCCAGCGCGAGCCGGAAACTGGGCAGCGTGTTTTCCGGCGCGATTTTGCTGAAACCACGATGGCCAATAACCAAGGGGCGAGTGGAACTTAAGAGTTGCGCGGGCGCCTTCATGATATTGGAGACGGCGGGATTCACTTCCGCCAGCGCCAAGCTAGGCAGACAGATCAACAACGCGGCGGCGCCGCGCCAAAAAACATCGCGAATTCGTCGGAAGTCTAAGCTACGATCAATTTTCATGAGCCTCATCCTGGGGGTCAATTCGCGTCCGTCAAAGCAAAACCGACCGGTTTTTCATGGCGCCCCCCGCCACTTCATGGCACTTTACCCTCCTTGAGTATGGAATGTAACAAAACCGTAACCCCCGCGGATTGGCGCCCGGAATCCTGGCAGGCCAAACCGGCGGCGCAACAACCCGTCTACCCGGACAGCGCGGTCCTGCGGACCGTCCTGCGCCAGCTCGCCTGTTTGCCGCCATTAGTCACGAGTTGGGAGGTCGAAAACCTCAAGCAACAGCTGGCGGGCGCGGTAATGGGCGAACGTTTTCTGCTGCAAGGGGGGGATTGCTCGGAAAGTTTCGCCGATTGCGAGTCGGGCCAGATCGCCGCCAAACTCAAGATCCTGCTGCAAATGAGCTTGGTCTTGGTCCACGGCAGCGAAAAACGCCTCATCCGCGTGGGCCGGTTCGCCGGGCAATACGCCAAACCGCGCTCCGCGGACACCGAAACGCAAGCCGGGGTCACCCTGCCTGTTTACCGGGGCGACTTGGTCAATCAGCCCGGCTTCACGGCCCCCGAGCGGACGCCTGATCCGGAACGCCTCCTGCGGGGGTACGAACGGTCCGCGCTGACGATCAATTTTATTCGCGCGCTGATCGACGGTGGGTTTGCCGACCTGCACCATCCCGAATACTGGGACATCGATTTCGTGCGCAACTCCCCCCTGGCCGCCGAGTACACCCGCATGGTGGATTCCATCCGCGAATCGCTGCAATTCATGGAAACCGTCACCGGCGGCCGCTTGGCCGACATGAACCGGGTCGATTTCTACACCAGCCACGAAGGTCTGCTGTTGCACTACGAACAAGCCCAAACCCGGACGGTCCCGCGCCGCCCCGGCTGGTACAACCTCAGCACCCATTTCCCGTGGATCGGCAACCGCACCCGGTCGCTGGACGGGGCGCATATCGAGTATTTCCGCGGCATCCGCAACCCGGTCGGCCTCAAAGTCGGCGACCCCATCGAGCCGGAGGAAGTCGTCGCGCTGTGCGAACGGCTCAACCCTCTGGATGAGCCCGGCAAACTGATGTTGATCCTGCGCTTCGGCGCGGAGGGCATCCAAAAGCAACTGCCTCCCATAATCGAAGCCATCCAACGCGCCAAAAAACCGGTGCTTTGGTGCTGCGATCCCATGCACAAAAACACGGAAGTCACCGGCAACGGCTTCAAGACGCGACGGTTCGATAAAATCCTATCCGAACTGGAGCAAGCCTATGCGATCCTCACCGAGCACCATGCCATTCTAGGCGGCGTCCATTTCGAGCTGACCGGCGACGAGGTGACCGAATGCATCGGCGGCGCCAGCGGCGTGACCGAGGCCGACTTACACCGCGCCTATCGCACCCCGGTAGACCCTCGGCTCAACGGTGAGCAAGCCCTGGAAATGGCCTTCCGCCTGGCTCGCCTGATGAAAAAAGAACGGCAGCGGGCGAAGGCGTGATCGGTTGGAGTGAGACGTCAGGCAGACCCCCCGTGGGCATCACCCCAACCAGGGTTGGGCCCCATATACCTGGCACTACCAGGCTTGCTAGAAAGCCGTAAATTATAATGGCGGCCGGAAGCGCGTCCCCCCCCCTTACTTCAGTATTATTTCCTCCGCGCGCTCGTCTGGACGCACTTTAAAAACTCCACGGCTTCAGGAGAAAGCCTCGGTCGCGCCCAAACCGCGCCAATGATCAGCGGCTCGAGAGCGGGAACAATGGGGATAAGCTTCAAGCGCGGGCCGATGAGACAGGTGACACTTTCCGCCACGAGCGCCACCCCGCCACCCGCTTCCACCCCGGCGATAAGGCTGGCAATACCGTCGAATTCTTCGGCGATGCGCGGGCGAGCTTTCACGCGAGCGAACAATTGGAACATCGATTTATGATATTCCGGATAATCTTTGCGGCTATACACCAGCAGCGGCTCGGGGGCAACTTCCGCCAGGGTTATGGTCTTCCGGCGCGCGAAACGGTGCCGAGGGGCAACCGCCAGGCAGATTTGATCGCGCAAGATTTCCTCAAAACTCATGCCTCGCAACATGGGTTTCGTGGGGCGCACGAGCAGCGCGATTTGCAGCGCGCCCGCGCGCAAGCGCCCCAGCATTTCCTCGGTGGATAAATCATGCAGCAACACGCGCACGTTGGGGGCCGCCGCTTGATAGGCCCGCAAGGCGGGGGGCAAAAACCGCACGGTGATCGAAGGCGCGTAACCGACGTTCAATTCGGCGTTGCCGCCCGCCGCCGCGGCGCGGGCCGCCTTGACCGCCTCGTCCGCCCGTTGGATTACCGCCCGCGCCCCGGCGTGAAACACCTTGCCCGCCTCGGTGAGGCGCACGGATTTGGCGCCGCGTTCCAGCAGGGGGACCCCCAGTTCGGCTTCCAAATCGCGGATCTGACGACTCAAAGCGGGTTGCGACACGTGCAATCGCAGCGCCGCCCGCGTAACGTTTTCCTCCCGGGCAACCGCGATAAAATACCGGAGATGGCGCAATTCCATAACGTTCTCAAGCATACCTAATAGTTATAGTTAGGCAAGAAACTTGGTCTTTCTCCATTCGCCCGAACGCGTGGACTGTGTTACCATGATGAAGATTCGAAAAGCAAACGAACGGGGCCACGCCGAACACGGCTGGCTGGATACCTATCACACGTTCAGCTTCGCGGATTATCATGATCCCCGTTGGATGGGATTCCGCAGTTTGCGGGTGATCAACGACGATTTGGTCATGCCCGGGATGGGATTTGAAACGCACCCTCACCACGACATGGAAATTATCACCTATGTTCTAAGCGGCGAGCTACAGCACCGGGATTCGATGGGCAATGGCCGGGTGATCCGCGCGGGCGAAGCGCAATACATGGCGGCGGGCACGGGCGTGGAGCACAGCGAGTTCAACCCCTCCCGGAACGAGGCGGTGCATTTGCTGCAAATCTGGATCCAGCCGGACCGCCAAGGGGTGGCTCCCCGCTACGATGAACGGTCGTTTAAGCATGCCAGTCCTGGCGCTTGGCGCCTCGTGGCCAGCAAAACCGGACGGGATGGCTCGATGGCCATCCATCAGGAGGTCGAGCTTTGGCTCGCCAAACTGGACGTCGGCCAATCCCTCACGCATTCGCTGACCGAAGGACGCCACGCGTGGCTTCAGGTGGCCGAAGGCGAATTAACGGTCAATGGCAAAACCTTAGCGGGCGGCGACGCCGCTTACGTTAGCGGTGCATTCGATTTTCAATTGGCGGCGGCCAAACCGTCGCAAGCGCTCCTATTCAACCTTAACTAATCCAATAAAAAATATGACAACTGTATCGATCGTTTATTTCTCCGGCACCGGCCACACTCAAAAACTCGCGGAAGCCGTTGACCGAGGCGCGGCCGCCGTCACGGGAGTTCAAACCTACCTCATTGCCCTCAGTGGCGAAGACATCGCCAAAGGGCGGTATGCGAATCCGGCGGTCTTCGCCCAGTTGGACGCCAGCGACGCGATTATCTTCGGCAGCCCGACCTATATGGGCGGCCCGGCGGCGCAATTCAAGGCGTTTGCCGACGCCACGGGGGACCGCTGGTATCGCGGCGCCTGGCGCGACAAGCTCGCCGCGGGTTTCACCGTCTCCAGCGGCCCGAGCGGGGACAAACTGAGCACGTTGCATTACTTTTTCACCCTGGCGATGCAACATGGGATGATCTGGGCGGGCATGCCGGAGTTGCCCATGAACGACAAAGGCATCAATCGTCTAAGCAGTTACAGTGGCGTGATGGCCCAAGCGGGGCAGGAATCCCCCGATGTGGCCCCCAACGACGCGGATAAACTCACGGGTGAATTGCTCGGCCAGCGAGTGGCTAAACTCGCCTTGAGATTGGCGAAATAATCTCCCGGTTGCGGCCGGAATTGGCAGGCCGATTCACGGGCTTTTCAAAATGGATGCCAACGCGGCACCGGCGAGGCCGCGGTTGGCGGTTGAAAAGCCTCAGAAATAAAACCAGCGCATGAACACTAACGAAAAGAACATGACTACCCCCGGCGCGGCTATCGGCCATGTCCACCTTAAGGTGTCCGACTTGGAGCGCGCGCTGGGGTTTTATTGCGGCGTGCTCGGATTCACCGTCACCCAACGCTACGGTGCGCAAGCCGCCTTCTTGTCCTCCGGCGGTTATCATCATCACCTCGGACTGAACACCTGGGAAAGTCTGGGCGGCGCGCCCCCGCCACCCGGCGCCACCGGCTTGTATCATTTCGCGATCGTTTACCCCACTCGCGTCCAACTGGCCGATGCCTTGCGGCGGGTGCTGGCCGCGCGCGTTGAACTTGAGGGCGCGGCGGATCATGGCGTAAGCGAGGCTTTGTACCTTCGCGATCCCGACGGCAACGGGGTGGAATTGTATTGGGACCGCCCGGCAAATCAGTGGCCGCGCACACCGAGCGGCGAATTGGCCATGTTCACCCATGCGCTGGATCTCAACCGTCTCCTCCGGGAAAGAGATTCAGAAAAGCAGACTGAAATTGCGGCCAGTGAGGTGAGTTTATCCTGAACCAGGGCTGCGGTTATTCAGGCTATCCCGCCACCCATTTACCTCCCTTGTGAATGGGCCGTCAGGCTTAGCCATTTTAAAGGATAACCCTATTCTCAAACCGTCCGGCTTTCACTTCGGTTTGGGGCGATCCCTTTAACTTGCGGAAAGTGAACTTTCGGTCATTGTCCGCCTTGTCCCTTAGCCCTCGATCCAGTAGATCGGTTGGACAGCATCTCCTACTTCACCGCCATGGATTGTTTTTAACACCCTGGGCGCCAGTTCCAAAGCACGCGGGACTCAAGCTGTCGCTTGACCTTTAGGCAAACTAAACTAAGGTAATGACCATTGGATGAGGTCGCTGGCAAAATTCGTGGTCTTAGGCGCGATGTGTTTGTCAGTGCTGATGGGGCTGGGTTCATGGCATCATCACGACACTGCGGGAACACTATCGGCGCACGCTGATTGCCAAGCCTGCCTCTGGCAGGCCAATGCAATCACCGATGAGCCGTTGGTATACTGCGTGGCCGCTCCCCGGCAAGTAATCATCCGCGTTCCTGAAATCATTTCCAAACCTGCTTGTCCTACCCGCGAACTTTTGCCCGCCAATCGGGCTCCTCCGTTAGTTGGTTAGACGGCTCCAGGCGCAAATCTGGAAGCGTCCTCTTTACTGGTATTCGAAACTCAATCAAACGGTGTTGTTCCTCGAGAGCCGTCATGCCGTGATCATTTGGGTTCCCATTGTGGCCGCGTTTAATATCCGCGCGTCGACTTCTCCATTCCGTCCGTTTAACCGAACTAAAGCGGCAATTGATTTGCCGAACGACCATGAAAAAAACGATTTTTTTTATCCTCCAAGGCATGGCAGTCGCCACCTATGGGGGGCTTGATACCAATGAAGTGCAAACGCTGAGGCGCGAACTCGACGATCTACGCGCCCGCACCCGTTCGCTGGAAGAAAAACTCCTGCGTCTGGAACAGCAATCTCAAGGCGGCGGCTTGGCCACCACGAACAACCTCCCCGCTTTAGCTGCTCCGGCCAGCCCAACCAACGCCATCAATTTAGCCGGCGGCACCCATTCCATCGCGGGCACCAACTTGACGACCGCGGCCAGCGTTCCCCCCACGAACAGCTGGTCCCCCGCCCAACCGATCACCGTCATGCGCTCCGGATCGGCTTACATGAACGTGAGTTTCGACGCCGTCCTGGACGCCGGCTGGTCTACTTCGCCGGAGGTGTCCAAGGAACTGCAATTGGGCGACCACGATCCCACGCAACGCGGCTTTTCGATGCGCAACGCGGAACTGGCGCTGGATGGCGCGGTGGACCCGTATTTCAAAGGATTCGCGAACATTGTGATGAAGTTGGAAAACGACAACAGCACGGAAGTTGAATTGGAGGAAGCCTATCTGGCCAGCTCTTCGCTTCCCTGGAATTTGCAGCTCAAGGCGGGCCAGTTCTTTTCCGAATTCGGCCGCCAAAACGCGCAGCATCCCCACCAGTGGGCATTTGTGGACCAGCCGCTAATCTTGAATCGCGCCTTCGGCCCCGATGGCCTGCGCAATCCGGGCGCGCGCATTTCCTGGCTCGCCCCCACCCCCTTCTACACGGAGGCGTTTCTGGGCGTATTCAACGGCCAAGGCGGCACCGCTTTCAGTTTTCGCGATTCCGAAACCGATGGCAGCCATGGCCGCAGCCCGTGGGATAATCATCTGCGCGGTCCGGGCGATCTGCTCTATGTACCCCGCGTGGCCAGCTCGTTCGAATTGACCGATCACCAAACCTTGCTCGTGGGGGCGTCCGCCGCGTTTGGCCCGAACAATACGGGCGAGGACACGCGCACCCAAATTTATGGCGTGGACACTTATTGGAAATGGAAACCGTCCAACGCCGGTGATGGCTACCCTTTTGTCGCGTGGCAAAACGAGGCGCTGTTGCGCCGCTACGAAGCGGGGGCGGACCCCGCCGCCGGCCTGCCCGCCGAAACCTTGCGGGATTGGGGGTTTTACTCCCAAGTGCTCTGGGGTTTCCGCCCCCATTGGGTGGCGGGTCTGCGCGGGGAATACGCGGATGGCAACAGCGGGGCATACGATAATCTCGATCCGTTCCGGGGCGAGCGCGAGCGGGTATCGCCCAACTTAACCTGGTATCCCAGCGAATTCTCGAAAATCCGACTGCAATACAATCTGGATCATGGCGAGAAATTTGACGTCGAGCATTCCGTCTGGTTGCAATTGGAATTCCTGCTCGGCGCTCATGGAGCCCACAAATTTTAACTCCCAAAAACTATGCGCATACTTGCACTCCTTATAACCCTCCTCTGCGCCGGCGTCGCGCAGGCGAAATTGAACGTGGTCGCCACCACCCCCGATATCGGGGCGCTGGCGCATGAAATCGGCGGCGATAAAATCACACTGTCCGTGCTGGCCCGGCCCACCGAGGACCCGCACTTTGTGGACGCCAAACCGAGCTTCGTCATTAAACTCAACCACGCTGACGCCCTGGTGGAAGGCGGGGCGGAACTGGAAGTCGGCTGGCTGCCCGCCTTGCTGGATGGCGCGCGAAATCCCAAGATCGCCGCCGGTGCGCCAGGCCATATCAACTGCGCGCCGGGCATCGAGTTTCTCGAAGTCCCCACTTCGTTGGACCGTTCGAAAGGCGATTTGCACGCCATGGGCAATCCCCATTACCTCACCGATCCGGTGAACGCGCGACTGGTTATCAAAACCATCGCGGAAGGGCTGATCAAACTCGACAGTGCCAACGCGGCCACCTATCAAGCGAATCTCGCCAGTTTTACCAGCCGCCTCGACGCCAAAATCGCCGAGTGGCAAAAAACCTTGGAGCCCTACCGAGGCCGCCAATTCATCGCTTATCATAATACCTGGCCCTATTTCGCGCGCCGATTCGGTTTGCGTTCCGAACTGTTTCTCGAACCCAAACCCGGCATCCCCCCCACCCCGGCGCACCTCGCCGAAGTCATAGCCAAAATGAAATCCGAGAAAATCGGGGTGATCATTGTCGAGCCTTGCCAAAACCGGAAAACCGCCGAGACCGTGGCGGCCGATACGGGCGCTAAAGTTCTGTCTTTCGCCCAATATCCGGGCGGGGTCAAAGGGACGGACGCCGGTTATTTTCAATTGCTCGATTACCTAACCAAAACCCTGGCCGAAGCCCTAGCCGCCCAACCTTAGCCCCGTTTAGCGGGCGCGCCCAAGTACCGGCGCGCCCCATTTTCCCTATGACTGAAGCACTTTTGGTAATGAAATGGCCGCTCGTCGCGTGCCTGATACTCCCCGGCTTACTGGTTTACTTAGGCCTGCACATTGTGCGCCGGGGCATTATTTTCGTAGACCTGGCCCTGGCGCAAATGGCGGCGCTCGGCACTTGCGTGGCCGTGCTCATGCATTACGACGCGCATGACTGGCAATCCTACGCCTTAGCCGCTGGTTTCACATTCGTCGGCGCGGTGGTTTTCACTTACACGCGCGGGGTCGAACAGCGCGTGCCCCAGGAAGCTTTGATCGGCATCGTCTATGTCGTGGCGGCGGCGGCGGGTATTCTGCTCCTCAGCCGCAGCCCTGAAGGCAATGAGGAATTACGACGCACCTTGATCGGCGATGTCCTGCTCGTGCGCTGGGACGAAATCATGAAAACCTTCGGGCTATACGCGGTCATCGGCGGCGTTCACGCCCTGTTCCGACGCCAATTCATGACTGTGTCCTTCGAGCCTGACAAAGCGAAAGCGATGGGTTGGTCGATCCGAGCTTGGGATTTTTTATTCTACGTGCTCTTCGGTTTTGTGGTGACCAGCTTCGTCCAAATTGGCGGAGTCCTGCTGGTTTTTTCCTATTTAATCATCCCTGCCGTCTGCGCGAGTTTTGTGGTTGAGAACCTTGCCCAGCGGCTCGCCTTTGCTTGGAGCATCGCCACCGCGGGCGGCCTGCTGGGATTGTTCATCGCGTACAAACTGGACTTGCCCACCGGCGCCGCCATCGTTTGCACGCTGGGAGTGCTGCTCGTTGGCTGCATAATCTGGCGCAAATTATTTGGACGCTAAAGCGCCGCCACAAAACAACGGGAGTCTTCCGGCTGATTCGCCCGCGGGCTGTATTAGGCGCTCGTCACCGTCCCCGCGAACACGCGCCTCGTTTGAATCTCGTCTACGACTAAAATTCCCGCGCCAGAATTTGTCGGTGTTTTTCGCGGCGTTCAGCGCGATTCGAAAAGGAATCGCCCCTTAGGCGATTTCCCAGCCGGGCTTGATTTCGGCATTCCAGGGCAACGGCGCCGCACCCTGGGTTAACTTGCGTTCCGCCAGGATCGCGACCATCGCCGCGTTATCCGTGCAATAGGAAGGCGCGGCCAAGCGCAAAGCCAGGCGGTTTTTCGAGCAAGCGGCGGTCAATTGCCTTCGCAACGCGCTATTGCACGCCACCCCGCCGGAGGCGGTCACACACTGAGCGCCCAACCGGCGCGCGGCGCGGATAGTTTTGGCCACCAGCACATCGACGATCGCCGCTTGCACGCTGGCGCACAAGTCGCACAACGATTTGCGCTGATCCAAAACGCCCGGGTGATCCCGCAGAAAATAACGCACGGAGGTTTTCAAACCGCTGAAGCTAAAATCGTCGTTCGGCGCGTCGATCAAGGGACGCGGGAATTCGTAAGCGACGGGGTTCCCTTCCGCCCCCAGCCGGTCCATTTCCGGGCCGCCCGGGTATGGCAAACCGATCATTTTGGCGGTTTTATCGAAACATTCCCCGGCGGCATCATCGCAGGTGGACCCAAGCAACCGGTGATCCAGCAATCCGCGCAAATGCACCAGCAACGTGTGCCCGCCACTAACCACGAGGGAAACGGTGGGCGCAAAGGAACCCCACTCCGCGCGGGCAGGCGTGCCCGTGATCCAGGCCGAATATAAATGCGCTTCGTGATGATTCACGCCCAACAACGGCTTGCGCGCCGCGTAGGCCAAAGCTTGGGCCGCTTTCAGCCCCATCAGCAGGGCGCTGGGTAAACCCGGGCCTTGGGTGACGGCAATCGCATCCATTTCCGCCAGCGCCAACCCGGACGCGGTCAGGGCGGCTCGGGTGACGGGCATCAGGTTGCGCAAATGTTCCCGCGTTGCCAACTCCGGCACCACGCCGCCGTATTCGGTGTGAAGTTTGATCTGCGAGGAGACCACACTGGCTATGACGACGCCATCGCGCACGACGGCGGCGCTGGTCTCATCACAAGAAGTTTCGAGGGCCAGAATGATCATGAAATGGAGTTGCGGAACGAAACCCGAGCCGAGCGATTTCGCCGTAGCGAAAGACCCGCCCCGTTGGAACGCGGCGCCACGGGTTACTTGCTCTTGGCCACCGGCTTCGGAGCCGCTGAGTTTTGGGTAAGCAACACCACGCCCTTTAATAAATCCATGGCGCGGTCCAATTGCACATCCCGCAAGTTCCGGATGGCCTCTTTTCTCCCCTCGTCCAGGCTATCGAACGAATCCACCCCACCGGGACTGCGTTTATAGTACAAGGCCTCTTCATCCTCCTGCGACATGGGCACCTCGATATCAGGCGTGATGCCTTTTTCGTGAATGACTTTGTGACTCGGGGTGTAATATTTGGCGGTAGTCAGGCGCAAGGCCGATCCATCATCGAGCGGCAAAATGCTTTGCACCGAACCTTTGCCAAACGTCTGTTCGCCCAAAATGATGGCCCGGGGACGCACATCTTGAAGACACCCGGCGACAATCTCCGAGGCGCTGGCGCTGTTGCCATTGACCAATACCACGATGGGAATCGTCTGGCATTTGCCGCCGGTGTGCGCCGAATAGGAAACCACTGTGGGGGCCATCCGGCCTTCGGTGGTGACAATCAGCTGGCCGCGCGGCAGGAACAGTTCGCAAACTTTCACCGCTTGATCGAGCAAGCCGCCGGGATTGCCGCGCAAATCCAGGATCAGGCCTTTCATGCCCTGCCCCATCAATTTGTTAAGAGCCTTCTCCAAATCCCCGCCAGTGGGCTCATTGAACTGAGTGACCCGCACGTAACCAATGTTGTTTGGACCCAACGGAAACTCCCGTCTGCCATTCAGGTCTTTGACGGTGTCCACCTTGATTTCGGCTCGGGTCAATTTGACATCCCGAGTCTGGCTGTTGGAAGGCCGGAAGAAGGTGATGGTTACATCCGTTCCCGGCTCCCCTCGCAATCGTTTCAAGGCTTCTTCGGAAGTTAATTTCTCGGCGCTTTTCCCATCGATTTTCATGACCCGGTCGCCCGCCATGACATTCGCCCGTGAAGCCGGGGTGTCTTCCATCGGGGCGACAACCGTCAAAAAACCATCTTTCTGGCCAATCACAATCCCCACCCCACCGAACGAACCTTCGGTATCTTTGCGCAACTCGTCGAATTTCCGGGGGTCCATGAATTCGCTATGCGGGTCCAGGGTATTCAGCATTCCCTTAAGCGCCCCGTAGATGAGATCCTGGTAGGTCAGCTTATCGCCGTCGACGTACCCCGAACGGACGCGTTCCAAGGCCTTGGTGAAAACTTCCAGATTGTCGTAAACCGCATCTTTATCAACGGCTTGCGCGGATGAATAATAGACGTAGCCCCCCCAGAACAGGTTGAGCCCGAGAACCGCGATGACGACACTGTATAACAATCGCTTCTTCATATTGCCAACTTTCCGCCATCCACACTACGGGCCTTGGAAGGGATTTGCAAGTGTGCGAAAAGCGGCCCAGTCACCAGGCGATGGCCATTGATTTGCAGCCAAGACATTAGGCTAGAACGCACTTCCTGTCGGCTCTTTGGCCGCCCGGCGGACTCACTCGGTCAGAGGCCGTTGGGGACAGCTCCCCTCGTTCGCGCCTGGCCGGACAGCCAAATATCTGTCCCTAAATTATATTCTATCCTACGGTCTTGGCTGTAAGCCCCCAATTTCAGTGGCGCGCGCTGAATGGGTGAAAGCCATGGGGAGCCGAAGGTTTCCCCCTCGGCTTAGACCTGCAACGAGCCAATACGCGGAGCTCGGCACCGCCCAATAGTGGAATGAAATGGCGGCTGATATTGTAAGCCCAACCTTTAAGGGGCCTGCTTAACGTAGAGATCGCTGCCTTGGCGCTCGAATTCCTTGGCTCGTTCCTCCAGGCCAGCTTCGACCGCCTCAGCCTCATTCAAACCTTTCGCGGCGGCATACTGCCGAACCTCATCTGTGATTTTCATGGAACAGAATTGCGGGCCGCACATGCTGCAAAAATGCGCCCCCTTGGCGCTGTCTTGCGGTAGGGTTTCATCGTGGAAATCGCGCGCGGTTTCCGGGTCCAAGCTGAGTTCAAACTGGTCTTCCCAGCGAAACTCGAACCGGGCCTTGCTCAGCGCATTATCGCGCACTTGCGCCCCCGGGTGTCCTTTGGCGAGATCCGCCGCATGGGCGGCGATTTTATAAGCGATCACACCATCGCGGACATCTTTCCGATTCGGCAACCCCAGGTGTTCCTTGGGGGTAACGTAGCACAGCATGGCGCAGCCGTACCAACCGATCATGGCGGCCCCGATGGCGCTGGTGATGTGATCGTATCCGGGCGCAATATCCGTCGTAAGCGGCCCCAGGGTGTAAAACGGGGCTTCCTGGCAACTCTCGAGTTGCAAATCCATGTTCTCCTTGATGAGTTGCATGGGAACGTGCCCCGGCCCTTCGATCATCGTCTGCACTCCGTGCTTCCAAGCGATTTGCGTCAACTCGCCCAACGTTTCCAACTCGGCCAATTGGGCTTCGTCATTGGCGTCGGCTATGGCGCCCGGGCGCAAGCCATCGCCCAAGCTGAAACAAATGTCGTAAGCCTTCATGATCTCGCAAATATCCTCGAAATGGGTGTGGAGGAAATTTTCCTGATGATGCGCCAGACACCATTTGGCGAGGATCGAACCGCCCCGGCTTACGATGCCGCAGGCCCGGCGCGCGGTCAGGGGAATGTAGGCAAGGCGAACTCCGGCATGAATGGTAAAGTAATCCACCCCCTGCTCGGCTTGTTCGATGAGGGTGTCGCGGAAGATTTCCCACGTCAGATTTTCCGGCCGGCCCCCGGCTTTCTCCAGCGCTTGATAAATGGGCACCGTACCGATCGGCACCGGCGAATTGCGTAAAATCCATTCGCGAGTCTCATGAATGTTGGCGCCCGTGGAAAGGTCCATCACAGTGTCGGTTCCCCACTGAATGGACCAGCGCATTTTTTCGACTTCCTCGTCAATGCTAGACGCCACCGCCGAGTTACCGATGTTGGCGTTGACCTTCACCAGGAAATTACGGCCGATAATCATCGGCTCGCACTCGGGATGATTGATATTCACGGGAATGATCGCCCGTCCGCGCGCCACTTCATCTCGGACGAATTCAGGGGTGATCTGCCGAGGGGCAGCCGTGCCCCAAGCTTGGCCGGGATGCTGGTGGTTCGCCACGTTCGTCGCCCCCTTTTGGCCGAATGAACGCGGTCCGCGATCCTTGGCTCCAGGGCGATACGGCGCCGACGCAATGGCTTCCCGACCCAGATTTTCGCGTATGGCGATGAATTCCATTTCCGGGGTGATGACGCCTTGTTTGGCATAGGCCATTTGGGTAATGGCGGCCCCGGGCAAGGCGCGCCACGGACGGCGCTTCAAGCCGGGATATTTCGACTCGGCTGGAACGTCTTCCGGCTTGGCCTTGCCATGCCCCCGGTGGCGCAAACCGCCCGCGGTGCCGTCATATTCCTCCACCCCGCCCCGGCGGCGAATCCATTCGGCCCGAATCGCGGGTACCCCCTGTTTGATGCTGCCCAAAAACTCGGGATCACCCCACGGTCCACTGCAATCGTAAAGCCGCACGGGCGCATTCTGTTCCACCTTCCCTCCAGGCAACTGGGTGGGACTGAGGTGAATCTCGCGCAAGGGGACGCGCAGATCGGGGAAACGCGTTCCCGCCACATAAATACGTTGCGCGCGCGGATAGCTCTCCAATGGTTCAGGTGTTTGCGACATAAATCTTCGGCTCAATTATAGCAACTGGCCAGGGAAGCGTCCAATACGCGGCTCGGTGGATCCCTTCGCCAGCATTACCTGGATCAGGTTCATCGGGTCTTCCGCCCTCGCGAACGGAACTCTCAGCCTGCGCCATTGCCATGGCGCGTTGGCTCCCCTGTTATGGCTCCAACCTAAGCCACGCGGCTGGGCTGGTCAATCGCACTCTTTCGGCGCACCGAAGGAAGAACTATGGAGCTTTGAGGGCGCGATAGAATAGCGCGGGGTGGCCGGCGGTTTCCGTCTCGGTGATTCCCCAAATGCGGGCCGGTAAATCGTTGGTCTGCCAAGCTTCCCAATGGATGAGATCGGCGGACCGCTGCACCAGGATCGGCTGGCCCGGATCGCCAATGACTACGAATTGAAAGGTGCCTACGCCGGACATAGGTTCCACCTGCAATCGTATCGCTGAGTTGGTAACGGCTGGCGCCAAGGAAATCACCGTTAACGAATAAGGCTCAAAGGAACACGTAAAAGGGTTGCCGGGGATGTATTTTGCCGCTTGCGCAATCTCCATCGAACCTGTTCCCGTGCGCGCCGCCTCGTCTTGGGGAATGCCGTAGAGATAAAGCAGACCATTGGACTGAGGTTGAAAACCCGTTAACCGTACTTGAGCCTCCAAGGTTTGGCTGGCGCTCTTGTTAATGACCAACAGAGTGAGCGTGCCATCCGCGCGCCGCGCCGCGTAGGTTGACAAAAGTAAATAATCGCTAGCCGCCTCGACCACGGCATCGCCACCCCGGGCAAATTGCCGCAATAAACGCATGGCATAGTAGGCTGGATACACCTCGGATGCCCCATTCACCAAGCCATAGTCCCCATATTCCCGCCAGCCATACAGATAGGGTTCATTATTGTAGTTAGTATCGGGCGAATTGCGCAGATCCCACCAGAACCATCCGTTAAATTCGGTTTTCGCCACTTGCGCCAAACTATCGGCGAGGAAAAGGGCGTTGACCAAACTGGTCGTCTGCTTGCCCGGCTGCGAGGAAACCGAATTGTTTTCCGTGCAAACCAGCTCGACTTGCGCGCCGTTCGCGCCGAGATAATCCGTCAATTGCGCGCGCAAATCTGCGGCGTCGTCCGGCCATGAAGCGGAGGATTGGAGCAAGGCGGCGTCATCTTCGCGGCCGGCATTTTGGGCGTAGCGATGATAAATCAAAAAATCCGGCGTTACCCCCAATTGTTTGAGGGTTGCCAGCATAACCGGGGTCCAACCGTTATGCGCCTTGCCGGTGCGCGGATTGGTGGCGGGATGATTCGTATAACCATTGGCATAGGAATCCTCGCCGGTGACCGCCACGACGCCCACCTTAATGGCCGGATCCACGTCCTTCATCCGCTCAAGATATTCCTTGGCTCTCACAGCGTAGGTATAGGGATCATGCGGCAGCGGTTGGTCGTCTTTTTCCCATTCACCGTAGTTTTCGTTGCCGATTTCCCAATAGCGGCAGCCGTAGCCTTTGGTTACATTGGCGTACTGAACCCAAGCCGCCGCCTCGGATGGCGTGCCGGAACCATAATTCACCGTGAGACAAATCCGCGCGCCCAGATTCGTCGCGAGCCGCGCGAAGGAGTCGAAAGAAGTCGCCCAAGTCCAGGGGTTGGTGCCAGTCCTATTTTCCGCCCAATGGTATTCGTCCGAAAGGGAACCGCCGGGAAATCTCAAGGCTTGGCAATCGATGCCCCGCAGCAACTCCAAGGTCTCGGCGGTATCTAACCGGGAATCCCAGACCGCCGTGTTCAAGCCAAAAATCCGGGCATCCACCAACCGGTTCGTGCGCGCGGCATCGACCGTGAGCTGGATAATGGCGGGCGCGGGCGCGGCCAAGAGCGAAATGTCATCCACGTAAAACGCGGGTTGGGCGGAACCCGAGCGGTCTTGAATCCAAAAACCATCCCAGCCACTTTTTCCCGCCACCCCCAATTCAGCCAGCGAAAGCGTGATTCTTTGCCAAGAATTCGTGGGCAATGCGGCAAGCTTGACCACGGTTTGACCGACGCCGTTCAACGTGGCTTGCAACCGCAAACGCTGGCCGCCGGATGGCCCGCCGTTAATCCAGAACGAAAGGCTCGCGTAAAGGGAGCTATCGAAGGCCTCGTGATGCAAATACAGCGCTTGCCATTTGTCGGCTACCACTTGAATCGCATGGTTTCCGGAGTGGACCGGGGTGGCGCATTCATAATCCAACGTCGCCCAACCATAATTTTGCCAACCGTTGGCCAAGGCATCGGCATAAACCACCTGATCCGGCTGGGCAAAACACGTCGGCATGCTCAGGGCTAAAACCGCGCAAATAATTGCGCCCATTCGACTTAAAAATCGCCATTCCTCCTGGCTTTGAAATTCGATATAGCTCATAGCTTTAGCTCCTCCCGACCCTGTTTAACCTGCCTGATTCCGGCCCGTTTGGCGATCCCTTTTGGAATAAACTCGGCAGGGATTAGGCGGTGGCTTTATGATAGGGACTATGTTGAGATGGTTTGCCACCGCAATCGTACTGTGGACATTATCCACGAGCGCCGCCGAGTCCAAGCTCGCCGCGGGTTACGCCAAACAGTTGGCGCAACTACAGGCGCAATTGGAGTCGGCACCCACTAACCCCCTGGTCCTATTTCAACTGGCGGATCTCTGTCATGACAAAGGCGTGGAAGATGATCGGGAAGCGGTCAAGTTGGCCGAGCAATACCTACTGCGTTTGATGGAACTCGAACCCACGAACGCCATGGCCAGAGTATTGTATGGCAGCACCTTGACCATGAAGGGGCGCGATGCGTTCTGGCCGCCCACGCAAATTTCGCTGGTGAAATCGGGCATTAAGGAAATGGATGCGGCGGTCAAAATGGACACCAACA
>DBTJ01000077.1 GCA_002306985.1 Verrucomicrobia bacterium UBA1319
TCGCCGGCGGCGGCGTGGCCCTGATTCGCACCTTGAGCGCGATCGAAGCGTTGAAACTGGAAGGCGACGAGCAAATCGGCGCCGACATCGTCAAACGCGCGATCGAAGAACCCCTCCGCGCCTTGGCCAACAACGGCGGCGTGGAAGGCTCGATCATTGTCCAGGAAGTCAAGAAACGCAAAGGCAACGAAGGTTATAACGTGGCGACCAATAGCTACGAAGACCTCGTCAAAGCCGGCGTTGTCGATCCTAAGAAAGTCACCCGCACCGCGCTGCAAAACGCGGCTTCCATCGCCGGTCTGTTGCTGACCACCGAATGCCTGATCACCGAGATTCCTGAGAAGAAGGAACCGGCCCCCGCGCATCCGGGCGCCGGCGGCGGCATGGGCGGCATGGATTACTAATTCCTGTCTGCGAGGAACCCATCATCGAGAGGCTGGCAAAGTTGCCAGCCTCTTTTCTTTTGGGGCGGGGCCGCGGACAAGAAAAAGCCGCCACCGATCAAGCGGCAAACGCTAACCCGCGGCAGTCGGCCGCTGAATCCTTCCGCGGTATTAGCGGCCGAGACCGTTGGTCGCCGGAGGGGGAACCCTAAAATCGGGCGGATCATTGGTGGGACGATTGCCCCCGCGGCCGGAAAACTCCCCGTCTCGTCGCCGATCCCAGTGGGGCTCCCGGCCCTCTTCGTATTTGCGCCCCGGGCGCGCCTTCATTAATTCCTGATACTTGGCGTTTTGTTCGGGCGTCAACAAAGCCTGGATTTTTTCACGCGCGGATTGAAGCTCGCGTCGCATTTCGGGGGAAATGGATTCCCAAAGGGTTTTCATTCGGTCTTGGCTTTCGCGCAAGGCCTGCTCCACCCCCGCCTTTTGTTCGTGGGTTAAGATAAGCTGCGCCTCCAATCGGCGTATATACTCGAGCCGCTGAGCCATGCCCATGGCGGGAGGGTACGGGTTACCCGGGGAAACGGCGCCGGACTTCAGGAGGGAACGCGACACCAGCGCACCGGTCACGCCGCCGGCGATAAAAATTACGATGGCGGCCACGATGGCTTTCCAAGCGCTCACCACGTAACCCCCGGATGATCCAACACGGCATAGACGGCATGCTCCAAATCAGGCAATTCACGATTGGAGCCGTTTTCACAGTAAAACCAAACGCTCGAAAGTAAGGAAATACCGACGCACATGATGGCGGCCCGGCTAAATACCCGGCCCCAAGCCTGCCAAGGATCCAGGGCGGGCCCCGCTTGAATCGCCGCCAGGATCCGGCGCTCGAACGCATAGGGCACCCGCGCAGGCGGTTCAACCCGTCGCGCCGCCGCCAACAGTTTCCGTTCCAGTTGATCGCGCATTATTTCATCCTCTTTCCTATTAGACGACCGCCAAACGCCCCAGGTTACATTTTCTTATGGGCGAGCAAAGCCTCCACATGCCTTCGCATTTGGAGCCGCGCCCGAAACGCCCGCACTTTCACCAGCGGAACCGACCAGCCCGTTAATTCAGAAATCTCTTTCACGGAACGCTCTTCGAGCTCCAACAACGTAATCACCAACCGGGAAGCCGGCGGCAATTTGGCCAGCACTCCGCTAATGAGTTCGCGGGCGGCCTCCGCGTTTTCATCCGCAGCCTCCGGAGCCGCCATAAACCGTTCCATCCACTCGGATTCCTCCGTCGTGAGATCCGAAATTACGACTTCGCGGTTTCTCCGCGCATTTCTCAAATAATCATAACAGCAATGCACGGTCAGACGCATCAACCAATGTTCAAACGGGGCTTTGGCCTGGTAGCTGGCCAATTTCTGGTACGCTTTGATGAAGACTTCTTGGACGATATCTTCCACGTCGCTTTCCGTACGCGCATAACGCCGGGCGGCGCCAAATACCTTCGGTTGGAATTTGACGATCAAGGCCTCGAAGCTAGCCAAATCCCCCTGGCGCGCCGCGTCAATGAGATCAGAGTCGCTTTGCATGAGAGACTACGCGCGGCCGGTGGGGCATGGAAGTGTCAAAGCGACGCTTGGATTCCCGCCCGCCACAGCCGGAATCGGTGGTCGTGGTTTTACTTACTCTCGCGATGAGTGCCTAACGAAGATTCAAAGGCATCCGAAAAACGCTGGATCTCCTGGTTAATCTTAGTGGGTTGCTGCATAATGGATTCCATCATGCGGGGCGCCGCTTCGGCTTTTCTTTGCATAATCTCGGCAGCGGCGGTGATCAAGGTCAGATAGTTATTGATCTTGTGCCGCATCTCCGAGAGCTGGCTGCTCAACTGGGCCACCTGCTCCGAGCTTAACGAGACCGCTTTCTCCGCTTCACCCATGAATTCACCTTGCGTTAATATAATCTGGAAATCAAGCCCACTCTACCACTTAACCGAGGAAAGCCAAAACCGCTGGGCGCCACCCGACGAGTGGTAACGCACCCCAACCTCTCCACCACTAGCCGGATAGCAGTCCACTAAGACATCGGATTCTCCCCTAGCGACCGAGCGAAGTAAACGGGCCGCCGAAAAACCCACTTTCTTAAGTCACATCTAACTCACAACCAGATATTTAAAACACAGATACACTTTCCATCCAACGTTCCACCCCGACATTAACCCCAGTAATTCACTGGCATAAAATATGCTAATCTTTAGTTCGAACAATGCAGGAAGCAATCGATCGACATTCAGGAACAACCCGACTTCAGCAACATTCCGGTGACAACGGTGTGACAGTTTACACTTGAGTCACAAACCAGACTGCCATACATACAGAGCCACCATTAAGCAAAAGCGCGTTCCATGGCTGAAGATAAGATGCAGCAACAGCGATTGGAGTTGAAGTATTTGATCAGTGAATCGGTCGCTGAACAGATACGAGATTACATTCGTTGCTATCTTGAGCCGGATGAGTTTGCCGCCACGCGACCCAATTTCACCTATCCGGTACACAGCATGTACCTGGATTCGGACGAACTGGCCATGTATTGGGAAACCATCAATGGCACTAAAAACCGGTTCAAACTCCGAATCCGGTACTATGATGAGCACCCCGACCACCCGGTGTTTTTTGAGATCAAGCGGCGGATGAACAATTGCATCATGAAACAGCGGGGCGGGGTCAAACGCGAAGCGATCAATTTTCTCCTCAACGGCCAGTTGCCGGAAATGGCGCACATGACCTCCCAAAACCCCAAAAGTTTGGTGGCCTTGCAGCGCTTTTGCCAGAAAATGACCTTCCTCCACGCCTCTCCCAAAGCGCATATTTTTTACCAACGCGAAGCCTGGATGAGCCCGTATGACAACTCGGTGCGGGTGACTTTCGATCGCGAGGTGTGTTGCGAGCGGGATTTCACCACCCGCCTTCCCGCCACCGTCGAAAATCCCGTTTTTCCCTTTCGGCCACAAGTCATCCTGGAACTTAAGTTCACCGTCAAAGGCGGCCGACAGTCGATGTGGTATCATGAGGACCCCATCCAAGTCCGCCTGGATGGCAAACAGAATTACCCGCCATGGTTTGAAGATATGGTGATGACTTTCGATCTCGTACAAACGGGCGTAGCCAAGTATGTGGAGGGCGTCGCGGCAACCGGCGAATTCTTCTTTGAAGACAACCGGTTGGATATCGCGATGGCGTCTTTCGATCAGGAAATTGAAGCGCGAAGATCCGCGGGGATTATTGAGGAGGATTAATGTCAGAATGGTTTGAGTTTTTTGTTCAGGGCGATTTCGCCACCACACCCACCAACATCCCAATCGTACTCTTAGGATTGTTGCTCTCATTCCTATGCGGACACACGGTGGCGTGGTGCTACATCCGCACTCATAGCGGTTTATCATATTCACGAACATTTGTCAATTCAATAATAATCATCCCGGTGATTGTGTCCATGGTGATGATGGTGCTGGCCAACAATCTTATCACCGCCTTCGGCATGATGGCGGTGTTCGCCATTGTTCGTTTTCGCAACGTGCTGCGCGACACGTTGGATACCACCTATATCTTGGTGGTCATCGCCGCGGGCATGGCTTGCGGCACACAAAAGTTCGCCACGGCAATCCTAGGGGTGCTGGTATTCCTGCTGGTGGCCGCCTACTTGCATTTCACTTCCTTCGGTCGACGCCATCGCTTTGACATCATTGTCAATCTGCGCTGGTCGAGACCCCTGGCGGAATTGAACGATTTACGAGAACTCCTGAACCGCCACGCCCGGCGCAGCCAATGCGCGAGTCAACGCTCGCACGAAGGATATGAAGGCACCGATCTCTCTTACCGGTTGCTGATGCGCGATCCGGCGCGAGCGGAGGAGATGTTGACCGAGCTGCGCGCCGTGCCCGGGGTTTCCCGGGTCACCAGCTTGCTCGCGCAGGACGAGTCCGAACTTTAAATCCATCCCATGAGTTCTTTACCCATCATTCCGACCCCATCCAAGCAACGATGGATGGATTTTCGCATTCAATGGCTGCCCGTCATTGTCTTTGCCATCGCCGTAATCGCCACTTTATACGTTTGGAAACACTATGTCTTTCCCGCCTCCATGGTGGGAAGGGTGGAAGGCATCCGGGCGGATGTTTCCTTACCCACCGCCGGAGTGGTAACCAAGCTCTACGTCACGCGGTTTCAATCCGTTAACGCGGGCGATCGCATCGCCGAAATCTCGCCCGTGGATCTAAAAGTGCTGGAGGCTTCCCTGGGCGTAATTCGCGCGGATATCGACTTGTTGCGCTCCGGTGTGAATCCCACCATGGAAGTCCACCGCATTGCCATCGATTATGACCAGCTCAAACTGGACTGGCTGCGCCAAAAAGTCACCGTCGCCACCACCCGGACCGAGCTGCAGTTGGCGGAAATCGAACTCGGACGCGCGGAACGGTTGTGGAAGGATAAGATTATCGCGGACGCGGATTACGATACCGCCAAAACCAAGCGCGACGCGCTCAGAACCAGCCTGCAGGAGCACATCGAGATCTCCGTCGATTTGGAAAATAGCCTCAACAAACTTTTACCCGCCAGCGACGTGGCGCTGGACGCCACGGGCAAACAATTCAAAGCCTCGATCGCCGTCGAGGAGGAAAAGCTCAAACTCACGGAAGCCCAGATGGCGCCGCGCGAGATTAAGGCCCCCATTAGCGGCACCATCAGCGCCATTAACAAGTGGTGCGGTGAAAGCGCCACCGCCGCCGACCCGGTGGTGGTAATCAGTTCCAGCGAGAGTGAACGGGCGATCGGATACTTGCGGCAACCCTTCTATATCACGCCCACCACGAATATGATGGTGCAAATCCGAACTCGCGGCACTCGGCGTCAAATCGGATTGGGCCGCATCCTGGCGATCGGCCAACAATTGCTACCGATTACCGACATTTTGCTACCGCCGACAAAATATAACGTTTCGGAAACCGGATTGCCCATCTTGGTCAGTTTGCCGGAGGAGCTAAAGAAGCTCGTGCATCCAGGCGAATTCGTGGATCTCACCATAGTACCCAACGCCAAAGCAGCTTTGTGACGTTCGCAAACGGGGGCGCGCCGCGCGCTCCAGGCGATGCCCACTTCAAGGCGCTAGGGTTTTGGTGGGTTTAGGCGGGGTGTGCGCCAAGCATTCGCTCGGCGGCGCCCCTTCGCCCAGCCGGGTTTTGAGCTCCCGAATTTGGCGGCGCATCTCCAAAATAGTCACCACTTGTTGACTCAGTTTGCGCAAGGCTTCTTCCTGCGCGCCAGTCAATTCGCGCGGCACCCGGTCGATGACGCATAACGTGCCTAAGACATGCTGGTCGCGCGTCACCAAGGGCGCCCCGGCATAAAACCGAACTTCCGGTTCGGCGGTCACCAGCGGGTTCCGCGCAAAACGCGGATCATGACTGGCATCCGGCACGATGAACAATTCGTTTTGCATGATGGCATGCGCGCAAAAAGCCACACTCCGCGGCGTTTCCTTGGCCTTAAGGCCGACCTTGGCCTTAAACCATTGGCGTTCGGCATCCATGAGCGAAATGATGGCAATCGGGGTGCCGCAGATGTGCGCGGCCAGCTCCGTAATGGTGTTGAACGCGTGCTCCTCGGGGGTGTCGAGCACCGCGAATTGCCGCAACGCAGCCAACCGCTCGGGTTCGTTGCGAGGGATGGGAACATCGAATTGCGTGGGCGTGGCAAATCCAACCGGAATACGCTGCCCGGAACCCGGGCGCGGGGAAGACTTCGAATTATCAGCGGACAGACTGGGATTCATGACTAGAAATAGGTGGGCGTATTTTTATCGGCTGGGTTGGGCGGCAGGAGGCCCGGCTTTGGGCGCGGGAAATGGCAACGTATCGGGAATCACCCGCACCTCGGTGGTATACTTAAAGGGCGTCGACCCGGTGGACGCAAAAGTCAGCTCAATGAAATAAGCCGTCCAACCCTCGCTCGGAGCCGCCGGCTTGCCAAGATAAATCCCTGGGCTTTCCGGCTTCAGCAGGGTTTCTTGCCAGGCGGGACCGATGGTATCCAGGCGAAAATCTCGCGCTTTGGGATTGGTTGCCTGCCAAAGCTTGGCTGCGGAAGGAATGGTTTGGGCGGCAACCCGGATCGTGCCGTCTTTTTCCACCGTCCAATCGAATTGGGGTAATGGCGCGCCGGTCACCAAGGCGTGGTAACTGGCGAGCAAGGTGGCGAAAGCGTCGCTACCCTTCAAAGAATGATCCGCGTTGGGCACATACCGCAAATATTTGACGCCCGGCAAATCCCGGAAATAAAACTGCGAGGAGTCCGGGAGAAAAAACTGGTCGCCGCTCGCGTTGATGAGGAATTTCGGCATCGTCAAGCGCTCCCGGTATTCATACGGCTCCTCGATTTTCATCAGCGCGTGATACTCCGGCGTGCCAAGCCAATCCATCAGGCCCGCGCGCGTATAATCATCCACCGCCGGCGCCCAGAAACCGTACGCCTGAAAATGATGAACAAAGGAAGGTTCGATGTTCAATAAATCGATGACAATCGGCACAATCCCGATCACCCGTTGA
>DBTJ01000202.1:0-277 GCA_002306985.1 Verrucomicrobia bacterium UBA1319
GAGATGCGGGTCACGCGGCCCCAGACGTAACGGTCCAGCATGATGTCGCCGAGGGCCAACACGCGGGTGTTTGGGGCGGCGGCCAATAATTTGCGCACGCGCGCGATCGCCAAAGTCTTCATGGTTCGTCGAGGAAAGCGGTCAATGGACTCGTGGGACTGGCGGTGTCTTGCGGTTCCGCGAGGCCCACCTCGAAGGCGGCGCGGCCGGCTTCCACCGCCTGCTGGAAGGCTACGGCGATACGTTCCGGATCGGCGGCCACCGCGATGGCGGTATT
>DBTJ01000202.1:551-9307 GCA_002306985.1 Verrucomicrobia bacterium UBA1319
AGCACCGCGTCGGCCCCCAGTTCCATCGCCTCGGCGGCGTGGCTGGGCGCGCCCAAACCGGCGTCGACCACGACCGGCACGGTCGCTTGTTCGATGATGATGCGGATCTGATGGCGGGACTCCACCCCGCGATGCGAGCCAATGGGCGAGCCCAGCGGCATTACGGTGGCCGCGCCCGCCTCTTGCAGGCGCTTGGCGAGCACCGGGTCGGCGTTGATGTACGGCAGCACGGTAAAACCTTCGCGCACCAGAATTTCAGCGGCTTTGAGCG
Organism: Verrucomicrobia bacterium UBA1319; assembly: GCA_002306985.1. GTDB lineage: Bacteria > Verrucomicrobiota > Verrucomicrobiia > Limisphaerales > UBA1319 > UBA1319. Next base: position 823 of record DBTJ01000202.1, read on the forward strand.
TCTCGATGGGGTCCGGCAGTAAATAGCGCGGATCGGGATGAATTTCGAGTTTAATCCACTTAGGCAAGCCCGCCGCCGCCGCCAGGCGGGCCAGTCGAACCGCCTCTTCGGCGTTCTGGGCGCCGCTGGTATTGGGCAGCACCAGGTATTTCTTGGGGTCGATGAAATCCAGGATGTTGGCGAACGGGTCTTTTTTACCCGACAAATCGGCGCGGCGCAGGGCGACGGTGACAATCTCAGTCCCGCTGGCGGCCAGCGCGTCGCGCATCCGCTCAGGCGAGCTGAATTTGCCGGTTCCCACCAGCAAACGAGAGCCGAAACTTCGGCCCGCGATGGTTAACGTTTGGTTGCGAATCCACATTGCGGCCAAAGCATAGGGCGGCAACGGGATTTGACAATGGCGAAGTTGCGGCCCGCCGGGGCGGTGGGGCTGTTGCCGCGCGCCGCGTCGCGGATTATTTAACCGGCCGCGCCCCGTAGGCCAGCTTCGCCTTCAAGGCGTCCGTGGGGCTGATGCCGTAAGTGCTCCATTGGCCGATGACACCGTCATAATTAGTGCCCACCGGATCAATCACGGCCTTGGGACTTTCGCCGTTGCCATCGCAGCACACCTTTTCATCCACCGAACTCCAGCACGTCCGGTAATGCATGATGGAGTAGTAATCGTAAGCGGTGGAGCGGACCAGCCAATGGGTTCTCGGAATCCAATCATAGTCGCTCCGGCGTTCGGGCTTCAGGTTCTCGTAGTGGATGGTCACAAAACCGTCGCGGTCCCAACGCTCGTGTTCGTGATGAAAGCCGAGTACATGGCCTAGTTCATGGACCGGCATCCATTCGCCTTGCGACCACCAGAATGTCGTGATGTTGATTTCCGCGCGCGTGGACGGGCGATATCCGACCAAGCTGGTGTTGTTCCCCGCGTTGGTTCGGCCGGTGAAAAAGACGTATTCAACCTCGTTCGACCGGGGCGTGAAGTAAATCGCCGCGCCGGTTTCCTCCCACCGTTTCATGGCTTTGAGGGCCGTCTGCTTTTGGGGCTCGGTTAATTGCGTGATGTCATACGGAACCCTTCCGCCTGGCCAGGGGAGGGGCGTGACGGGGTTCGCCGTCCGGTGCGCGAGGTCGGATTCTCCGTCCGGCGTCAGCCGGTCGAGCCAGTTCGTGACGGGATCGGCGAATCCCGCCAAGCCGGCGGCGCAAACGCACGCCGCGACACTCAACGCAACCCGGGAGCTTCGAAAGCTAATCATGCCCGCAAATTTAACAAATTCCTGTCCGATGGCGAGCCGTTCTTTAATCCGTTTCTTGCCTGCCCTGGGAAATTTCCCGGACGGTGTGCCAGCGGGAACTCCCGGTGCGCGTGCTGGGGGGGGGAAGCCGAAGGCCCAACTTCGTGACGCAGGTTGGACACGGCGGCGTTGTTTACGCCTTCTGATCTATATCCTACGGAATGGGTCGGGAACCTAAAAAGAAAAGGCCGCCGGCTTGGCGCCCGCGGCCTTGACTGAATTGATAGCGCGAGCGGCTATTTGAGGTGGACCAACACGCGCAGGCGTTTGACGGGGTAGTTTTTGGCGCTCGCGGTGAAGGTCCAGTCCGGCTGGCCCGTCGGGCTGTTGCCGATGCCGATATCCGCGTTTTCGCCTTCATTCCAATGGTTCACGGCGAAGAGCGTTTGTCGGGCGTCGTGGTTGTGGATTTGCATCGAGCCGTAGCCGTCAACGGGTTCGTCGGAGGCTTCGTCGCCGAAATCGTAGGTGTCGCCCGAGGCGTTCGGCACGCCTTTGGCGTTGGGCGTGCCGTAATTATTCGGCCAAAACTCGAGATTGCCACCCGCTAGGCCTTTACCGGCCACGATGCCTTTGACGTTGGAGTAGACGTTCAGATGAGCCACGTTTTGCTGAAAGCGGGCTTTCGTGGCGGCGGTCGGCACGCCGATTTTATCCAATTCGGTCGTGAAAGCATCCATGGAAACATAGATAAACTGTGTCTCGCCGTTGGCCTGCTGAAGTTCCAGAAAATAGGCGATGCGATCGATGGGGCGGGTTATGCTCGCGTGGTTGTCCGTGGTGTAGGAGATGGTCTTCCCGAGTTTCGCCAGGTCGAGGTCGTACACGAGTTGGTAATCTTTGGCTTCCGCCACTTTGATGGCGAGCAAATCGCGTTTGGGGACGTTGCCGGCGCGGAAGGCGCTGGTCGGCAAGCCGTCGCCGTTCATCAGGTTGGGTTCCGCCAGCATGTTCCAGGCAAATCGCATGGCCACGGGGTGTTTGACTTCGGGCGCGGATAAAACCACCGATGTACCCTGGATTTCGGCTTTGGCGGGGACGAAGCCACCCTCGTCGGCGTCGATGATTTCAAACCAGCTCAAGGGCTTGCCGTCGCGGCTGGCCAAACCTTTGGCGTGATCGAAGGCCAGGTGAATTTGGTCGCCTTCCACACTCATGGAGCGGAAGGTGGGGCCGGCGTATTCCAGGTTTTCGTAACCGTAATCTTTGGCCAGCGCCCAGCGCGCCAGACGTTTGCCCACGTCTTGTTTATTAGTGGGATGGATGTCTTTCACGTTGCCGATGTCATTGACGACAATCATGCCGCTTTTGGGCACCGCCATGGCGGCGGATTGGGCTTCCCACAATTCGGCGGTCGGCTCGGGGTTGCCGCCATAATTGTAGGGGGCGATCTGGACGTAATAGAAGCTCAGGGAATCGTCGTTCCACACTTTGCGCCAGCCATTGATTAAGGCTTTCATCCGTTCCGCGTAGAGCATGCCTTCGCCATTGTTGGATTCGCCTTGGTACCAAATGGCGCCGCGAATGCCAAAGGGACACAGCGGATGGATCATGCCATTATAGAGCGCGGTGGCGTTTTGCACGTCGTGGGGGGGGAGTAATTCGGCCGGATAATTGGGAAACGCGGGCACGAGGGCTTTGCCGGTGAGCGCGGTTTTCGCGTCGCTTACCCATTTTTCCACCGTTTGAATGGTCTCCGAGAGTCGTTGCTGGTGCAAGGGATCGCGGGGATCGCCCAGGCGCACCCGCTCATCGTCCTTTTGCAGGGCGGGCACGGCGGCGAAACCTTCGGGCGGGGTCCAGGACTCGATCCGCGTGCCGCCCCAAGTGGCGTCGATCAAGCCCACGGGCACGCCCAGCTTTTGGTGCAGCTCGCGGCCAAAATAATACGCGGCGGCCGAAAACCCGCCCCAGCCATTCTCGGCGACCGTTTTAGGGGTGCAAACCTTCCAGGCGTCCTTGATGTCGTCCTGGGGCAACGGGGTCCAGCGATTTTCCACCATCAACAGGCGAACGTTAGGATAATCCGCGGCCGCGATTTCGGCTTCGCTGTTATTGCAGGAGCGAATGCCCATTTCCATGTTCGATTGGCCGGAACAAAGCCACACCTCGCCCACCAGCACGTCCTCGAACGTCACCGTGCTAGACCCGCTCACCGTCACGGTGTAGGGACCGCCCGCTTTAAGGGCGGACAGGGACGCTTTCCATTCGCCTTGGCCGTTGGCTTGCGCTGGCCGCTTTTCCTGGCCCACTTGGACGGTGACGGTTTCGTTCGGTTGCGCCCAGCCCCAAAAGACGACGGGTTTGCCTTGTTGCAGCACCATGTGGCTGCCGAAGACTTTGGGGAGGCGAACCTCGGCTCGGGCGTTTTCCACGCCCGCCCAGGCTAACAGGGCGAGCAATAGCGGCCAGAGGGCGGAGCGCCGATGGAGTAACGGACGCGCGTCGGAACGCGCAGGGTTTGTTTTTTTCATATTTTGTGCGCCTGGAAAATAACCCCAAATCCGGCGGGCTAACAAGCGCAAACTAGGGCCGCGCCGGCGCGCCGAGGCGGGGTTTGACACTATTATAATATCGAATATATTACATTAGTTAATCAATCAACTAATGCGACCGATCACCCCTCGCGCAAGCGGGGGGCTTTTTCCCGGCGGCGGTTTGAGATCGCCCCCAACGCTCGGACGCGCTTGATTTTGCGAAATTCGTTCGTTTTGGGGCTTGAAATCGTGGGGAACATTTCCTAGGCTCTCGCGGACGCGACGGGATTCGAGTAGTGTGAAGGCGGTGGATCTCGTCGACGCAGATCACCCTATGAACCATTGGCGCGCGCATCGTTCTGGTCGGAGGTCGCGGTTCTTTTCGAGTTCCGCGAGTTTAGCTTTCCTCTCCGCTCTTTTCACGGGTCTTTTGCTCTTATTCACTCAATCGGGCTGTAAACCGTCCTCGGGCAACGCCCCGGGCGGCGATACAATTCCCGTTGGGGAATACACGTCGCTCACCGGCAAGGAAGCCACCTACGGGATTTCCTCGCATAACGCCACGCGGATGGCGGTGGATGAGATTAACAGCGCGGGCGGAGTGTTGGGCAAGCAACTGAGGTTGATCTGCGAGGATAATCAATCCAAGGCGGGGGAAGCGGCCAACGCGGCGCGGAAATTGATTTCCCGGGACCGCGTGGTGGCCTTGCTGGGAGAAGTGGCTTCTTCCCGCACCTTGGAGGTCGCCCCGATCGCCCAAGAGGCGAAAATCCCGCTGATCTCCCCGGCTTCGACGAATCCCAAAGTCACCGAAGTGGGGGATTACGTGTTTCGCGTGTGTTTCACGGATCGTTTTCAAGGCCGGGTGTTGGCCGATTTCGCCCTCAAAACAATCAAAGCAAAAAAGCTCGCCATTTTGAGCGATCTGAAGAGCGATTACAGCAAAGGGCTCGCGGAATGTTTCAAGGAGCGCTTCGTGGCGAAAGGCGGCCAAATTGTGGCCGAACCTTCCTACAGCGGCGGCGACAAGGATTTTAAAGCCCAGCTCACGGCCATCAAGGGCACCGAACCGGATGCCATTCTGGTGCCGGGGTACTACACGGATGTAGGTTTGATTGTTATGCAAGCGAAGCAATTGGGGATCAAAGTGCCCCTCTTCGGCGGCGACGGCTGGGAATCGCCCAAACTGCTAAGCATTGGCGGGGCGGCGCTCGAAGGCCATTATTTTTCGACGCATTATTCCATGGAAGTGGCTTCGCCGAAAATTCAAAGTTTCGTGAAGCATTACCAGGAGCGCTACGGGGAGTATCCCGACGCGCTGGCGGCGCTGGGGTATGACTCGGCTTACGTGTTGGCGGACGCTATGAAACGGGCGGGCACGACCGAGTCCAAGGCGTTGCGCGACGCGATCGCCGCGACCAAGGATTTCGAGACCGTGACCGGGAAAATCACCATCGACGCCGAGCGCAATCCGCAAAAGCCGGCGGTGATTTTGACGATCAAGAACGGCCAGTTCAAGCTCTTGGAAACAATCCAGCCGGATTAAAGCCGGCGACCGAAACCGGCGGATCGGATCTCCGCCGGTTTTTTTATGAAAACCAACTCTCCATGGTCGGAGAAACCACCCTTTGGCAGCCTTTCTCCAACAACTGATTAACGGGGTTTCGTTAGGCGCGATCTACGCGTTGTGCGCCCTCGGCTACACGATGGTGTACGGGGTGCTGCAGTTTATTAATTTCGCCCACGGGGACGTGTTCATGGTGGGGGCGTTCGCGGGGTACTATTGCGCGCCGTTAGCCGCGAAGCTGTTTCAGCCCCAATCGGCCTTGGGCGCCGTGATGGTTTTGCTAACGTCCATGACGGTGTGCGCGGCGCTGGGGGTGCTCATCGAAAAGTTGGCTTACCGCCCCTTGCGCGACCATCCCAAGCTGACGGTGCTGATTACGGCCATCGGCGTGTCGTTGTTTCTCGAGTTTGCCGGACAGAAATTTTTTCAAGCCGATCCCAAGCCCTTTCCCGAACTCTTACCCCATGCGCAGTATAATCCCATGCCCAACCTGGTGATCTCGAGCGACCAGTTGATCGTCATGGGGGTGAGCGTGTTGCTGTTGGCGGGCCTGCATTTTATTGTGCGCCATACGAAGCTGGGAACGGCGATGCGCGCCGTGGCCTTTAATCCGCAGGCGGCTGCGCTGGTGGGGATTAATTTGGATCGCATCATTTCATTCACGTTTGCCCTGGGCTCGGCGCTGGCGGCCGCGGCGGGCATTCTGTACGCCATGAATTACCCGGCCATCGATCCATTGATGGGGGTGATGCCGGGATTGAAGGCCTTTGTCGCGGCGGTGTTGGGCGGCATTGGCAACCTGCCGGGCGCGGCCTTGGGCGGGTTGATTATCGGCGTGGTGGAAACGTTCGTGGGGGGAACGGCGTGGTCGGCCTATCGCGACGCCATCGCGTTCGCGATTTTGATTGTTATTTTGTTGGTGAAGCCGGCCGGTTTGCTGGGGCGCACGGAGGTGGAGAAGGTATGAAGATCGGGCCTAAAAGCGGGTTGGCGCTGGCGCTGGCGGCGGCGGTGGGCGGCTCCTTTTTGACCCCGCGTCTGGATGCTTATTTCCTGAATATCCTCATCGACGTGGGGGTGAACATTATTCTGGCGGTCAGCCTGAATCTAATTAACGGGTATGCCGGGCAGTTCTCGCTGGGACACGCGGGCTTTATGGCGGTGGGCGCTTATACCGCGGCCGGCCTCTCCACCCTGGTGAGCGCGAACCTGCTGGCGCGTTTTCACGGTTTCGAGCATAGCTGCTGGGCGTTCGGCTGCTTTTTGCTGGCCTTGCTGGCGGGTGGTTTACTTGCCGCGCTGACTGGTTTTCTGGTGGGCGCGCCCTCGTTGCGATTAAAGGGGGATTATCTGGCGATCGTGACGTTGGGATTCGGTGAAATTATCCGGGTGCTACTGCAAAATTTCGAGTCCCTCGGCGGGGCGCGCGGCCTCTCGGGCATTCCGCCTTGGGCCACTTTTGGCTGGGTGTATGGCTGGGTGGCCATCGTGATTTTCACCGTGCTCGCGCTGGTGCATTCGACCAGCGGGCGCGGGTTTCTGGCGGTGCGCGACGACGAAATCGCCGCGCAAGCCGTGGGCATTAACACCACTCAATACAAAGTCTCCGCCTTCGTCATCGGCGCCTTTTTCGCCGGGATCGCGGGCGGTCTTTACGCCCACAGCAAGCAATTCATCAGCCCGGAGGGGTTTGGGTTTATGAAATCGGTGGAAATCGTCGTCATGGTCATTCTGGGCGGCATGGGGAATACGGCGGGGGTGATCCTGGCGGCCGTGGTGCTGACGCTCCTGCCCGAAGTATTGCGCCCGGTGGCGGCGTACCGGATGATTCTGTATTCCCTGTTGCTGATCGTGATGATGCTGACGTGCCCGAGGGGATTGTTCACCGCCCTCGGCGAGCGGGCGAAAGGCTGGCTGGCGCGCCCCAAAAACGGAGGTCCGCCATGATCGTCGCCGAAAGTCCCATCTTGGCGCTGGAACAATGCACCGTCCGTTTTGGCGGGCTGACGGCGGTGTCGGAACTCGACCTGCAAATCGGCGGCCACGAATTGTTGGGCTTGATCGGCCCCAATGGCGCCGGCAAGACGACGGTATTCAATTTGATCACCGGCGTGTACCCGCCCGCGGCGGGCCGGGTGCGATTTCGGGGCCATCCTATTCACGGATTGCCGCCGCACGCGATCGCCGCGCGCGGCATCGCGCGCACGTTCCAAAATATCCGGCTGTTCAAGTCGTTGTCGGTGTTCGATAACGTGCGGGCCGCGTTTCATCCGCCGCTCTTTCAGGGCATGGCGAGCGCCTGGTGGCGGGGCCGCGAGTTTTACGCGGAAGACGCCCGGGTTTCCGCCCAAGTGCGGGAGGTTTTGGGGCTGTTTGAATTGGATAAACTGGCCGGGACTTTGGCTGGCGAACTTTCGTATGGCGACCAGCGGCGGTTGGAAATCGTGCGCGCGCTGGCGACCCGTCCCCAATTGCTGTTGCTGGACGAGCCCGCCGCCGGGATGAATCCCGCCGAAAAAGCCCGGTTGATGAAGTGGATTCAGTTCATCAAAGACAAGCACCAGACGGCCGTGCTGCTGGTCGATCACGACATGCAAGTGATCATGGGGATTTGCGAGCGCATCGTGGTGTTGGATTACGGGGTAAAGATCGCCGAAGGCACCCCGGCCGAAGTGCGTCGGCATCCCCGGGTGATTGAGGCGTATTTGGGGGAGGACCATGTTGGAGATTAACCAACTGGTGGTGAATTACGGCTGCATCACCGCGCTCCACGGCATATCCCTGAAAGTGGAGCAGGGGAAGATTATCACCCTCATCGGCGCCAACGGGGCGGGCAAAACCACCGCGCTCAAGACCGTTTCCGGTTTGCTGCGCGCCACCAGCGGCGCCGTGGTGTACGAAGGCCGCGATATCACCCGCCTGCCACCCCATGAGCGCGTCGGATTGGGGTTGTCGCAAGTGCCCGAAGGGCGCATGGTCTTCGCCAATCTCACCGTGCTGGAGAATTTGCGAATGGGCGCTTACCGGCACCGTGATCGCGCGGGGATCGAGCGGGATTTGGCGCATGTTTACCGCCTGTTTCCCCGATTGCGCGAGCGGTCCGGCCAATCCGCCGGCACCCTCTCGGGAGGCGAACAGCAGATGCTGGCCAT
>DBTJ01000202.1:9538-21518 GCA_002306985.1 Verrucomicrobia bacterium UBA1319
GCTGGCCATCGGCCGCGCCCTCATGAGCCGTCCCCAGCTATTGATGCTTGATGAGCCGTCCCTCGGGGTGGCGCCGATGCTCGTGAAAAACATTTTCGAGAAAATCGTCGAAATCAACCGGGAACAGGGCATCACTATTGTTTTGGTCGAACAAAACGCCAATGCCGCCCTGGAAATCTCCCATTACGGCTACGTGCTGGAGACGGGCCGGGTGATTTTGGAGGGGGCCGCCGCCACGCTACGCAAGAATCCCCTGGTACGCCAAGCTTACCTCGGGATCGCCTGAACCAGTGGTCCAGTAACGGCGCGCCCGGCGGCTCCCGGAGGCAAGCCCGCCCGCCCATGTTTAGTAACCGCGCGGGCTATGACCCTGGGCTAAACGCTAAGCATCTAGCCCCCGGGTATTTACGAAAATGATAAAGCGCGTGACAGGTTCGCCATGCCAGGCTTTATAATGGGGTGTTGAGATGCGGCGATCGACTCGCTGTTTATGAAAACCAGAGCGGACCGCCGAAAATACTGGGGGCTCGGGTGGAACATCGGACCCATGCGAAGCGGGAATAGCCAGCGAATTCACGGGGTTTTTAAAGTGGAGAGCAACTCTATGGCGTGAGCATCCGATTGCTTTTTTCCCACAAATGAGGTTCTGTATTCCCGTCTAAATGAATTACGACTTAGAAATATACGACACGACTCTGCGGGACGGAAGCCAGGGTGAGGGTATCAATTTCTCCGTACAGGACAAACTGCGCCTGGCGGAACGCCTGGATGGGTTCGGAATTCAATATATTGAAGGCGGCTGGCCGGGATCAAATCCCCGTGACCTGGAGTTTTTCGAGTTGGCCCGGCGGCGCAAATGGAAAAACTCCCGTTTGGCGGCCTTCGGCTCGACTCGCCGCAAAAATGTGCCGGTGGCCGAAGACGATCAAGTGGCCCTGTTGCTGGCGGCGGAAACGCCGGTGGTGACGATATTTGGTAAGACATGGCTGTTGCACGTCAAAGAAGTGCTGCGCGCCACGCCGGATGAAAATGTGCGGATGATCACCGACACGATTCGCTATTTGAAGGCCCAAGGCAAATACGTCATCTACGACGCCGAACACTCCATCGATGGCTTCAAGGATTGTCCCGATTACGCCCTGGCGACCTGGCAGGCCGCCGCGGAGGCGGGGGCGGATAATATCACGCTGTGCGACACGAATGGCGGCAGCTTGCCCGGCGAAGTGGCCGAGGCGACCGCCCGGTTGCGGGCGAAAGTGCGCGCAGCCATCGGCATCCATACCCATAACGACATCGGCCTGGGCGTAGCGAACGCTTTGGCGGGCGTGGGGGCGGGCGCGGTGCTGGTGCAAGGCACCATGAATGGCTACGGCGAGCGCACCGGCAATTGCAATCTGATCACGACGATTCCAAACTTGGCCGTCAAATTGAAGAAAAATTGCCTGCCCGCCGCTTCGTTGGCCAAATTGCGGGATCTTTCGCTCTTCGTGGATGAGACCGCGAATTTGCGGCATGATCCCCGCCAGCCTTGGGTGGGGGAGACGGCTTTTGCGCACAAAGGCGGCATGCACGTAAACGCGGTGCAAAAGGTGTCGCGCAGTTTCGAGCACGTGGATCCCAGCCTGGTGGGCAATTACCGGCGGGTGCTGGTCAGCGACATGTCCGGGCGCAGCAACATCGTGATGAAAGCCCAGGAGCTGGGGTTCCAGATTTCCAACGACACGCCGGAGCTGAAAATGATCCTGAACGAGATCAAGGATTTGGAGCACAAGGGGTACGAATTTGAGGCGGCCGAGGGCTCGCTCATCGTGTTGATGCGCCGGTGCCTCACCCAGGTGAAACCGAAGTTCGACCTGGAAGCGTACCACGTCTCAATGCGCCGGGCGTCCGGGCATTCGATCTGCGAAGCCACGGTCAAAATCCTGGTGGATGGCCGCCGCGCGCACACCGTGGCGGAGGGAGACGGGCCGGTGAACGCGCTGGATTCGGCGTTGCGCGCCGCGCTCTCGCAGTTTTATCCCAAGCTGGCGCATGTCCAGTTGATCGATTACAAAGTGCGCATTCTCGATGGCGCCGAGGGCACGGCCGCGCGGACGCGGGTCTTGATCGTCACCGGCGACGGCAAAAAGGAATGGGGCACCGTGGGCGTGAGCGCCAACATCATCGAAGCCAGTTTACAGGCGTTATCCGATAGCATGGAATATTGCCTGATGAATCATTCATGAATTACCTGTGGATCGCGATGGGCAGCGCGCTCGGTGGGGTGGCGCGCTACGGGATGTCCGGCTGGGTGGCGCGGCATTGGGGGGAGACGTTTCCCTTGGGCACGCTGCTGGTGAATCTCAGCGGCTGTTTTTTAATCGGCGTGATCGCCTGTTTCGCCGCCACCGAAAGCCGGGTGTGGCTGAGCGCCTGGCAGCGGGATTTTTTGATGCTGGGCGTGTGCGGCGGTTACACCACGTTTTCCTCGTTCAGCCTGCAAACGCTAAACCTGCTGCGCGACGGAGACGGGTTCCGGGCTGCCCTCAATGTGTTGGGATCGGTGCTCGGCTGTATGATCGCGGTCTGGCTGGGTTACGCTCTGGCGATGATCTGGAACAAGTAGAGGAGATACTATGGATTTGCCCGAAGACTCGATGTTGTTGCGGATTTACCTCGGCGAGAGTGATCGTTGCGGGCAGTCGCCGCTGTACGAGGCGATTGTTCTGAAGGCCCGGGAAATCCGCCTGGCGGGGGCCACCGTGTTGCGGGGCCCCATGGGGTTCGGCGCTTCCAGCCACTTGCACACCGCTAAAATTCTGCGGCTTTCCCAAGATTTGCCCATCGTCGTGGAGATTATCGATTCCGAAGCGAAAATTCAGGCGTTCCTGCCGTTGCTGGAAGGCATGCTGGGCGGTGGCTTGGTAACCCTGGAGCCCGTCAAAGTCATTCGCTATCGGCCTGGCGCCCAAGGCGCCTAAGCGTCTTCCTTCGGCTTAGTTGGCCAGTTCCCCGGTTTCGGGTTTAGAAAATCATTGCGTGAAAGCCGCAAGCTTTGGCAGATTGGAGCCCGACTAAATGAAAAATCTCAGTATCCTTTGCGCCGCCTTTTCTTTGCAGCTGGCGGCAAACGCTGGCGCGTTGGCGCCCGTCGGTCTTGTCAATCCGCTGCAAGGCACGGATTCCACCTCCGGCTTTTCCCACGGGAATAATTACCCGGCGGTCGCCCTGCCGTTCCCCATGAACACCTGGGCGCCCTATACCCAGCCGCAGTCGGACACTTTCTATTACCAATACCGCCAGAATAAAATCCGGGGCATCCGCCAGACGCACCAGCCTAGCCCGTGGATTGGCGATTACGCGGCGTTCTCCCTGCTGCCCGTGTCCGGCAAATTAGCGGTGAAGGAAGAGGAGCGCGCCTCCGAATTCAGCCATGAGCGCGAGATTGCCCAGCCCAGCTATTACAGCGTCCAGTTGGACACCTGGAAGACGCGGGCCGAAGTCACCCCCACCGAACGCGCCGCGTGCTTCCGGTTCACGTTCGATCAATCGGGCGACGCTTACGTGGTGCTCGACGCTTTTCCGGGCGGTTCCTCCGTCGAGATCATTCCCGGGGAAAACAAGGTCATCGGCGCCGTCCGCAATAACCATGGCGGGGTGCCCAAGAATTTCGCGAATTATTTCGTGATCGTGTTCGATAAACCCTTTGCCGCGCATGGCGTATGGTCGCCCGAAGGCACCCAGCCGGGCGTGGCTCGCTTGGACGGCAATCACACCGGCGCCTATTTCAAGTTCGACGTGGCTCCCGGCGGCAAAGTGGGCTGCCAGGTGGCCTCCTCCTTCATCAGCCCCGAACAAGCGGCGCTGAATTTGAAACAGGAAATTGGGAACGCTTCGTTCGATGATATTCGCAGTCGAGCCGAGGCGCGCTGGAACGAGGCCTTGGGGCGCGCCCGCGTCGAAGGCGGCTCCCAGGAGCAGCAAAGCACCTTCTACACGGCGTTGTACCGCAGCATTTTGTTTCCGCATAAATTCTACGAGCGCGATCCCCAAGGAAAACCCACTTACTTCAGTCCCTTCGATGGCCAGGTGCACGCGGGCTTTCTGTACACGGACACCGGCTATTGGGATACCTTCCGGGCCTCGCATCCGCTCTACAACTTGTTGTTCCCCGAAGTGAGCGCGGAAATTCTCGAGGGCGTGATCAACGCTTACGAACAAAGCGGCTGGCTGCCGGCGTGGTCCAGCCCGGGGCACCGCGATTGCATGATCGGCAACCACGCGTTCTCGTTGCTAGCCGACGGTTGGGCTAAGGGCGTGCGCAGCTTTGACGCGCAAAAAGCCGTCAACGCCATGGTGCATGACGCCAATGCCGAGGGGCCCATTTCCGCCATCGGCCGCAATGGCGCTCCGTCCTATAATGAATTGGGTTACGTGGCTTCCCCGAAAGTGCGCGAAGCCGCCGCCAAGACGCTCGAATACGCTTACAACGATTGGTGCGCCGCGCTGTTAGCCAAGGCCGCTGGACGTCATGAGGAGGAGGCGGTGTTCCTGAAAAAATCGCTCAATTACCGGAACCTCTTCGATAGTAACACCAAATTCATGCGGGGCCGCCAGGAAAACGGCCAATGGGTCGAGCCGTTCGACCCGTGCGAATGGGGCGGGCCGTTCACCGAGGGCTGTTCCTGGCACTGGACTTGGAGCGTGTTCCACAACGTGAATGATCTTTCCAAGCTCCTGGGCGGCGAGGCGGCCTTTGCGGCCAAGCTGGACTCGGTGTTCCTGGCGACGAATAATTTCAAGGTGGGCAGCTACGGTTCGACCATTCATGAGATGACCGAAATGGTGGCCCTGAACCTGGGGCAATACGCCCACGGCAACGAGCCGATTCACCACATGATCTATCTCTACGATTACGCCGGTCAGCCCTGGAAGGCGCAGTCGCGCGTCCGCCAGGTGATGAATCTGCTCTATCAACCCACGCCGGACGGTCTGTGCGGCGATGAGGATACCGGCCAAACTTCGAGCTGGTACGTGTTCAGCGCGCTGGGCTTTTATCCCGTTTGCCCGGGCGACACGAACTATGTGATCGGCAGCCCCCTCTTCGATCGCGCCACCTTGTCGTTGCCGCACGGCAAAAGCTTCACCGTGGCGGCCAAAAACAACGGCCCGCAACGGCCCTATATCCAGGACGCGAAACTGGACGGCGCGGCGTTTAACCGGACCTACATTAGCCATGCCGAATTGCTCCAGGGCGGCGAATTGACCTTTGATATGGCTTCCGCGCCCAATACTAAATGGGCGGTGGGACCGGAGAGCCGCCCGCCGGCGACGTTCTCCGAAACCGAAGTAACCGAATTCAAGGCCAAAGGGTCGCGGTAATTATCTTAATTCACTCAAAAGGAATTTCACATGGCTAGCATTGGCGGACCGGTACAATCAAAACCTTCAAACCCAGCCTCCGGCAACGGACAGACGTTTCGCGGCCCGTTCGCGATCATGACGATTCTGTTCTTTATGTGGGGCTTCATGACGGTGTGGAATGACATTCTCATTCCGCGCTTTAAGGATGCGTTCGACCTGGATTATTTCCGGGCTATGCTCGTGCAATTGGCGTTTTTTGGCGCCTACGCCGTTGGCTCGCTTATCTATTATATTGTTTCCCTGGTTTCGGGCGACCCCATTAACCGTATTGGGTACAAGAATGGCGTGATCATTGGCCTGTTGATCGCCGCCACCGGCAGCGCCTTGTTTTATCCCGCCGCGCAGCTCTGTTCCGTGACGATTACCGCGGTGGACCTCAAGGATGCGCCCGCCTTCGCGGCCAAGTTGAAGCAACCCGCGGACCCCGTGTCCACTTATATCGCGGGCCGGCTTTCCGCGGCCAATCGTCAGGCGCTCGCGGCTTGGCCCGGGACCGGCGAGTTGGGTCAAGCCTTGCAAAATGGAGTCGCTGAGGATTTGAATAAAATCGTGGTTGAATCCACGATTTGGGACGAAGGTCGGTTTTCACAAGTCAAAACGCGGCCGGAAACGCTCGAATTGGTTAAAAAGAACCCGCAAGAGGGCGGGAAATTATCGCGTCTAAACCGGCTGTTGTTGGAGGACGCCTACCCGGAGTTGGCTAAGAATAAACAACAGGTCGCCTATCCGTCCTTCTTAATCGCTCTGTTCATCGTGGGCTTAGGTTTTGCCATGCTGCAAATCGCGGCCAATCCGTATGTCACCATTCTGGGGCCGGAACGGACCGCCTCCAGTCGCTTGAATTTGTCGCAAGCGTTCAACTCGTTCGGCACTACCATTGGGCCGATCATTGGTGGCTACTTGATTTTTCAAGTGTTCAATCGGGGCGCCGTGCACGGGGCCGATGCGGTAAAAATTCCTTATCTTTGCTTTGCGGGGGTGTTCGTGCTGTTGGCCGTGTTTTTCAAATTCGCGCATCTCCCGAGCTTCACTAACACGGAACAAATCACCCATGGCGCGGGCGCTTTGAAACATCCGCATACCGTATTGGGCATGCTCGCCATTTTCATGTATGTAGGCGGCGAGGTTACCGTAGGCAGCGCGATTGTGAATTTCCTGGGGACGCCCAAGTTAGGCGGTCTGACGCCCGAAGTCGCCGCCCCGTTTCTCGCATTTTACTGGGGCGGATTGATGATCGGCCGTTTCATGGGTTCCTTCGCCCTGAGCGATATGCGCGGTTGGCTTAAAAACCTCATGGTGGTGTTGGTGCCGGTTGTGGCGTTTGGCGTGGTCTCTTTCAAGGCCAGCGCCGGTGACGCCCAGCATTACGGCCTGTTGCTGGTGGTGTTGTTGGTGGCGTTTTTCCTGGGCAAGGCTAGCCCGCAACGGATGCTCGCGCTCTTTAGCTGCCTCATCATTGGCTTGCTGATCACCGGCATGACATCCACGGGTGACACCGCCAAATGGGCCATCCTGGGCGTCGGCCTGTTCTGCTCGGTGATGTGGTCCAATATTTTCTCGCTGGCGATCGAGGGCTTGGGCGCGCTCAAGAGTCAAGCCTCCTCCTTGCTGGTCATGGCCATTTTGGGCGGCGCGATTTTGCCGCCGTTGCAGGGTAAGATTGCGGACCTATCGAAAGACATCCAATTCTCCTTCATTGTCCCGGTGATCGCCTTTGCCTACGTGGCCTTTTACGGCCTCTACGGGTATCGCGCGGGTCGTTCCAAGGGATGAGCAAGTATTGGCACGTGGTTCGAATCGGTATCCAGAATACCCTGGTATACCGATTCAACTTTCTCGCGCGGGCCGCCTTTACGCTCGTGCCTTTGATGGCCACCATTTATGTCTGGCGGACGATTTACGAGGGGCGCGAGTCCAGTGTTTTGGGTTACACCCTCGGCAAAATGGTGTCCTATTATCTCCTGGCGCTGCTGGTGGATACTTTCACCGCCGTGACGGATGACGATTGGCAGGTGGCTTCGGACATCAAGGATGGCAATATCAACCAATTCCTCCTGAAGCCGATGGATTACCTGACCTATCGGTTTTGCCTTTTTGGCGCCGGCCGGTTGATTTACGCCATCGCCGCGCTCCTGCCCCTCGGCTTGTTTTTCCTGTGGCATCGCGCGGAATTATATCTGCCGGCCGCCGGGAGCACGTATGCGTGGTTTTTGCTTTCGCTCGCGCTCGCCGGTCTGCTGCAATTCCTAATCTCTTATATCATGGCCCTGATGGCCTTTTGGGTGCTCGAAGTCTCCACGCTCATCATTCTGTTATATGGTCTGGAGTATGCCGCCAGCGGGCACCTCTTTCCACTCGATATCCTGCCGCCGTTGGCGCAAAGCCTGATCATGTGGACCCCGTTTCCCTATGAGGTGTTCCTGCCGGTGAGCATTTATTTGGAGCAAGTTTCGCGCGTCAATCTGGTTCAAGGTATCGCAATCCAGTGTCTCTGGGTGGCGATCATGTATGGGGTGGCGCGCTGGGTATGGCAGCGGGGCATTCGCCGTTACAGCGCCGTTGGAGGCTGACAACGAGGTTATGGCGGCGAAACTAAAACCCACGGTTCCATCCATCCCCGCCTCGGGGCGGGGGATGTTCCGACCGGGTTGGATCGGGCGGTTGCGCCATTATTTCTCGATTTACCTGCTGCTCTGGCGGAACTCCGTCGTGCGGGAGATGAGTTTCAAATCCAACTTCCTGATGTGGATCGTGGTGGAGATGCTCTGGTTTTCCCTGCAATTGGTCTTTGTCGACGTGCTTTACCGTCACACCGATCACATTGCCACCTGGACGAAATGGGAAGTCGTGATGCTGATGGGAGGCAGCCATTTTATCCAGATGATCTTCAGCGCCTTTTTCCTCTCGAATTGCGTCCAGCTCTCGGAACACATCCGGAGTGGGAAGCTGGATTTTATGCTGCTCTTGCCGGTGAACACCCGATTTCTGGTGTCGTTGCGGCAAGTGGATTTAGGCGGATTCGTCAACGCGGGCACGGGCTTGGTGATCATGGCGTTTGCCGCCAATAAATTGCATTGGACGCCCACCTGGGGGCAAGCGCTCGGCTTTTTGGCGCTGTCGGCCGCGAGCGTCACCATTCATTATTCGCTGATGCTGCTGATTTCCAGCGTGAGTTTTTGGACGGTTCGCGCCCAGGGGATTGTGTGGGGGTATTATAATTTATTCAGTTTGGCCCGGCTCCCCGACGAGGCCTTTCGCGGCCTGTTTAAGGCGTTTTTCACCTTTGCCGTGCCGATGCTGCTAGTGGCCAATGTGCCGGTGAAATGGCTGCTCAACCGGCTCGGTTCGCCTTGGGAAATGGCGTTGCTCTGGTTTGCCAGTTTGTGGTTTTTATTCCTCTCCGAATTGGCTTGGCGTTTTGCGCTACGCCATTATACCAGCGCCAGTTCGTGAGCCGGCCCGCCCGGGAAGTCCTAAAAAAAAGCACCCGCGAACGGGTGCTTTTGAAACGGGCTCAAGCTCAAGCGTCAGACGGGTGTCGACGCGGTATCCACCAACTCGCCTCGCGGCCCGATCAACGCGATCGCCAGGGGCATTTTGCCGTAGGCGTGCGTCGAGCAACTCAGGCAAGGGTCGAAGGCGCGGATGCCGGCTTCGACCCGGTTCAACATGCCTTCCTGGATTTTTGAGCCGTGGACGTAATGCCGCGCGATTTGCGCGACCGTCCGGTTCATGGCCAGATTGTTCTGGCCGGTGGCGATAATTAAATTCACTTTTTGGACCATGCCGTTCGCGTCGACTTGGTAATGGTGCAGCAAGGTGCCGCGCGGGGCTTCGCTCACCCCCACGCCTTCGAGCTTGTTGATGCCCGCGTCGGCGCGCAACCATTCCGAACCCAGCTCCGGATTGTCGATCATGGCTTCGATCTTTTCCACCGCCGCCAGGATTTCGATCAAGCGGGCGTAGTGGTAGAAGAACGAGGAGGTGACCGAGCCGTTGCCGCATTCGCGGAAATGGGAGAGTTCCAGATCGGCCAGGGGCGTGCCGATTTGCGAGCAAATGTTCAGGCGGGCGAGGGGACCGACCCGGTAGATGCCTTCGGGATAGCCCAGCGGCCGGTAATAGGGCGATTTCAGGTAGGATTGCGCCTCCGAGGCTTCGCCGATGTATTCCCGGTAACGGGCGGCCGGGATTTGATCGGCAATCACATTGCCGCCGCTATCCACGAACCGCAGGTTGCCGCCGTAGTGCTCCCACGAGCCATCCGGCCCCACCAACCCCATGAACAGGGAGGGAAAATTGCCAAAAATCTGCGCCTCGGCCTTGAACTGTTTGATCAGTTTTTTGAAAAGGCTCAACGCCGTGAGCGTGGTGGCGCGAGCTTCCGGCAGCTTGCTTTTGATCTTCTGGCGGCAGGCTTCCGGCAGGGCGCTACGCACGCCGCCCGGGACGGCCCAGGCCGGGTGAATCTTCTTGCCGCCCAGGCATTCGATAATTTCCTGGCCGAACTGGCGCAACCGGATGCCCGCCCGGGCTAGGTCCGGATCGGACGCCATCAGACCAAAGACGTTGCGCGTGGCCGGCGGGCTATCCATGCCCAGCAGAAAGTCCGGCGCGCTCAGGTGAAAGAAACTCAGGGCGTGCGATTGAACGATCTGGCCTAAATTCATCAGGCGCCGCAGTTGATCGGCCGCGGGCGGGATGTCCACCGCGAGGATGGCGTCCCCGGCTTTGGCCGAAGCCAGCAAGTGGCTGACGGGGCAAATGCCGCAGATGCGGGCGGTGATGCCGGCCATTTCCCACAACGGACGGCCTTCGCAAAACCGTTCGAAACCGCGGAACTCGGTGACGTGAAAATGGGCGTCGGTCACATTGCCCGAATCGTCCAGTTGAATGGTGATCTTCGCATGCCCTTCGATGCGCGTGACGGGGTCGATCTCAATCCGCTGTGCCATAATAAATTCTCGATTCGCTCTCGCTGCGGTTAACGTTCGGGGCGGGTCAGCCAAATTTGATCTGCGAGCCCATCAAATGCGGGGCCTCGCCCGCCAACACTTGTTCCAGCAAGGCCCGAATGCGGTCCGCCGGGGGCGGGCAACCGGGCAAAAAGACTTCCACCGGCACGATCTCATGCACCGGGCGCACGGTGTCCAGCAGCGCGGGAACGACGCCCGGCATACTCGGTATCTGCGCCTGGATATCGGCGCCTTCCAGGTACGCGCGGCGCAGGACGTGCTCCGCCGGGCCCAGGAAATTCCGCAGGGCCGTCACGTTGCCGGTCACGGCGCAATCGCCGAAGGAGACCAGCACTTTGGTCTTTTTTCGGATGAGGTGGATGAGTTGCAAGTGGTCCTCATTGGCCACCGCGCCCTCGATCAGCACGACATCCACGTTTTCCGGATAGACTTTAATGTCCATAATCGGGCTGTAAACCAGCTCGATTTTCGCGGCCAGGTCGAACAGCCATTCGTCCAGGTCCAAAAAGGACATGTGACAGCCCGCGCAACCTCCCAACCAAACGGTGGCAACTCTTAGACGATCCATTGTTTCTTCTCCCGTGCAGTGACGATGAATTCAAGCCGTGTGCGGTCCCGTTCCATCTCGGCGACGGTGGAACCCTTGTAGAACAACGCCCCGGTGGGACAGGCCATGACGCACTTGCCGCACGCCGTGCAACTATCCGCTTCGCCCCAAGGCTGTTTCAAATCCGTGATGACTCGCGCGTCCGCCCCGCGCCCGGCGACATCCCAAGTATGCGCCCCCTCGACCTCGTTGCACACCCGCACGCAACGCGTGCAGAGGATGCAGCGATTGTGGTCCAAGCCGTACCGGTTGTGGGTGATATCGACATCGAAGCCGCTGAAGCGGTAGTCGAAGCGCACATGATCCATGCCGAGTTCGATGGCCAAGTTCTGCAACTCGCAGTGGCCGTTGGAGACGCAGACCGCGCATACGTGATTCCGCTCCGCGAAGAGCAATTCCAGAATCATGCGCCGGTACTTTTGCAGCCGCTCGGAGTGGGTTTGCACTTCCATGCCTTCGGCCACTTTGATGGCGCAGGCCGGTTGGAGCCGGTTGCTGCCCTTGACCTCCACCAGACAGAGGCGGCAGGCGCCGAGATCGGAAAGCCCTTCCAAATGGCAAAGCGTGGGGATTTTAATGCCCGCGTCCCGCGCCGCCTCGAGAATCGTTTGATCCTCGTGGGCGCCCACCATTTTGCCGTCGATGGTTAATGTTTTTGCAGCCATATACAGTCGTGAATCGGTTTACGCGTGAGTGGAGACTTCCGGGGTCGTCGCGCTTTTGACCGGGGCGGGCGCGGATTCCGGCCGCAGCAACTCCAGGTATTCGTGGCGGAAAAATCGCAGCGTACTCAGCACCGGGTTGGGCGCCGTTTGGCCCAAACCGCACAAGCTGGTGTTCTTGACCATGTCGCACAACTCCTCCAGCTTCTGCAAATCCTTGAGCGTGGCCTTGCCATCGAGGATTTTGGTGAGCAAATGATGCATTTGCACCGTGCCCGCGCGGCACGGAATGCACTTGCCGCAGGACTCATCCATGCAGAACTCCATGAAGA
>DBTJ01000202.1:21761-38974 GCA_002306985.1 Verrucomicrobia bacterium UBA1319
TCCATGCAGAACTCCATGAAGAAGCGCGCCACGTCGACCATTTTGGTCAGTTGGTCCATCACGATCATGCCGCCGGACCCCATGATGGAGCCGACTTTCATGAGCGAATCGTAGTCCACCGGCGTGTCGAACGCCGCCGACGGGATGCAGCCGCCGGATGGACCGCCCGTTTGGACTGCTTTAATCGCGTCGTCCCCGCCGCCCATTTCCTCGACGATTTGGCGCAGACTGGTGCCCATGGGAACTTCGATCAGCCCCGTGTTGGCGATCTTGCCCGCCAGGGCGAACACTTTGGTGCCTTTGCTCTTTTCGGTGCCGATGGCGGCGAACCAATCCGCCCCCTTGCGCACGATGGGCGGTATGTTGGCGAAGGTTTCGACGTTGTTGATCAGGGTGGGGGAACCCCATAAGCCGCTTTCGGCCGGGAAGGGCGGCCGGGGGCGGGGGGCGCCGCGTTTGCCTTCCACCGAAGCCATGAGCGCGGTTTCCTCGCCGCATACGAACGCGCCAGCCCCGATGCGGATATCGATGTTAAAGCTGAACGTGGACTCGAAGATGCCCGCGCCCAGGAGCCCCAGTTGTTTGGCTTGGCGGATGGCGGTCTGCAAGCGGGTGATCGCCAGCGGATATTCGGCGCGCACGTAGATGTAACCTTGATTGGCGCCGACCGCGTAGCCGGCGATCGCCATGCCTTCGAGCACCCGATGGGGATCGCTCTCGAGCACGCTACGGTCCATGAACGCCCCGGGATCGCCCTCATCGGCGTTGCAGATGACGAATTTGCGCTCGCTCTGCGTCTTGGCCACGGTCGCCCACTTAAGCCCGGTCGGATACCCGGCGCCGCCCCGGCCCCGCAGGCCGCTCTTGATGAGGTTGTCAACCACCTCCTTGGGCTTCATTTCCAGCAGCACTTGGTGCAACGCTTGGTAACCCTCGGCGGCGATATAGGCTTCGATGCGCTCCGGATCGATCATGCCGCTGTTTTCCAGCACGATGGACATCTGCTTCGCAAAGAAGGGGTGCGTCGGATCGCCCTTTTGCGCCGTGGCTTTGCCGCCTTTGAGCGATTGGACGATGGACGCGACTTGGTCCGGGGTGACTTTTTCGTACAGCGCGCCATCGGGGTCCATTTGGACCAGCGGACCTTGGCAACAGAGACGCATGCAACCCACGCCCACTACCTCCACCGAATCGGTCAAGCCCGCCTCTTTAACGGCTTGGTCGAGCGTGGTTTTGACTTGCTGGCTGTTCGAGGACATGCAGCCCGCCGCCATGCAACAGCGAATGCGGTACTTTTTATGCGACTGCTTTTCCTTCTCCGCGATTTCCAATAACTCGTTAAGAACCATGTTGAACCCATCCTTTCACCAGGTTGAGAGCCGATTCGGGGGTCTGCCGGGCGGTCACCGTGCCGTCGTACACCACGGCTGGCGCGATGCCGCAGGCTCCGATGCAGCGGGCGGTTAAAAGTGAAAGCTGGCCGTCGGAGGTGGTTTGGCCCGATTTGATGTGGGCGAGATCCTCAATCGCGGCGAGCACCTTGTCGGCGCCCTTCACATAACACGCGGTGCCCATGCACACGACGCACGTGTGGGCGCCTTTGGGCTTGAGCGTGAAGAAGTGATAAAAAGTGGCCACCCCGAAAACCCGGCTGGGGGGGAGTCTCAGGCTGTAGGCGATGTGCAAAAGCAGATCGTTTTCCAGAAAACCGAATAGCTCCTGGGCGGTATGGAGAATCTCGATAAGCGCATCGGATTTGTGTTGATGGCGTTTCATCGCCGTTTCCAGGATTTTATAACGTTTGTCTCCCGCCGGGGGGACTAAGGCCCCGGGGGTTTTTCGTTTTTTCAGAGCGACGCTGGTCTGCATAGCATCTAATGTTGCGGCTTACCGTTGGTTGCTTAATTAAAAACTATTATGGGTTCTTCATAGAACTCTGAAGGATATCGGTAAAATGTCAAGTTTCTTGAGCGATATTACTACGGCTAAAGCAGATTCGTAGATTTTCTTAATCAACCCGGGTGCCCGGCGCCTGCGCTCCAGCTAGATTCATCGATTCCGGTTGACCCCCGTCCCGGGGTTGGTTACCACAGACTTCTCCCGCATATGATAAAACAAGAACGCTGGCTCCGGATTATTCCCGTCGCCCTGATCATGTACACCATCTCGTACATTGATCGGACCAACGTTTCCTTGGCGCTCGATGGGAATATCTCTCACATGATGAGAGATTTGCTGATGGATGATCGCATGAAGGGCGAGGCCTTCGGGATCTTTTTCTTCGGCTACGTACTCCTGCAAATTCCCGGCGGGTATCTAGCTAGCCGGTGGAGTCCCAAAAAACTGGTGACGTTGTTTTTAGTACTTTGGGGGTTGGCCGCGATTTCCTGCGGCTTGGTCAAAACGTTCCGGCAATTTGAGTTGGTGCGCTTTTTACTCGGGGTAGCCGAAAGCGCGGTGTATCCCACCACGTTGGTGTTGCTGGCCAATTGGTTTCCCAAGGCGGAACGCGCGCGGGCCACGGGCTATTGGAATCTGTGCCAGCCGATGGCGGTCGCGCTTTCGGCGCCATTGACCGGTTGGTTGCTGGCGACCCAAGGTTGGAAGTTCACGCTCGTATTGGAAGGGTTGCTCCCGGTGATCTGGATTCCGATATGGTGGTTCTTCATTC
This sequence comes from Verrucomicrobia bacterium UBA1319, assembly GCA_002306985.1. GTDB lineage: Bacteria > Verrucomicrobiota > Verrucomicrobiia > Limisphaerales > UBA1319 > UBA1319. The sequence continues at coordinate 24,433 of DBTJ01000202.1, forward strand.
ACGACCACCCGCGCGAAGCGCCCTGGATCTCCCAGGCGGAGCGAGACTATTTGGAACCGACGATCCAGGCGGAAACCGCCCAATTGGAACCCCCGAAAAAAGTGCCGGTCTGGGCGGCGCTGGCCCGTCCCGTGGTCGCCGTTATGGTCTTGATATACTTTTTACACAATTGCGCGGCCTATGGCTGCATGTCTTTTATGTCCAATTTGTTGAAGAGCAACCAAACCCAGACTAGCGGTTTCGAATACGGGTTGCTCTTCGCCGGGCCCTATCTTGTCACCGCCCTTGTTATGGTGGTCGTTTCCTGGCATTCGGACAAAGTTTTGGAGCGGCGCAAGCACGTGCTGGCGGTTTATATGATGAGCGGGGTCAGTCTGATCGCCAGCGCGCTGTTGCAGGACCGGTCGTTTTGGCTTTCGTATGCGTTTCTCTGTTTCGCCATTCCCGGTCCGTTTGCGGCGCAAGCGCCCTTTTGGGCCATCCCCGCCGAAACCATGCCGCGCTCCGTATTGGGCGCCATCATTGGCTTGGTCAACGCCGTGGGCAACTTAGGCGGTTTTTTCGGCAGTTATATCGTGGGCTGGCTCAAGCATCATACCGACGGCATTACCGTGCCGTTTGCGATTTTAGGGGCTTCCTTGGTGGTTGCCGGTTGCTTGGCGCTGGCGCTGCCCAAAGTCGCCAAGCCCTCCTTGCCCCGGACCGTTACCTACTGATTAATCCGTAGGATACCCTACCTTTTCTGACGGCCCGTTGGCTGCCGGCGGCGTTGCTCGCTTGGTCAGAGGCCGCTGAGGCAGCTTTCCTCGCTCGCGCCTTGCGGACCTCCAAATGGCTCGCCATAAAGTGTATTCGATCAGTAAGCGCAACTTTTTCCCGTGCGGGAAGGGTTACGTAGTTTGCCGGGCAGGCTGATCCGGCGAAGAAAGAAACGTGGGTTGCTCCATTTTTTAGCGCCCCGGTTTAGGAAAAGAAAAACCCTCCTTTGCGCGAACAAAGGAGGGGTGCCGCGATTAAAGCGGATGGAGCGATTGACTTATTTCACCACCGGTTTGATGACGAAATTCCGGTATTCGATGCCGGTGTGGTCGCCCTGCACATAGATGGGGCCGGGGCGGAATTCATCCGACCACAAGGCGCCGCCCGTGCAGCCCAAGATCGGCTGGTTGTCGATGATTTTGACGCCGTTCAACACGACGGTCACGTGCCGGTCCACCAGCGTGATATCATAGGTTTGCCATTCCCCGGCCGGTTTTTCCGCGTTTACGGAGGGGGTGATGCGGCTGTAGACGCCGCCCATGTTATGCGAATCCAACGGTTTACCGTAGGTATCGGCCACTTGCACTTCATAGATGCCGCGCAGGTACACGCCGCTATTCCCGTTGGTCGCCAGACGGAATTCGAGCTTGAGGTTGAAATCTTCGAATTCCTTCACCGTGCGCAGGTTGCCGTAATTGATGTGGTCTTTGCCTTCGGTTTGCACCGGATTATTGACCAAAATCCCGTCCTTCACGCTCCAGCCGCTGACCGCTTTGGGATCGGTTAATTGCCAGCCGTCCAAATCCTTGCCGTTGAACAATTCGATGGTTTCGCCGAATTTGACTTGTGACAAGTCGGGCGCGGGGGGCACCGCCGGAATGCGTTTGCCGGTGAAGGATTCCCGGCTCAAGCCTTCGCCATTTTCTTTGCCTTCCATGGTTACGAGGGACAGGGTGCCGTCGCTTGCCAATTGCCCCACAATGGCTTCCGTCCAGATTTGGGTCCGGACGACCTTGCCCTCGGCATTTTTGCGCGGCACCTCGTGGGTGCGGGTGACGTAGAGTTTACCGTCGTCGACAAACACGCTGGCCACGGGCACCACGCTGCCGCCACCCCAAAGCAGGCTCGCATCCAGATAGCCTTTTTCTTGGGTCACCCCGAGCCAGCCGGCGCCTCCGCCGGGAATGGTTAAAGCCCAATTGCCGAGATAGGGATTGTCGGCGCCGAATACGGAACCCGCCGCGGCTAAAAGTCCGGCGGTTAGCAATGCAAGTTTTTTCATGATTGTATGTTGGTGATAGCGGGCCCGTTTATCGGACTTTATGCGCCCGGCTTCAAGCAAAAAGGGGAGAGTAAAACCTGTCTTTGACTGTCGCTTACGGCATGTCCACCCCGGATGCTCTATCAGCTTTCACCGGGGTTAGCCGAAGTCCTCATTTTCCGCTCATGGCTTGGAGCGCGTCGCGCAGCAATTGATCCAGACGCGGAGGGGAGACGGGTTGCGCCGTGCCCAGTTCCTGGGCGTAGCAAGAAACTTTGTATTCTTCGATGAGCCAGCGGAAATCCTCCCGCAACCGGGCGGCGGCCAGGGTGGGCGGCGCGGCGGCGCAGAGCTTGGCCAGCGCGGTTTGATAAGGCTGGATGCGCCGGGCTTTTTCCTGATCCTTGAGCCCGTTCATGGCGGCGCGCTCGGCGCGGATGCGCACGGCTTTAAGGTAGCGCGGCAAATGGCCCAGCCGTTCGTAAGCGATGCAGGCCAGGAACCGCTTCGGGATTAAATAATTCACATCCACCGCCAGCCCCGGGTAGGGCTTGGGTAGCAGTAATAATTCCTGGCGCGCTTCGAGGATCAGTTTGACCGCTTCGATGAATTTCGCCGCCAAGCCGGGCACGCGGGCTTTCGCCTGCGCCACCGTGGCGTCGAAACGGGCTTTGGCCAGGGGAAAAACCGCCTCGCGCTGGAATAAATAGCGGCAGATATGCCGGTAGGCGTCGTCGAGCAATTCGTCATAGGAGCCTAAGGTGACGTAGAGCATTTGCACGGCGTTGAGGGCGCGCAGGTCTTTTTGCAGCCAGGCCAACTCGCGTTGCAAGGCCAACTCGCACAGCCGGTTGGTGGCGGCCGCGCTCGCGGTCTCGGCCTCGGCGGAGCGGCGGAACAAACGGATGCACACGTCGCTTTCCTCCACCTGCAAGCCGGGATAAGCGTAGAGCGGCACGCCGCCGACATCGGCGACTTCGGTGCGCTCCGGCAAATCGCCAAAGCTCCACTGGGTGAGGCCGTATTGCTCCCATTTTTTAACCGCCTCGCGCCAGGCGTGAACTTCCAAAGGCACCTCGGCTTTTTTGAGCTGTTCCTTCAGGTTTTGCAGGTCGCGGGCCACGCCGAGCACCTTGTTTTCCTTGCCCACCATTTCGATGCGCGGTCGCAGATGCGCCGGAATGGCATCCGCCGGCCAGGTGTTGGTGGGAATCTTGATTCCGTAAAGTTGTTCCACCGCTTGGCTTACGGCTTCCGGCAAACTGCCTTGGCTAGGCTGGATCACCCGCGCCAGTTCCTTGACCTTGGGCGGGATGGGCATCAGTGTCCGGCGCAACGTCTTGGGCAGTGATTGCAACAAGCACTCGATTTGTTCCTCGCGGAAGCCGGGGATGATCCAGTCCATCGATTCGGATGACAGTACTTGCACCATGCGCGCGGGCACCCGGATGGTCACGCCGTCACTATCTTCGCCCGGCGCGTAAGAGTAGGTCAACGGCAGGGCTTGTTCGCCCAGGCTTACTTCGTCCGGGAAATGCCGGGGATCGATCTTGGATTCCGGGCCGATCAGGTCCGCTTCGGTGACCTTCAAGTAATCGGCCGGCTTCTGTTTGAGCAATTGGTTCAGGTCGTGAATCGAGGAAACCACGTCCAGCCGGCCGCGATAAAACTCGAACAGCCGTTCATCCGGATCGCCCGCGCTGTGGTGCAGCCGGGTTTGGATGATTTCGAGTTTTTGCCGGATTTTCCGGTTGTGCGCGAGGAAAGGCTGGGGGAGTTCCAACTCGTCTTCCATCAAGGCCGAGCGGATGAACATCGCGGTCGCGGCGGCGGGATCGGTTTTTTTATGATCGATCCAGTGCGAAACGACTTCCAAGCCGTTCATCAAGACGACTTCCTTGATAATGACCCGGCCCTTTAGCGGGTCCCAGCGGGGATCGCTGTAGGTGGTTTTGCACAGGTGCGCGCCTAGTTCCAAAATCCATTGCGGGTCGATCCCCGCCAGGGTGCGCAGGAACAGCCGGGAGGTTTCGACAATTTCCCCCGCCATGGCCCAGAGCGGTTGCGTGGTTTTCTTGGGCGCGGCTGGCGCGGCTTTCGGGGAGGGCTTTTTATCTAGCCGCTCGAACAAGGCCGAGCCGGGGAACACCATGGCTTGGCGGTTGCCCGCCAGACGGTAGCTGTTCGGGCCGGTTTTCTGGCTTAAATGACCGAAAAGGCCGGTCAAAATCGAGCGGTGAATCGCGTTGGCCAGGGATTGGGCCGCGGTCGCCGCGCCGGGGGCGGCGGGGGCGTCCGGCCCCTCGTAATCGTCGTCGGCGTCGGCCGCTTCGCCCTGTTCCAGATCGCCGACCGCTTCCCGCAATTGCGCGTAAATGTCGCGCCATTCGCGCATGCGGGTGTAGGAGAGAAAATTGGCTTTGCAGAACTTGCGCAAATGATTCTGGGTCTTGCGCTGGTCCCACACGTCCGCCGTGAATTCCCAGAGTTTGAGCAGGGTGAGGAAATCGGAGGTGGGGTCCACAAAGCGCCGGTGGGCGGCGTCCGCCGCGCCCGGTTGGTCCATGGGGCGTTCGCGCGGGTCTTGCACGCTGAGCCCGGCGGCGATGATGATGACCTCGCGCAAGGCGTTCTCGCGGCGGGATTCCAAAATCATCCGGCCCATGGCGGGGTCCACCGGCAGGCGCGCCAATTCGCGGCCCAGCGGCGTCAAGGCGAGCGCCTCGTCCAAAGCGCCCAGCTCCTGCAATAGCTGGTAACCGGCTCGGATGGCGTTGGGCGCGGGCGGATTGAGGAACGGAAAGGTCTCGATTTCACCGTAGTGAAACGCCTTCATCCGCAAGATGACTTCCGCCAGGTTCGCCCGCTGGATTTCCGGCTGGGTATAGGGCGGGCGCGCCGCGAAATCCGCCTCGGCATAGAGGCGGATGCACACGCCGCCGCTGACGCGGCCCGCGCGGCCTTTGCGCTGGTTGGCGCTGCTTTGGGAAACGGGCTCGATGGGCAGGCGCTTGGTGCGGGTGCGCGGGCTGTAGCGGCTGATGCGGGCCAGGCCGGTGTCGATCACAAACCGGATGCCCGGCAAGGTCAAGGAGGTCTCGGCGATATTCGTCGCCACGATCACTTTGCGGCCGGGCGTCGCGGCGAACACGCGCTGCTGCTCGGCGGCGGTCAAACGCCCGAACAAAGGGATGATCTCCGCGCGCACGCCGCCGGAGAGTTTGTCGCTTGTCTCGCGAATGTCGCGTTCGCTGGGCATGAACACCAGCACATCGCCCGCGGGCGTGGTATCCAGCAAATAGGCCGTGGTGTTGACGGCGGCGTCGATGTAGGTGAGGTCGCCCTCGTCTTCGGCGTGCTCGTCCAACGGTTGGTAAAGCACGTCGACGGGGAACATCCGGCCGGAGACTTGCACGATAGGCGCGCCGTTGAACGCGGCGGAAAACGCCTCCGTGTCGATCGTCGCCGAGGTGATGATAACTTTGAGATCCGTGCGCTTGGGCAGCAGTTGCTTGAGGTAACCGAGCAAAAAATCGATGTTTAAGGACCGTTCGTGCGCTTCGTCGATTACCAGGAAATCGTACTCGCTCAGGAAAGGGTCCCCCTGGATTTCCGCCAGCAAAATACCATCGGTCATCAGTTTGATGCACGTGTGCGCCGAGGATTGGTCGCTGAAGCGGATTTTACAGCCCACTTCCTCCCCCCACGGCACCCGTAATTCTTCGGCGATGCGCCGGGAAATGGACAGCGCGGCCACGCGCCGGGGCTGGGTGCAACCGATCTTGGCGCGCAGGCCGAACCCGGCTTCCAAGGCGATTTTGGGGATCTGGGTGGTTTTGCCCGACCCGGTTTCGCCCGCCACAATGACCACCTGGTTTTGGCGGATCGCTTGCAGAATTTCGTCCTTTTTGGCGGTGATGGGCAATTGCGGATCGTAATGCACCTCCGGCCGGCGGACGGCGCGTTCCCCCCGCAATAGCACCGAGGCGCGCGCTTGCTCCACCCAGCGCGTTAAGGTCGCGGGATGGATGCGCCCGGGTTCTTGCTTGGCTAGCAACAAGGCCAGCCGCGAGCCGATCCGCACTTGGTCCGGCAGCATGCACTCGGGCAAGAGCGCCTTTAATTCATTTAACGAGTCGTCGATCATCACTTCAAAAGACCACTCTGCCGGAATAGCCTCCGTCTGCCAATAAGGATTGATTCGGGCGCTTTTCGCTCGGCGGTTACCGGCGGCTTCCGAAGCGGGTTCACCGGGTCCGCAAACGGGCTTTGAACCGGGTGGGTAGGACTAAGGCAGCGCGAAAAAATACTGAGAGCATTCGGGCGGGCTTCTTTGCCTGCGGGCTGCGTTGTCAACTCGTTACCAATCCCGGTGGATATGCGCCTCGTTCACGTTTTGCCAGCAGGCAAAATTCCCGCGCCAAAATTGCTCCTGTGATTTATTCGCGCCGCCAAAGGGCGGTCCCAAATTTGATTTGGCCAGTGTGAATAACGCTACGCGTCGGCTGAGGTTAATCGCTGACGCCGTCTTTCCAGGCCGAATTTAGCGGGTAAACGGTGAGCGAGTGGATTGTTATGGGTCCGCCTTCCGCTTTCACGGAAAGGCCGTTTTCTTTGGGTAAGACGAAACGGGAGGCCGAAAGTTCGCCCTGGTTGACAAAGGCCTCGATGGAGGTGCGATCCAGCAAAATCTCGATGGTTTTGACGCGGTCGATCACGGCGGCGGGGCTGGTGCCGGACTCGAGGGTCTTGGCCTTAAGGATAAGCGGAATGCCGCGCAGGTTGAAGGTAAGCTTGGCGCCATCGGGAATGCTCACCTCGGCCCGGAGGTGGTACAACCGTCCCGCGGGGGCTAGCGGCAGCGTTTCATCGGCTTTCAGGGTGCGATTTGTCCATGTGTCTTGCCCCCGGTGGAGCAGGGCGATTTCGCGGATCGGCTCGCGGAATATCCGGGGGCCTTTGGGGGTGCTGCGCAGGGTGAGTTCGCAGGGAAAGGTTACTTGCTGGCTGAACGGCATGTCCGGGAAGGACGATAATCGCATCCAAGCGGCTTGAATCCGCCGGCCATCGCCTTTATCGACATTGCCCCAGGTTTGGGTGGCGTAGAAATTGGGGCCCAGGTCGCACGCATAGCGCGCGGTCTCTTCTTTGAACTCCCGGCCGTCAAAGCCGCCGATGGAGTATTGGCCGCTGCCTTGAATCAACACCCATTTCGGGCGGGTCGAATCGCCGTCCAGCGGCAGTTCAAAAAAGTCGGGACACTCGAAGCTATCCCGGATGGGTTTGTGCTCGTCTTTCCAACTCAGCAAATTGGGGGAAGTCAGAATATGGTACTGGCCATCGCCGTAGAGCATCATGACCCAATGCTTGCCGGGCGCGTACCAGAACACTTTGGGATCGCGTTCCGGGTAGATCATGAGGGGATTTTTTTCGTAGCGGCGCCAGGTGCGTCCGTGGTCCAAACTGTAGCAGAGGCATTGGGCGCGGTTATCGTTCCGCGACCAGAACGCCACCAGGGGCGGGGTCGCGGGGTTGGTCGATAAGCCGGAGGTGTTCGCGTAATCAATGACGCAAGTGCCGGACTGGGTGCCGGTGACGTTTTGTTCCTCCCAAAAAGCGGGCTCCAGTTCGGTCCAATGTACCAAGTCGCGGCTCACCGCGTGCAACCAGCATTTCCACCAACGCTGGGCGAAGAGGTGATACTCCCCGTCGTAGTAAATCAGGCCGTTGAGGTCGTTGAGCCAGCCTTCTTCTTTCGGGCCGGGATTGAGCCTATCCATGGTCCATTGGCGGGCGGTGAAATGGAACTGCGGTCGCAAGGATTCCCGGTAGCGGGGCTCCGTAACCACGGGAAGCCGCTCGGGGGTATCGGTCTGGATAATCCGCGCGACATTAAGGTGCCCCCAGTCGCCGCTGGCGCGGTCGACGATTTGGATTTGCGCTTTTTGGCCGCGCCAGGCGCTTACGTCCCAGCTGGCGGGCGCCAGCCGATCGCTTCGCCAGCCGGTCGCGCTGCGCACAATCTGGCCGTTCACCAGCAAGTTCAGGCAGGTGTCCCGTTCGTAATCGCCGCCGCCGATGCGGAAGGCGATGTATTTACGCGCGAGCTTGAACGCCGGCGAGGTGAGCGTGCCCATCGGCGCGTCCCCTTCGATCTCGCTGCTAGCCACGGCCTCATTGGCGGCGTTCTCGATCTCCAATTTGCCGAGCCAGTCGCCGGTCGCGGGGCCGGAATTGAAGGCGGTTCCCGTCCGTTTCCAATCGCCATAATTTGCGTTTCGGAAATCGCCGATCACTAAATCGGCCGCGTCGCACTGGGCCGGGAAACTCAAGTGGGTGGCCAGAGCGATCAGGCCTAAGGCGTGGTGGGGTTGCCAGCGGATTTTCATAGCGATATTTCGTAACCGATTTCGGCGCGCGGACCCGTGGGATTGCTCCTGCGTACCCGGGCGCCATTTCGGGGTTGTTTTCGCCCCCCGCGCTCATTTCTGTTTAACCGCGAATTCTTGCGCCCACCCGGTTTTCTTTACGGTTTATCATGGGGACCCTCTACTAATACCGTTCCGAGTGCCCCATTGGCAAGCTCTTGATGGCAGCCGGGATGGCGCGGCGGTGGCGCGGGAAGGCGTTCCCTGTTAAACCGTTCCAGCCGCCGTTGAAATATTCCCGTCGGTTCCCGTGGGCTCTTGGTCAGTCCGCTTCCATTCCGAAACCTAACCTAAAGGTGGGTGGGCTTGGGATGAGGGTATGTGGTAGCGGACAATATCGCTCGGCGCGCTCCCTTGCGGAGAGCTTTTTAAGCGAAAACCTGTTTAGCGCCGGGAGTTGCGGGAAATTTCATTCGTTTTAGGCTGGAGGCTGGGCAACGATGGTTGAATCATTCCGGCTTTAGCACGCCGGCTTGGTTTAGGTGAACTGTGGTTTTACAATGGTTTTGACCCGAATGCCCAGAGTTGGCTGGCGGAGCGCACGTACAGTTGGTTATCGGCCAGGGCTGGCGAGGCCAGAATGGGGTCCTCCAGTTCATTATGGGCGAGCACTTCAAACGTATCACCGGCTTTTACGACGGTGATCGTGCCGCGATCGGAAGCCAGGTACAGGCGTCCAGACGCACCTAGCGGAGAGGCGAAATAGCCGCCCCGCGCCTCGGTTTTGCTCTCGTAGAGGCATTTTCCCGTCTCCGCATCCCGGCACACCAGCACGCCGCCGTTACGGATCAGGTAAACGCGGTCGCGATAGATTAGTGGCGAGGGGACCTCAGGCACGCCGTGGGTGTCTTGCCACACGATTTGCGAGGGCGGAACCTCGCCGCTGCCGCCGATGCGCGCGGATATTACCAGGGTCTTGTTCATTTCGCCGGCGGCAAACGTCCGCAAGGAATTGCGGATGGATTCCCAACGATTGCTGTCGATGGAGTCCCCCTTGTTCACGCCGCCGAACATGCTCAACGCTTGGCGCACGGTCATGTTGCCCGCCTCGCGCGAAGTATGGCGATCGGTGTAGAGCAGAGTCTTGGGAATTTCCGCCAGGGTTAGGACGCCGTTGCCATCTTGGTCAAATTGTTTCAAGGCGTCCGCAAAGCTGGGCGGCACGGTAATATTGGCCGCGTCGCCCTGAACGCCCGCCGTGGATAACACCAGGCGATCTCCCGCGATCACCGGCGTGGCGCACACTTGAATGCCAATCCCATTCAGCCACCAGGCTTCCTTGCCATCCAATAGTTGGAAAGCCGTGAACCGCCGAGCGCAAACCATGCCCACCCGGCCTTGCCCGCCTTCCCGCCAATACACCGGCGTGGCATAACTATTGTTGTGTATGGGCATGGGCGCCCGCCAGATTTCCCGCCCATCCTTCGGGTCCAGGGCGAGCAGATAGGAATCCCGGCCTTTCTGCTGGAACAGCAGAAGTTTGTCTTCGGCCAGGATGGGCGAGGTGCTGGTGCCTTGGTTGAAGGAGGTTTTCGGCATGGGCAGCGGCTTGCGCCAGAGCTCCTTGCCCTCCCAATCGTAGGCAAGCACGCCCAAGGAGCCAAAGTACGCGTACACCGCGCGGCCATCGGTTACGGGCGTGGGGGAGGCCGAGGTGTTGACGTGATGCACCGGTTCGAGCGCGTCCACCGTGACGCTTTGCTCCCACCGCTTTTGGCCGGTGAGCCGGTCCAGGCAAACCGTGATCAGTTTATTGCCCTCCGCGCCCGTGAGGAATATGCGGTCATTCCAAATGATGGGCGACGAATTCCCTTTGGGCGTGGCGATCTTCCAAACGAGGTTGCTGGCGGGCCCGAATTGAACCGGCGGCTGCTCCGATTCGGCTACCCCCGCCAAGTCGCCACCCCGAAACCCCGGCCAGTTTGCCCCTCCCAGGTGCGCAACCCACAATAGCGCACCCAAACCTATTGCCCAGCGCGTCAGTTGAATCATAAGGATGAATAGTGTGCTAAACTAAATGAATATTCCAGATAATAATATACACGATATGGTCATGATCCGGAAATATAATTGCGGCGGGAATCGCCGATTCTCAGGGAAGACCGGCCGGAACTTATTTTCCGGTCGGAGGCAAGCCGCCCGCCCAAGCGCATGCCATGTCGCTCCCACGACCATGGTGGTCAGGTTTGACGGAGCCAAAGTTCAGATATTTTAGCCAGGCAAGCTCATAAGCCGGATAAAAACGAATTTTGTTTGTTTGTATCGTATTTATTACAAATTGGATGCGTTGTTATTTGGATTTTTTTGATGCCGGGTGTTGACAACAAGTTAGGGTAGCGTTAATTAGTTAGGTGTGCCTAATATTAGGCGCTTAGCCTAACTTGTGCTGGGTTAACCTTGAGTTTGGCCTCACCTTCTCGAAAGGGGAAGGGAACGGGTTGCTCCGGGTTGTTAGTGGCTACGTCCGTCTGGGCGCGCTGGGTGGAACGTAAAACGACACCGGCCACCCGCCCAACGGCCAACAATTAAATTTAAAGGCGGAGGTTGAACCCTATCCGTCCCGCAGTGCCGTCCAGTGACCCTTAAAATATGCCTAAGCCCGTTTCGCTTGGAACGGCGCGTTTGCCGCTAAATATATGCATCTACTAAATAGACAAAATATGATAAAACACACAATATTCACAATTGTATCATATGCCATAATAAGCTGGGCAGGGCTGGCTTCCGCGCAAACGGTGGAAAAAATGGCGGATTTGAATTTCTTCGCCGTGGACGGGGTGGGCAGCGGGGGGTATGCCCCTCTGGATCGTTTCACCCAGGACGGGACCAATTTGTGGTTCACCACCAAAAGCGGAGGCACCTTCGACGCGGGCACGGTCAGCCGCTATGACTTGGTGACCCGGGAGGTGGTGGAGGTTGCCAGCCTGGACAATAACACGGGGAAAGCCCCTGAAAGCGCGCTATTGATCCTTGATGGCGAGGGATTTTTTACCACTGTCAACGGCGGTACCGGCAATAAGGGCACCATCGCCAAAATCAATCTCACCAACGGCGCGATCACCGTGCTGCACCACTTTTCCACTAATCTCACGACCGGGGCGACACCTCGCGCGGGGCTCACCCGCATCGGGGACGAACTATGGACTCTGACCTCCCTGGGGGGCGAATCCAACCGGGGCGTGGTGGTCCAAATGAGCTTGCGGGATTATTCGGTGTCCACCGTCACCAATTTGGACGGCCCGGTGCTGGGCGGGCAGCCATTCGACGGCTTGGCGCGGTTGGGGAATGACTACTATTTTGTCACCTTTAGCGGAGGGGCCACCTTCAAGGCGACCAATTATGTGGAAATTCCGCTCCCGGATGGCGCGGTGATGACGCTTACCAATTCGACTCCGCTGGGCGCGGGGACGCTGGGGCGGTTATCCTTCGCGGCGGACGGCACCCCGGTGGTGGCCTCGGTGGCGAGTGTGCCCGGCGGCTATGAGCAGTTCCTGGCGTGCGCGCCCACCCCGGTGGGGACGAACTCTCTTTATTTCACCTCCGTCGGCCCCAACGCGCTGCCGGGAGCCATCTTGCGCTACGATTTGGACACGGGCGCCGTCACCAATTTGTACCGGTTTCCCACCAACGCGGAAAGCGCGCTGGCCGTGGGCACCCGCCCCGGATATAGCGGGCTGACGGAATGGCTGGGGGAATTGTATTTCATCAATCGCTCCGGCGGCGTTAGCAACGCCGGTGTGGTGGCGAAGTTTAACCTCGCCTCCCATACGGTCACCAAGCTGGCCGATCTGGAGGATGTCGGCGCCAACTCCCTGGGCAGCGCGAGTGGCTTTTTCGGTGCCGGCACACTCGTCGAGGAAAACGGCCGCGCCTATCTGTATTATCCGCTGACCAGTGGCGGGGCCAATGACCGCGGCACGATCATCCGCGTGGCGCTGCCGCCGCCCCCCATCCAGCTGGCGATCGCCTCCGCGGCGGAGGGGGCCCAATTAAGCTGGACCGGCGGTTACCCGCCCTTTGCCGTGCAATCGTGCGCGGCCTTGGGAGGCGAATGGAAGGAAGTGGCCTCCGGCCTCACCAACCGCGCTTTCACGGCGGGAACTTTGCGGGACGCGGAATTTTTCCGTGTCGTGGGCGCTAAGTAAAACCAGGCGCGAGGCTTGAACGATGGCTGCGAATAAGCCAAGGCGGGTCGGACCCCGGGCGGGTTTCACCCTGATCGAATTGCTGGTGGTCATCGCCATCATCGCCATTCTCGCGGGGTTGTTGCTGCCCTCTTTGGTGCGCGCCAAGGACGCGGCGCGCACCACCCAATGCCGGTCGAATATGCGGCAAATGGCCATCGGCTACCACTTGTACAACGAGGATTATAACAACCGCCTGCCCACCACCGAAATGCTGGGGAAATCCAATTATCGGATGCTGGCGGATCCGCTCGGCCTGCCCAGCCGCTTCCAGGCTTATTTGCCGACGAACCGCGTCTGGAGTTGCCCCGCGGGCCGCAAAACGCTAGCGACCAACGGGGTCAACTACGCGTGGTCCCGCGCGCAAAACTTGATCGGGGACAACGGCAGCCAGGCCGCGTTCAACAAGCTCTCCAGCACGTTCGCCATCTGGGATAATTATTGCTACCCGCTGCCCTCGATTTTCGGGGTGCCCGAAAGCACCGGCGGCCCCTCCGTCAGCACCCGGGCGCTGTTTTTTTTCCCCCACAGCGCCCGGACCAAAAACAATTGGCTGTATTTGGACGGCCATATCGAAACCCGCGCCCTGTGAGGCGGCCGGGATCGCCCAAACCTAAACCATGGAGAAAAAGAAAATGAACCTGAAATTGTTGTTTGCCAGCCTCGCGCTGGCCATTGGCCTGCACACTTGCCCGGCCGCCACCGAGACGGCCGCCGCCGCGGCTCCCGCCACTCCGCCGGCGTATGGGGTCAGCGGCCTGTTGCAGGACACAAACAAGCCTTGGGGCAAAAGAATCGTGCTCGAGGGATTCCCCTCGGCGGTTTGCAAGCGCAGCGGCAAGAAAGCCTGGCTGCGCGACACGAACTCGGAGGCCGCCGGCACGATCCGGGTCGAGCGCACGGGCGCCATGCCCGCGTTTAACCAGGAACTGGTGGGAAAAACCTTGCGCGTCACCGGCACCCTGCGTGAATTGCGCATGGATGCCGCCTACTTCGACGCCATGGAGGCGCGGCTCAAAGCGAGCCTGGCCAAAGCCAAGGCGGGCGAGGACGAAGAGGGCTGCACCGAGCAGTGCCAGGAAAACGTGGCCGTCGAAAAAGCCCTCAAGAACGTGGCGGCCATGCGCGCCAAGCTGGCGAAAGCCCCGAAAGGCTATCTTTCGGCGCTCTGGGTCGACGGCGAAAGCTGGGAATTGGCTGGCACGAAATGACACTAGTGGATTTTCGCGTCTGGTGCCGGCGGTGGCACCGGGATTTGGGATATCTCATCACCGGATTGACCTTGGTGTACGCCGTGTCGGGCATTGCCCTCAACCATCGCAATGATTGGAATCCGAGCTACCGTCTCGAGCGGCGGGAAGTCCCGCTGCCGGCCCCCGGGCCGGAGTTGCCGCTCTCGCGCGCGGGCGCGGGGCAACTCCTGGCCGCCGCCGGGGTGAAAGGGGCCTATCTAAACCATTACGCGCCCGCCCCCGGGCAAGTCCGGATCTTTTTCCAGGGGGGCAATGTGACCCTGGAGGCCGGACGCCAGCTGCTGGTGGTGGAGAGCCTCCACCGGCGGCCCCTGCTGCATGCCTTCAACGCCCTGCACTACAATCCGGGCCGATGGTGGACGTGGGTGGCGGACATATATAGCGCCTTGTTGCTGGTGGTGGCCCTCACTGGCTTGTTTATCCTGCGCGGGCGCCACGGAATCACCCGGCGCGGTGGAATATTGGTGGCGGCCGGCTGCGTGCTGCCCGGGATTTTTGTGTTTCTGTATCTATGAGCACCCATACAGCGGTCATCGAGTGCCAGCGGCTTACCCACTATTTTGGGGGCAAGCCCGCTTTGGACGGCGTTTCCTGGGCGTTGCGGCCCGGCCGCATCAGCGGCTTGCTGGGCCGCAACGGGGCGGGCAAAACCACCAC
>DBTJ01000202.1:39227-39505 GCA_002306985.1 Verrucomicrobia bacterium UBA1319
CGGGCAAAACCACCACCATCAACATTCTTAACTCATTCCTGGCGCCGAGCGCCGGACGCTGCCTGCTGTTTGGGGAGGACGCCCAGGCGCTCCGCCCGGACACCAAGGCCCGCATCGGCTATTTGATCGAAGGCCACGTGCAGTACGGCTTTTTCGACATCCGGCAAATTGAGCGCTTTTATTCGGCGTTCTATCCGCGATGGGAGCCTGCGATTTATTACCATCTGATGGCCAAGCTGGACATCGCCCCGCGCCAGCGCATCGCCACCATGTCCTGC
>DBTJ01000137.1:0-16368 GCA_002306985.1 Verrucomicrobia bacterium UBA1319
GCGCCGATGAGCGTGAAGCGCGGCAAATTCAAACGCACACTCCGCGCGTTAGGCCCCTGGTCGATGATGATATCCAATTTAAAATCTTCCATCGCCGGGTACAGATATTCCTCGATGGTTTTTTGCAGCCGGTGAATTTCATCGATGAACAACACGTCCCCGGCCTCCAAATTGGTGAGCAATCCGGCCAGATCCCCGGCTTTTTCGATGGTGGGCCCGCTAGTGCTTTTGATATTGGCGCCCATGGCTTTGGCGATGATGTTCGCCAGTGTCGTTTTGCCCAAGCCGGGCGGGCCGCTCAACAAAATGTGATCCAGTGCTTCGCCGCGTTGTTTGGCGGCTTGGACGGCAATTTCCAGGCGCTCTTTAACCTTGGCCTGGCCGACGAAATCGGTAAACAGCGAGGGCCGCAGCGTCACCTCCAACGCCGCGTCCGGTTGCGTCAACACATCGGTAATTTGCCGTTCAGCCATGGAGATTGAGCATGGGAAAGATGCGCCTCGCGGACAAGTGAAAACCGCCAAATCGAGCCAGCGGGTTTAGCGGCGGCTCAGGTTTGATACACACTCACCCGGGCCGGGGGCAGATTAAACCACACTACTTGCGACTCTTTGTATCGCAGATTCGGCAGGGAGCGCGCCTTCCACTTGCCCAAGTGATAGCTGAATTGCACCATTTTTCCGCCCGGAGCCAGCAAGCCTTGGATAGTCTGGGTCAATTGGTTTGCCAGGGCCCGCTCGAAATTCAACAAGGGCAGGCTCGAAATGACCACGGGAAACTGGCGCACGTGGGGCAACCGCTTGGCCAACAATTTGGGTAAATCCAACGCGTCCCCTTCGATGATATGCGCGCGCGGAAATCGCTGCATGAGCAGGGCGGACAGTTCCGCCGATTTTTCGACCGCCACAATCCGATCCTCCGGCACGCCCCGTTCCAAAATCGCTTCCGTCACGATGCCCGTGCCTGGCCCCAGCTCCAAAACGTAATTTTGCGTGGTAGCCGGAAGCCAACTGGCCATCGTACGGGCCAACTTGCGCGAGCTAGGAGCGACCGCGCCAATCATACCCGGATTAGTAATCGCCTCCTTGAGGAAAAAGAACGTATCGTGTAAGGTGCTGGCCATTAGGGTCTGCGAGGTTGCGTTTTAAGTTCGGCCTGGATTTCGTCCAGCATTTTTTCCAGTTTGCGGCCATACTCGACATACGTGTCGAATTGCCGCTCAGCGCTGGATTTCACCGAAGCGTCGTGAAACACCACCGCCAGATGCGGCTCGATGGAGATACCCCCTTGGTATCCCCGGGCCAGCAAGTCGGTTAAAACCGATCTCACTTTGCCCTGGCCTTCGCCGGGATAGGTGTAGATCGCGTCGTTCTTGGCGGGGTCCCAGATGGCATCTTTCACATGCACATGGACCACGAATTCTTTGACGTGTGAGTAAAACTCCCACGCGTCTTGTTTGGGCCGCGGCTCGGGACGGCTCCGGTCGTCGTTCATCACCGGGTTGCCCGTGTCGAATACGACTTTCATTCCCGGCACTTGCTCAAGCAATTCCAGCATGAACGGCCAGCCCATGCCGCCGTAGTTCATGCAATTCTCATGTACCGGCTGGATGCCGGCGTCCAAAAACAGGGCCGTCAATTCCCGCAATCGGCGAAACCGTTCCGCCGCCATCTGGTCGCCGGAATCGCGGATGGCAAAACTCATGATCCGGATGAACTTAGTTCCCAGGCGGCGCATGCGGGGAATCGCGCGCCGCGCCTCCGCCAGCGAAGAATCGAATGGCTGATCGATCTTTTTACCCCAGTTCGCGATCGCGGAGCCGAAGCAATCGACCCGAATTTTAGCGGCCGCCAACTGCTCCACCACGAGGTCGAAGGCGGCATCGGGAATATCGTGAATATTCCCTTTGGGAAACCCGGGCACCTCCACGTTACGCGCTTCGATGCAGTTCCAGCCGAGCGCATGCGTCGCCCGAATCTGCGCCTCCAAGGGCGCGCCCGCCTCATCCGCGATGCCGGTCAGATGCATAAAAATCAATGGAACGATTTCGTGAAATCCTCCGCCACCACCTGGACTTCGGGCTTCTTCATCGTCGAGCCGGCGATCAACTGATTGAGCCGCTTTTCATAAGCCGCCCCATCCAGCGGCAAAGCCACCGTTTCGCCGATCAGCGAAGAATAGAGCATCGCGTTGGCCAGTTCGACCGAATTCATTCCCTCGGCCGCGGGGGCGATCAAGGGTGCGCCGTCCAGAATGGCGTCGATAAAATTCCGGGTGATCTCCGTATGCTTGGGCCCGGCGCCATCGGCGGGGATTTCCACCTGCCACACGTCGGGCCGGGCAAACCCGCCGCCCGATTCGGCGCAGAATTGGCGCATGGGCTTTTCGTTGCGGGTGAACAATAGCTTACCACACTCGAACACCAGCCTGCCCTTGTCCCCGGCGATCTCCAGGCGGTTAGTCCCGGGGGCTTCGCCCGTGGACGTAACAAACACGCCCGTCGCGCCGTTGGCAAACTCCAAGTAGGCCGTCACCTGGTCTTCCACCTCGATCGGGTGATACCGGCCCAACTGGCAAAAACCGCGCACCGCCACCGGTTGGCCGCAAAACCATTGCAACAGATCCAAATTGTGCGGGCACTGATTCAACAATACGCCACCGCCCTCCCCTTTCCAAGTCGCCCGCCAGCCGCCGCTGGCGAAATAAGCGTTGGTCCGAAACCAATCGGTGATGATCCAATTAACCCGCGCGATCTCCCCCAACTCGCCCGAGGCGATGAGGTGTTTGATCTTCTTGAAACGCGGGTCCGTCCGCATCTGGAACATGGCGGCGAACACCTGACCAGCCTGACGGTGCGCCCCCAACAGGCGCTCGCAATCCGCCTTATGCACCGAAATTGGCTTCTCCACCAGCACATGCAACCCGCGCTCGAG
Source organism: Verrucomicrobia bacterium UBA1319 (assembly GCA_002306985.1). Classification (GTDB taxonomy): domain Bacteria; phylum Verrucomicrobiota; class Verrucomicrobiia; order Limisphaerales; family UBA1319; genus UBA1319. Next base: position 2,934 of record DBTJ01000137.1, read on the forward strand.
CGCCTCGATGCCGATGGTGGTATGTAAAAAATGCGGGGTGGCTATAATCACCGCATCCACCTCGCCGGAGTGAATCAAGTCGTGGCTATTGGTGAAAGTCTTGAGCTGTCGAAAACGCTCCAGGTTCGCCGGCAACGCGTCGCTCACCGCCGTGAGTTCGCACCGCGGCACCTGCTTGCCCAATAAATAATCGGCATGGAAACGCCCCATGTTCCCCAGGCCAATAATGCCTATGCGCACCGCTTTCATGTTGTCTAAATATCCACCATCCGACTTTTGCCGATTATCGCCGCCGGCGGGTGGCGGCGGCAAGTGAAATATTTGCGAGGAAAACCAGCGCCATAGCTCCAGAAAATCGCCCGGCAAACCCGGGGCTGAAATGGAACCGTTGGCCGCGCAAACCGCGTTGGCTTATTCAGCTCGCAATATCGCGCGGGTTTTGATGTTTTGAATGGCTTGTCTGACTTGCGAAACCAAACCCTCATCATCCAAAACCAGAAGCGCTTGAAGCGGCTCCACACTCGAGTGGGTACCCACCTCGCTCAGCACTTCGCAAGCCCGCCTCAAAGTTTCGAAATTTTTTTCTTTCAACAATCCCAACATGGCTTTTTCCGCCGGCGGCCCAATTTGTTTAAGCGTTTCAACAGCGCCAAAATCCGCATTGCCTTGGGCGATCAAATTCGCCAAGAGCGGAGCCGCCTCTTCGATCTTAAGGCGTCCGATTGCGCTCAAGGCCAGTGAGTGCAATTCCATATTCGGAGTTTTCAGACAACTCAACAGCCGCTTTTTTTGCGCCGGACCCGCATTGGCGACTAGAAAACGGAGCAACAAGGAGCGGGTTTGATTGTCCGCGCGGTCCAAAGCGGATTCGATTTGGGTCATGGTATCCGGTTTTAACGAGCCAACGTTCGATTCGGATAGGCTTTCTAGGCCTCGTTGTTTGATTTCGTGATCGGAGGAGTCCAGTTCTTGGAGCAGTTTAATCACCGCATCATCCGTCAGTGCCGGACGGGGTTTAGGGTTGAGCCGAGCCAAACAAGCCCCCAGAGCTTCAGGTGACAGCTCGGCGCAACGCAATTTGATCGGCGCGCGCCGCACCGTATTGCCCGACGACCAGATGGCAACACATTCGGCGGTAAAAGCATGCACCCAGCCCGAGGGACGGCTCAATTCATATTGGGTGTCGCATTGAATACTCCAGCGCGCCGCCGCTCCAGTGCGCGCCCAACTCTCCAACGATAACTTCTGGTCGACGAGAGTCATGCCGTCAGCTTGGGAACGGACCCGGAAGGATTCGGCGCGACGCGCGGGCATTTCCGCCACCGCTTGGTCGCGCGGGTTGTATCCCATGCCAAAATAAGGATTTGATTTACGAACTCCCCAGCTGTCGCACGGGAGAGTTTGGGTTGAATTGAAGTCCCACCGCTTTACCTTTGTGTCCGGCAAGGCAGGGAATAGGAAACGGTGCAATTCGTTAAAAGGCGGCGGCAGTTCGCCCTCACCCATGATCCGAAGCACCCGCCCTTGCGCGTCGATCTCGACCTGGTAAGACGGTTTTGGGGAGTGGCGCGGGGAAAACAACAAAAAAGGATTCCATACGCCAGAATAGGGACCTCCCATTTGCGGAGCGGCTGGGGAAAGCCATTTGATTTCCAAGGAAACGGTGGCTTTCTGGGTGTCACATTGCGTCGTAATCGCCCAAAGCACCCCCTCTTTCAACTCCATTCGCCCATCGGTTTCCACCTCGCATTCCAATTTGTATGCATTCGTCGAGTCCGCGACAAAGCGATAGCTTAATCCATCCCGTCCCAAGGCCGACTCGCCTCCAGCGCAGAAAAACACACCCGCAAATAACCAAGTTATGAGGGTGCCCCAAGAACGGGTGCAAAAACACTTAACGAACGGACAAGACTGTTTCATAGGCATTTTAAATTCGGTACTCCCGTACAGGCTTCAGGGGTAATATATTTAAGATCCTATTAGCATTGATTTTGCTTTTCAATTACTTTAATGCATCGATGGTGAATTTTAAAAATCGCCGCGCCCAACGCCCGCTTCCCAGTTCCTCATCGCTCAAGCTCGAGCCGAGTTCTTCAGCCATAAAATCCCCGCGCCCGCAAACCAGCACGCCGTAAAATCCGCCAAGTAGGGAAAGGGGGGCAAGTGCAGCCGCCAGCCGTGTAGCATCAAGACCATTCCCTCGCCAATCATGAGTAACCCAAACAGTGGTAATACCACGGCATACTTGCGCGGCTGGAAGGCAAACCAAATAAACAAGACTCCCACTAACGCAAAGGCTCCGGAGGCCATGCGCAGCCAATAGTCGAGCATCGGATCGTACGCGATGCTTTTGGCGCCCAGATCCTGCAGCAGCTGGTTTGCCTCCGGCCAAGAAACAAAAACCCCGACTACCGAAATTCCCCAGGCGAAACCGGAAAACAACAGTAACAGGCGCAAAAGCCGGAGTTGGACGCATTGTGACATGGGGTTATTATACCCAGATGGTGGGATGGAATACAATTCCTGGACAGATATTCGGCTGTCCGGCCGGGCGCGAACGAGCGAATGCCCCCCCAGCCTCCGACCGAGTGAGCAACGCCGCCGGGCGGCTAGAAAGCCGACCGGAAATGTGTTCTATCTCACTGTCTGAGCGGATAACAAACCAGCCGATCGACCTTAGGCTTACCCCATGCCAACCGCCGCTGTTTTAATAAACCTAATTATTAACAAAGCCGTCGGATGATTCCGGCGGAGTGGGCGGATTGGCGCTCGTATCGGGAGCGGCGGCGGCCACCGGATTGGCTGGCGCGGCGGCGGGTTTGGCTCTGCGACGAGCTTTGGGTTTGCGGCAAAACTTCGAAGGCGATTCTTCGGGATAAAGCTTGGCGGCCAGGCGGCGGGCAAACCAATCCACCGGCGCATCTTCCTGGTAAAACCGTTCCGCCGCGTAACGGCTTCCCAAACGCAGCACATTTTCACGGATGAAGACTTGACTCGCCTCATCCAGCACCGCTTCGCCACCAACCGGTTCAGGCTCAGCAACTTCAGCTGAAGCGGCGCGTTTCGACTTGCGCGGCGCTTTGGGTTTTGGCGGCGTTATCGGTTTATCTTGCACCAATGGCTTACCGGCGATCGCCGCGAAGGTCTCACCCTGCTTCGCAAGTTTCCCTTCAGCCACCAGGTTGAGTAATTCCGTTTCAACGCGAAATCGATTCAAAGATTGCTTCAGGAATTCCCCCGCTTCGGCTACGATAGCGGCCAGCGTTTTACCCTCGCCTAACTTAAGGCAATGCCAGATGGCGTCGATTAAAGTGTCGTTCATATCAAACCGCTTCGATCTCCGGAGCGGCCTAAATCCCCGCCCGCGAACTTCATAAAATCCATGGGGCCTGACCACTTGTCAACCACCCCCGCATCGAAAACGTTCCTGGCGCGGGATCGTAATGAGGATACTCTAAAAGGAAAGGATAAAGGAAAGCTGACCGCCAACTTAACTCCGGTCAAACGGGGAGCTATCCGAAAAACGATGCGCTTGAGCGGCGCTAACTGGCGCGAGCGCGGGCTTTGGCTTGCTTGAAAAGTGAAATCAGCCGTTTGCCCGAGACCCGAATGCGCAAATCGTCATGCAAAAAACGCCGCGTGGTCGCGCAATCCTGCAGATAACCGTTCACCGCCATCACGAGTTCATTAATATTGGCCGCGCCGGCTGCTTCATCGATCAATTGATAATCGAGCGTAAAAAATCGCGGGCGAAAGAGCACGAGCACAGCGGCGAACGGCCAGGCCCGGCGATGCAAACCGCGCCAAAACAAGCGCTTTTTTGCCTGCTCCGGAGTACATTGGCTAAACTTGCAAATCATCGATTCAAAAGAAAACGACCCAGGCGGTGACGAAGCGCGCAAGTTTTGCATATTATCACTGAATGATATATACTGTGAATCCCTGATCAAGGCCGATCCGTGCAAGATAATGCGATTCCCCTTCGACTGTCAAATATTGGATTAGCGAAATACCACGTAATCCGAACTTTTAACGTCAAACTCGGCAACCGCATCATCCCACGGGTGTAATTACCCGCAACGATTAAACCAATTTTGTCCTGGGGTTGGCCGACCGCAAGACTTGGCGCGCGCAACCTCCCAAGATCGGTATCCCCCGAAACCCACCAGAATGTCCATTATAACTCTTCAGGCCACAGCCAGTTTTGAACAACACTCCAGGCCGAGTAGGGTCCGGCCGTTAAATACATATTTACATATCTCAACTCAATAGCTAATAAACATGCGCCGCTAAACCGGATAATTTAAAAGTAACTAAACCAAACACCCGCACGCGCTAAAGCACCGAAAAATAGCAGCAACATACCCGGGCCTGTTCGCGCCGATCGGGAATGTGAATTTATTTTATACTCCCACCGTCCAACTCTGAGTGTATTAGGTGAAACCCATGAAAGTTTTTACGATGCAATCAATTACGTTGACACGAAAATTGATTTTCAGGTAGGGTCTCAAACCTCTCGATAGAGTTAAATAGCTAATGAAAATGAAAAATACGAAAAACGCACTGCTTCCCACTTCCGCCAGCTCCAAGATTTTGGACGAAATGGTGGAAATCGAAAAGGAATTCGAACGCAAACGGGAAGAGAAAAAAAATGAACTTGAAGCGGTTCGCCAGGACTTGATTGCCAAATTGCAAAAAGTGGACGAGTACTTGGGAACTAACAGCTTTGGCGCCGCCAAGAATTCTAGCGCCAAAGGCCGTCGTTTACGGCGCGGAGAATTGGAAAAATTCATTAAGGACGCCTTGGCTAAGGGGCCCGCTCCCATTGGCGAGATTCTAAAGCGAATTCATGCCAACGGCTTGGACGACAAGGATGGCTCCATTCGCTCCAAAATGGGTAATTCAAAGTGGATTGCCGCCAACAGCATCGTCAAAAACGGCAACACTTACATCGTCAAAAAGTAAGCAAGGGGATCTGCGCTATCCCTCCGCCATAAGGCGGAACCGATAGTCTGATTCAACCTTCGGATAATTCCGTTCTTCACTTTCGCCCGTGTTTCTCAGGGATCGGCTACCCAGCCGACCTTGCGGAAGCGCGGGCGGTGTTTTTTGTATTTCTTTATCTTTCCGCCACCATTAATATAATTAAACGAAATTCATGAGCACAACTTGGTCCGTCCTGCTGCTGGGGGGCTGCCTGGTGCTGGCGGTCTTTCAAGCCAAGGCGCGACCAGATCCCGCGGAGACGCAAGCAAACCGCGCAGCCGCGGATGAACTTTTCACGAATTATCCCGTCCTGCACTTACGCCTGGAAGTTTCCGAAGCCAGCCTGGAATCCTTGCGCAAGGATCCCCGCAAGTGGGTGTCGGCCATTTTGCATGAAGAAGACCGGGTATATACGAACCTTACCCTTCATCTGAAGGGCTCGCGCGGCAGCTTCCGCCCGGTGGACGAAAAACCGGCTATCACCATCAAAGCCGAGGCCGCCGGCCCCAGTGAAACGTTTCACGGGCTCAAGAAATTTCATCTAAACAACAGCGTCCAAGATCCCTCCTATCTTAGCGACTGGCTGTGCAGTCCTTTATTTCGAGCGGCCGAGGTGCCCACCCCACGATCCACGCATGCTTTGGTCGACCTAAACGGACGCAAATTAGGGCTCTATGTCCTGCTGGAAAGCGCCGACAAAGAATTCCTGGCGCGTTACTTCACGAATACCCAGGGCAACCTCTATGGCCAATCGCTGAACGCGGACGTCACCGAGCCATTGGAGCGCATGTCGGGCAAGGGGGACAATACTCGCGCCGACCTTAAAGCTCTGGCGGCCGTGGTGAAGGAAACGAACCGCGCCAAGCTTTGGGAGCAATTGCCGCAGGTGCTCGATGTGGACCGGTATCTCTCCTTCATGGCCATGGAAGTCATGCTTTGCCATTGGGATGGCTATACGTTCGCCACCCATAATTTCCGCGTTTACCAGGATTTAAGCATCGGCAAAATGGTGTTTTTGCCACATGACTTCGATTTCATGCTGGAGGACGCGAATGTGCCCGTCATGCCGGGCGCGAACGGTTTGGTTTCGGCGAGCATTCTAAAAGTGCCGCCAGCCCGTAAACTCTATCAAGAGCGATTTGGCACGCTGTTTACGAATCTCTTTGTTCCCGCGACGCTAATGGAGCGGATTGATCGGCGTTTGGGGCAATTGTTGCCGGCGGTCAAGGCCTACGATCCCCAATTAGCCCGCACCATGGAAAGCCACGCCGAAACCCTTAAAAACCGGGTCGAAAACCGGGCCCTAGCGCTCGCCCACCAACTCAGCGGGCCATTGCCATTCAATCAATTTTTGCACGGCCTGGTGTTGGACTCCGAAACCCAAAAACCCGTGTCCCAATGCATCATCACGCCCGGCTTTGGCGAAGATGAAACCTCCATTCGCTGGGAACGCAGCCGTGTCTATATCGCGCGGAGGGGGATTTTCGATATGGATCTGGCCGCCGCCAAACTGGCCGTCCATCCCAATTACTTGCGCTTTGAGACCCCGGGCTACTTGCCGTATGTGCTCCGGATCACCACCACCTCTGAGGATGAAGATCCCGCCTATCGCATCGTATTGAAAAAAGGCCTCAAAATCGCGGGTGAAGTGCGACTGCCCGAAGGCAATCGGGCATCCGGTGGGCAAATCGCTTTACTGACTGAGTGCAGCATTCCCGTGCTGGGCCAAGGCAGGTTCATTAGCCAGCCCGGCCAGCAAATCATATCGTTGCGCGAACTGGCCAAGTTTTCTTTCTCCCCCGATCCCGAAGCTCGAGCCGTTGTCGTGGTTCACCCCAAGGGCTTCGCCGAGGCGACGGTGGAAGACTTGGCCATCAAACCGCAACTGACACTCCAGCCCTGGGGCTCCCTGGCGGGCCACGTATCGGGGGGCGTGGATAGCGTGGCCATGGTCACGGCGGAGTTGCTCATTCCCCGTCTTTTCAAAGGTTTCGCCGCATGCGCTTTGGAATTGGACACGACCCGTTTCACGGTGGAAATACCGGCCGAAGGCCCTTTCAATTGGCCCCAAGTGCCCCCGGGGGAACGATACCTATGGAGATCCGTTCCCATCGATAAACCCACGGATGTGCGCCCCTCAAACCTGGCGTTCGTAGGCCAGCGCCTGACCGTGCTTCCAGGTCGGACTAACCCATTGACTTGGGGCGAAAACGAACGATCCATCAAAGGCCGGCTCGTCATCGACTCCGCCAACGCGCCGGCGGCTGATCCCAACGTCATCGCCATTAATGAAACGCCGTTTAAACTTGGCTGTCTTAAACTGGCCAACGTCCCGGACGGAGAGCCTTCCGAGTATTTCTTCACCTTTAACGAAAGCGATGCCTTTCGGATCGTCGGCACGCTGCCCGTCAGCACCCCGGCCGAATTTCGCGTATTCACCCCGCCGATACTCCTTGGTATAGCCCGGCGGAATATCGCCTTTGCCAACGGTAAAAACGCGCTGGATTTAGGGGGACTTAAAATCGAACGAATTCCAGCGGCAAAAATCGGCGATCCGGCGCCTGATTTTTCCCTGACAGGCCTGGATGGAACCCCCTTAAAACTGACCGATTTGCGCGGAAACGTCGTATTGCTATCCTTTTCGTTGAGCGGCTCCGACACCCAGTTATATCGTGGTTTAAAAACTGCCTGGGATAAATTTCACGACCACCCCCATTTCACGATCGTCAGCCTAAGTCTCGATCGCAGCCTCGCCGCCGCCCAACGCGGCGCGACGCGCAACGATATAAAATGGCGGCAAGCCTGGCTGGGCGAATGGTTCCAGACCGAACTGCCGGCCCGTTACGGAGTGGCTAGCCTGCCCGCCGCGGTTTTGATTGGCACTACCGGCCAGTTATTAGCCATCAACCTACCTCCTCCAAATCTGGAGGCGGAAATCCAAACGGTTCTAGAGGCCCTGACCGCCAAGGCGGACGCGCATTGATTTTCGCACTCCCAGCCCGCCATTGCTTACTATGAAAACCCGTTTCCACAACCCTTGGATCCGTTACCGAACCGTGGCGACAGTTTTATGGTCATCGCTGGTCATGCTCGCCTCTAACTTGAATGCCGAAAACGCTGCCGCACCCGGCAACCCAGCCATGGGAGGACCAACGGCCGCGCAGAATGCCACCAGCCAGGCACAGCTCGACAAACAAAATGCCACCGCCACTCCCCTGCCCATCCTCGAAGGCTACACCGCCGATCCTCACGCGGTCGTCTTCGGGGACACCTACTATATTTATCCCACTTCCGATAAAAGCGAATGGCTAACCACGGATTTTTCCTGCTGGTCATCCAAAGACCTGATTCACTGGAAAAATGAAGGTCGGGTGCTGGACGTTACCAAGGATTTAACATGGGCCAAAATCCGCGCTTGGGCGCCGGGAATCGCCCGTCGCAACGGCAAGTATTTCTTCTATTTCTGCGCTGAACAAAAAATCGGCGTCGCGGTGGCGGATCGGCCGACCGGAAAATTCGTCGACGCGCTCGGCCAGCCGCTCATTTCCCCGAATCGCGAGTTCCCCTGCCAAACGATTGATCCGTGCCCCTACATCGACGACGACGGGCAAGCCTATCTTTATTACGGGCAAGGCAACCTTTACGTCTATAAACTCAAGCCCGATATGATCACCCTGGACGGACCTCCCGCGAAAATGACGCCCCCCCGTTTTAATGAAGGCATTTTTGTCATCAAGCGCCAGGGATTGTACTACTTCATGTGGTCGGAAAACGATGCCCGGGATGAGCGCTACCAAGTGGCCTATGGCACTTCGACCTCGCCGTTGGGTCCCATCCAAATCCCGGCTGACAATGTCATTCTCCGACAAAAAGGCCAGGTCAAGGGCACCGGCCATCATTCGGTCATCCAAGTGCCCGGTACGGACCGGTGGTATATCGTCTACCATCGCCACGCCATTCCCAATGGGAACGGGTATACCCGCGAAACCTGCCTTGGCCGGATGGAATTCGGGCGCGATGGGCAAATTAAGCCGGTAAACCCTCTGGACGCGGTATTCCCAGCGGATGCGAAAGGAGAACCCATCTCCCAATCAACGCTTTAGGCGATGGATTGCAACGTTATTAAACCGGAATCGACGGTCTTAAATAACGTTCCACCACACCGCCAACACTACCTTGGACATAGCTAGCTTAGATCTAAACGTGAATTTCCTATTGCGTCGCGTCGTCAATTCTGGTGGTAATATTGGGCAACGCGTTAATTGACGAGTAAGACTATATGATAAGCAACAAAACTATCCTGGCCACTTTAATGGCGATTTCACTCACTTGCGGTTCCAAAGCTCTGGCGGCGGACCTGGAGCCAATCGATATTAAACTGCCGATTCCCGCGTTCATGGGAACGCCAACCGATCTTCCCGCTAACGAACACATCGAAAAGCCTTCCGACAAACCGCGCGCGCCGTTTTTGGCCCCGAAAGGCGTCAAAAACCTGGCCAAAGACAAAAAGGTAACCAGCAGCGATAAAAGCCCGCTGACCGGCACGACGGACTTGGTCACCGATGGCGACAAGGAATCCAACGACAGCAGCTACGTTGAATTGCACCGCAAAGTGCAATGGATCCAAATCGATCTGGAAGCGGAAGCCGAACTCTACGCGATCATCGTCTGGCACGCCCATAATACCCCTCAGGTCTACAACTCGGTGATCGTCCAACTGGCGGACGACGCGGACTTCACCAAGAACGTGCGCACCATTTTCAACAACGACTATGAAAATGCCGCGGGACTGGGCGCGGGCAAAGACAAGCAATACTGCGAGAATTTCGAAGGCAAGCTCGTGGATGTCAAGGGTGAGAAAGCCCGTTACGTGCGTCTTTATAGCAAAGGCAGCACCTTTAGCGCGCTGAACCGCTACACCGAAGTCGAAGTCTACGGTAAATAATGAGCCGCTGGCTCACTTGGGCGCTGTTGCTGATCGCCTTAGGCGCTTTGGCTCTGCGCCTGCCACAACTGGACCGGCGGCCGTTGCATACCGACGAGTCGGTCCATACGATCAAGTTTAAAGGGCTGTGGGACCAGGGGGCGTATCGCTACGATCCCAATGAGTACCACGGCCCTTCGCTTTATTACCTCACCTGGCCCCTTGTCTGGGCCAGCGGGGCCAAAAGCTTTGCGGACACCCAAATCGTTTCCTACCGACTCGTGCCGGTGTTGTTCGGCGTGGGTTTGGTTTTGCTCCTCTTTCTGGCGCGCGATGCCCTGGGTACCACGGGCACATTGTTGGCGGCCATTTTCACCGCCGTTTCGCCCGCCATGGTTTTTTATAGCCGATACTATATCCATGAAATCCCCTTCGTATTCTTTACTCTGCTAACCATCGTGGCCGGCTGGCGCTATTGCCAAAAACCGGGTTATCGCTGGGCCTCACTGCTCGGCGTCGGAATAGGCATGATGTATGCCACTAAGGAAACGTTCATCATCGTGCTGGCCGCCCTGGCGATGGCCATCGTAGCCGTCTGGGTTTGGGGCACCTTTATGGATGGTTTCTCCTTCGAATGGCGAGATCATTTGCACCTAGGTCACATCCTGTTCGCCATGCTCGTGGCCGCCATCGTGGGGATAAGCCTCTTTACCTCATTCTTTACCAATGCCGATGGGCCGTTGGATTCGCTAAAAACCTATCTTCCCTGGTTCGGTCGGGCAAAAGGCAACTCCCCGCACCTGCACCCTTGGTATTATTATCTGGATTTGTTGGCTTGGCGGCGACAGGGACGAGGGCCCATATGGACGGAAGCCATCGTGTTGATTTTGGCGGCCATCGGCTTTTGCGCCGCCTTGCGACGGGTGCCGATCGCGGGCAGCCTCATGGGGGCCGCCCCGGAGGAGAACCCCGAGGAAAACGCCATCCCCCGAGAACCTAATCCCGTTTGGTTTCGTTTTATCGCCTTCTTCACCCTGTTTATCACGATCGCATACGCTGCCATTCCTTATAAGACCCCATGGTGTTTGCTGGGTTTTTACCACGGCATGATTTTACTCGCAGGCATGGGCTTCGCTTTTCTCTGGCAACGCCACCTTTCCCGGCTGAAACGAACCCTGGTAGCCACTTTGATCGTGCTGGGATTATCTCAATTAGGGGTTGAAGCCTATCGCGGCAACTATGTTTATTACGCGGATATAACTAACCCCTACGTCTACGCCCATACCGGCACGGATTTGGTGCGACTGGCCCGCAAAGTGGAAAACCTCGCCAGACTTCATCCTGATAAAGACCGGATGCTGGTGCGGGTAATCGCTAAAGGTAGCGAATTCTTCCCGCAAGCCGGCGACTATTGGCCGCTACCGTGGTATTTTAGAAAAATGGAGCGCGTCGGTTGGTATAACCAAATCCCATCTGATCCCCGAGCCCCAGTCATCATTGCCTCGCCTCAATTTGAGCCGGCGTTGGAAGCCGCCCTCGGAACCAATTATCAAAACGCCGGTTTTTTTGGCCATCGCCCTCGCCCCGCCGTTTTTCTTATATTATTCGTCCAAAAAGATTTGTGGGATAAATACCTCGTCTCGCCCAAAGCAATCGAGGAGGATGAGGAATAGTTTGGAAAGAAAATAGTGGAGCCAACGACTAGGATTGAACTAGCGACCCGCTCATTACGAATGAGCTGCTCTACCACTGAGCTACGTTGGCTCGCGACTGGTGGCATCCAACCCTAAAACCTCTTTCGGGTCAAGCATAGAGCTCGTCACTTTTACATATTTCGCGCCAAGCCCGTGAAAATCGCCTTGTGCCTTTTCCTTCGGCGGGCCTAAATGTGCGGCAATGAATGTTTTTGAAGATTTGGCCTGGCGCGGGCTGATTGCCGATTGCACGGATACCGAGGAATTAAAGAAACGCCTCGCGAAGGGCCCCACCACGCTGTATTGCGGTTTTGATCCAACCGCCGACAGTTTGCATGTGGGCAATTTAGTGCCCTTGCTTACGCTACGCCGTTTTCAACAATTTGGGCACCACCCGATCGCTTTGGCTGGCGGTGCAACTGGATTGATCGGTGATCCCAGTGGAAAAACCGTCGAACGCCAACTGCTCAACCGCGATACCCTCGCCGCCAATATCGCCAGCGTTAAAGAACAGCTTAAAAAGATGCTCGATTTTAACGCCGCCGCCAACCCCGCGCGCCTGCTGGACAATGCTACTTGGACTGCGCCTGTCAGTTTTCTGGATTTTCTCCGCGATATCGGCAAGCATTTCACCGTGAACTCCATGATGGCCAAGGAAAGCATCCGGGCCCGCATGGAAGACCGCGAAACGGGCATTAGTTTCACGGAGTTTAGTTATATGTTGCTACAAGCAAATGATTTTTATCATTTGTGCCAGCAATTCGATTGCGAATTGGAGATTGGGGGCAGCGATCAATGGGGCAACATCACCGCCGGCATGGAATTGTGCCGCAAGAAACTGGGACGCACAGCCTTCGGTCTTACCTTACCTTTAATTACCAACGCGGACGGCAGTAAATTTGGCAAGAGCGTGGCCGGCGCCATCTGGCTCGATCCGGCGAAAACCAGTGTCTACCGCTTTTACCAGTTCTGGATTCGAGTGGATGACCGCGACGTAATCCGCTTTCTGAAATACTTTACTTTTCTCTCCCATGAGGTCATCGAAGACCTTGCGCGTCAACATACTGAGAAGCCAGAAGCCCGAGCGGCCCACAAAGCCTTGGCGCGAGAGGTTACCGTCATGCTCCATGGGACTGCTGCCTTGGATGACGCCGTACGTGCCAGTGAAATCCTCTTCGGTGGCGGTTTGGAGGGAGTCAGCGAGCAGACCTTTAACGATGTCGCCGGCGAAGTCCCCACCAAAGTCCTTGCGCCTACTCGTTTTGAAGGGGAAGGAGCCTCGTTAGTGGAGTTATTGGCCGAAACGGGTTTGTGCGCGTCCAAGGGCCAAGCCCGCAAAGATATCGAAGGCGGCGGCATCTATATTAACAATGTACGCGAAGGCGGAATTCAAAGAACCGTTAAGCACGCGGAACTTTTATTTGGAAAACATTTGCTTTTACGCAAAGGGAAACGCAATTATTTGGTCATTACGGCAGGATAACAGCCCGCCCAGAGCGCGTGAAATTTCAACACCGTGGATTTTGAGGGCAAATGCCAGTTGGATTTTGAGAAAAAGACGCGTGCAATTCACGCAACCCGCGTGGATGGCGCGCTTAAACGCCCAAAAAGCGTTATTTTTAACAAAACCAAGCAACCCCAGGTAACTGCGGGAAAGTTGGCACGGCCGCTGCTCTTAGAAAAAATGGCGCAGAAAAATTTTGACACAATCTGAAGATTGTTTAGAGTGCGCACAACGTTAACCCAAACACAATGTAACTATGAACAACATTTTTAGAAAAAAACTGGGGGCTTTCACCCTCATCGAACTACTGGTGGTCATCGCCATCAT
>DBTJ01000137.1:16630-17361 GCA_002306985.1 Verrucomicrobia bacterium UBA1319
TCGCCATCATCGCCATTCTGGCGGGTATGTTGCTGCCCGCTTTGGCCAAAGCCAAATCTAAAGCCCAGCGCATCAAATGCGTCAACAACCTGAAGAACGTAGGCTTGGCCTTCCGAACCTATGCTACCGACAATCAGGATTCGTTCCCCATGAACGTGAACACTAACTCCGGTGGAACACAAGAATGGATGGGATCGACTTACGCCAAGTATCTTTTTCTCACGTACCGTAGTCTTTCGAATGAGTTGAGCACGCCCAAAATCATCATCTGCCCCACCGATAACAAAACGGAAGCCACCAACTGGGATAGTCACCTTACCGCCTGGGGTAATTCTTGCATTAGCTATGGTCTAGGCATTGAAGCTCAGGAAACTTATCCCAGCATGATTCTTTCGTTTGATCGTAACGTTACAAATTCGACGGCAAGTGGCGGCGTTGCTATGGCGAAGGATCCGTCCTCTTCAATCTATGGCAAATTAGGCACAAACCAACCTTCAACGGGTGGTGCGGGCTGGGCGGATGATATGCACCAAAACAACGGCAACGTAGCCCTGGGTGATGGTAGCGTTCAAGGCCTAAGCAGCACACGTCTGAAAGAGCAGTTGCGCAATTCAGGCGACGCGAACAATTTGATTATGCTTCCCTATAAGGGTATTGCCACCAGCGCATCTGCGGCAATAAAGTAATCTTTCCTACTTTAAAACAACAAAAGGCACCCTTGCGGGTGCCTT
>DBTJ01000137.1:17570-17918 GCA_002306985.1 Verrucomicrobia bacterium UBA1319
AAAGGCACCCTTGCGGGTGCCTTTTTTGTTTCCCCCCCCGCCTACCTTCTTCTTTCACTCCGCTTCCCCTCTTCAAAAACGGGACATGCATCCTTTAGTTGTTTAGCCTTCAATGCCCGACTTCAGCACTAGGTCGCGCTCCAGTATATCCCTTTTTCATGGTTTTCGGTGCCCACTTCAAGAATCTATGGCAACCGCCTGTCAGAGGCTCCCACAAACCAGCTCAGCTTAAGCGCCTGCTATTACTCGCGGATATGCCTGCGGAACAATTCTTCTTACCTTGACCGTATCTACACGCAAACAAGCAAAACCTTACTCTAATTACTTATTTATTATATTTTCTAATAC
>DBTJ01000192.1 GCA_002306985.1 Verrucomicrobia bacterium UBA1319
GGCTTTGCCGGAGGTTTCTGACTATGATGTTCATATTTAATGGTAATACCGCTATTTGTGGTATGACGAAATATATATATCGTATGATTACAAAACTCGGCGGGCGCGGAGAGTGAAAGTAACGTTCGCCGGACCGGACTTAACTCCGGGGAGTTAACCGGCGAGCTCCGGAAACTCGCGCGGGGATCGTCGCGGATCGGTTGACAGGGATCGCGCGCCGCCTAGGATGAGAGAAAACTGGACGATCATGAAAGATGAATTGGTGGCGCGGTTTACCGTTTCGATCCCTTCGCAACTCATGCGGCAGTTGGATCGCATGCTGGAGGAAAAGGGATATGATAATCGCTCGCAAGCGGTGGCGGACATGATCCGCGACGAATGGGTGGCGCATAGTCAAAAGTCCGGCAACGAGGAGATCGCGGGCACCATCACGCTCGTCTACGATCACCATAAACAAAACGTCCAGGCGGTGCTTACCGACATCCAGCACGATCATCATGAAGTGATCATATCCACCATGCATGTACACTTGGACCATCACAACTGTTTGGAAGTTCTCGCCGTGAAAGGCAAGGCGGCGGTGATCAAGACGATCGCCGACGAGTTAATTGCCGCCAAGGGGGTCAAGCATGGCAAATTGACTGTGACCACCACGGGAAAAGATTTAACGGTGTAGCCTCGCTGGTTGGCCGAATCCCGGTGGGAGGAAGAGGAAGCGGGGAAGGGGAGTCGCGCCGCTTCGGAAAATGAAAAAGGACGGCCGAAGCCGTCCTCTTCAAATTGATTTTAGCGGGTTTTAGCGGCCTTCAAACATGCTGGAAGGTAAACCGCTTTCCCAGGATTTCGGCGCATTCCAAGGCCGGGCGGAAGCATTTTCGGGATCTTCCGTGGAACAACCCGCTAGAGTAGCTAACGCGGAGGCGAGTAAGGCTGAACACACCCATACTCGGCATTTTTGGCGCCAATCCCTCATGCTTAGTAAAGAACTTGATCGCCTTCCATGACATCCGACCAGCGCCATTCCGGCATCACGTTAGCGATGGAACGTTTGGCTTCAACGCCGGTGATGCGGATTTTAGCCACCAATTTGCCGTTGCGATTCACGAGCATTTCGCCCCGTTCCAACGCGCCCTGTTCGGCTCCGATATCCAGCACCACGAAATTCCATTTAGGATCCACCGCGACCACCTTACCCTTGAGCCCCGCTTTCATCACGACCGCCGCGTTGGGGTCCAAATAATTGGAGAGTTCCGCCTGTAACTTGCGGTTATTCCGCAAGAGCACTTCGTTTTCACCGACGAAAGCATCGCGTTCCTGCTGCGTCTGCTTCACTTTAGCCATCAACTCCTTAATTTGTTCCGGCTTTACTCCCAACAGATTATAGCCAGCCAAATCCGTTTGCGCCGCATTGCGCTCATTGGTGACTTTTTCCAAGGTTGTAGCCAAATCATCCGCCCGCTTTTGCTGCTGGCTGGCGGTTTGAGTGGCCGTAGCCAACTCATTAGTCACCACAAACAGGAGTTTGCTCGCGGAGGTCAGCTTATCATTTGTATTCTTGAGGTTCTTCTTTTGCGTAGCCACCTCGGTCTGCGAAGTCTCCATTTTGGTCTTATAATCATCCCTTGCGGTGATTAAGTCCGTTATGCCAGTGGAAACCTTGAGTTGGGTGACGGCTACCGCTCCCAAACCTGCCAGGATGGCAACAATGAGTGAAATTCTTAAGAGCATCGTTACTATTTCCGTTAAATTTAGAACCCAAGCCTAAACATTCACCAAACCAGTGTCAACGGCCTTTCCGTTACAAAATTTCCAGGGCTGACATTGGTCGAACAGGACAAAATGAGCAATTTCTCTGCCAGTTTGGCGCATTTTTGGCCGTTGTCAAAACTAATCCGTAGGGGCAGAATGACCGAGTGTTCAATCTGCGATCAAAAGTCATTTCCCTCGAGGAATTGCCAGCTTGGCGCCAGCGGTTACGCGCGGCGGGCCAGTGTCTGGTGGTGACCAATGGGTGTTTCGATTTGTTGCATCCCGGGCACGTTACTTATTTGGAAGCGGCTCGAAACCTGGGGGATGCGTTATTAATCGGGTTGAACAGCGACGCTTCGGTTCGGTCTTTGAAAGGTGCCGGCCGGCCCGTGAATTGTGAACTCGATCGGGCCGTGGTGCTGGCCGCGCTCGAATCGGTAAGCGGGGTAACCGTGTTTCATGAAGTCCGGGCCACGGCGTTTTTAGCGCTTTCTGAACCGGACATTTATGTCAAAGGCGGCGATTACACGGTGGATACGCTCAATCCCGAGGAGCGCCAAGCGGTCGAGCAGGGTGGGGGGCGGATTGCGATTCTCCCGATGGTGGCGGGGAAATCCACTACTGGATTGTTGGCCAAACTCAAAGTCTCCAGCGGTTAAGGTGCGTGAATCTGGCGCATGCCTCGGCTTTTTCACGCGTTGGCCGTGCCGAATTCCTTTGACCGCGCGGGTATGATAGCACCTCTCTACGATGGCTCGGGTCGAATTGAAACGCCAAGTTACGTTTTGAAAAGGTTATCGTTATCGTAGTGTTTAGGGATTGAAGAATTCCACGTTTGGCCGATATAAAATAGTATGAACATGTCGGATTTGATCAAGGCCACTCTTTTTTGCGGCGGTGTCGCTTTCCTCGTTTATTCTTTTCCCGCGCTCAGCCAAACGCTCATTATCGGTTTCCTGTCGATGGTGTGGCTTTCATGCGCGATCCAAACTCTTAGCGGCTTTTGGCGCCGCAAAACCAGCCGTTGTTAACCGCCCGCCCTCCGCTGGCTAATGCGAATGCCCGTCGATGTTCATGGGAGATTCGCACTTTTCCGAGCGGAGGGTTTGCTCTGGCCGCTTTTTCTTTCTTGCGCCCGAACGCGCATCCTTTCGTTTTACTTCGTACACCGCAACCCTGCGGTTCGCCCTTCGTTCGCCTCTGAAATTGCCCTGGTTTGATCATCCCAGCGCCGGCCGGTTTGGCGCAAAACCGTAGGCGCTGGGCATGGATTTAATCAAACCAAGCTGGCTCGTTCGGCGGATGACGCACCTGCTACTTGGCTTTCCGGTATACGATTAGCGCCGAGCCCGGCCGTTGTGTAATGCCCACCGGCAGACCCGGTTGAGCGGCTTGCGCCCCGGTGAGGCGGCTTTCCACCCCGGTGTCCAGGTTTTTAAACGTATAGACGGCGGTTGGCTCCAAGGCGCGGATGGGTAGGCGTGCCGCTTCATAAATACATTGTGGCCGGCGCAATACCGTAATCAGGCCTTGTTCTTGGTCGGGCCGGTCCAGTTGATAGGCCATCCAATCCTCGGCCGACTTGGTGTAATGGGTCAACGGGTAGTAATCGCCATAATAGTAATCGCGAATCGCGAGATAGGTATCGAAGGTGCGGCGAGCCCACTCCCACGGGAAATTAGCGCGGATGGGTTCGCTCGGGCCGTCGCCCGAATGCTCCCAGTTAATGCAGAGACTGCTGCTCATGCTGCTGCGAAATTCGTAATCATCGCCCGCGTTGTCCTGGCTGGTTGAACTCAAAGGAATCCACGCCAGCAAACCGTAGGTGTGGCACTGGTGGGCGATGGCATCGCGGGGACCGTCCGTGCGCCAGAACGGGGTGGCGCGGCCGATGGTTTCCAGATCCAGACGGCGCCCGCCACTGGCGCAATTGTCGATGATCAGGTCGGGATGCTGTTCGCGGATGCCGTCCCAGAATTTATAGAGGCCCTCGATATGACGGATTTCGCTAATACCCTGGCGGTCCGGGGCGTCGTTTTTCTCCCAATACGCCCGGGGATCGCAATTAAAATCCTGCCGGTAACAGCCTAAGCCGTATTCATCGATCCGGCGGGAAACGAAATCGGTCACGAACTGGCAGGCTTCCGGCAGGCCCAGATTCATGAGCAGATCGCCTTGGCCGCGGTCGATCACCCAATCTTTGTGGTCCAGATGCCAAGGCGTGTTGCGACAAACCCGCTCCGGTTCGAACCAGAGCATGAGTTTGCGCCCCGACTGTTTCAGCTCGTCACTCAAGGGTTTGAATCCGTCGGGATACACCTCTTTACGGATGATCCAGCGACCCGTGTTTTGCGACCACTGGGCGCCTACGTCATTATTGGGCTCGCCGTACCAGCCCGCGTCGATCCAGTAGTATTCGATCGGGAGTTTCTCCCGAACGAAGTTGCGGATGTTATCCAAATGCACCGCCGCGCGCGTGCCGCCCCAGTTGCCGCAGGTGATGGGAGACACCATGGGCTTGCCGTTTTGCGCGGGCCGATGATGCGCGAGGATAAATTGGCGCAATAGGTTTTGCCCGCGCCACCGGTCGCCTTGGTAAAACAAGGCCAATACGCTTGGCGTGCGGATTTCTTCCCCGGGATGCAATCGCAAATGAGTGAGGGCTTGCCCGGCCTGGACCCGCACTTGCCCGTTGGTGGCGGCCGCGAAATCAGCCGACCAGCGCCCGCTCCAGCCCAGCGCCAGCACCACTCCGCCTCCGGTTCCTTCGAGGTTGAAGAAGGGAAGAATCTCGCTCGAAGACCGTCCATCGCCGGGGCGCATCGAGAAAGGAGCTCCGGGTTTCAAATCGGAAGCGTGGGGCGCGAAATCGTCAAAGGACGCCACGCCGCCGTCAGCCCAGTGCAGGGTGGCGGTTTTATCGCCGGGTAACGCGAAGGCCGCGCTTATCGCTTGGATGTTTTCCAAAAGGGGCGAGGCTTTATCCCCGGTATTTTTAATCCTGGCCACCCATTCCAGCGCCGGGAAATCCCCAAAAGTTTTGGTGGCGACCCGCACTTCCAGTGCGGCGCCGGCATGACGGTAAACCGTCTCGCGGGATTCCCCCCCGCCCGGTAAAGCCGCTGGGGGATTGGTGTGGACCGTCCACCCGCCAGCCAAGTCAGAGCCAGGCTTGCCGTCGCAAAGGAAGGAAATGGGCGCGGGACCCGCCGCCGGGGATAGGGAAGCCGCCCAGGTTTGTCGCAAGCCATATTCCCGGGCGTCCGGAGTGACGGCGTTGGCATGGATGGCGACCAGGGCTGCGGCGCAAAGCCAAGCAGTTTTTAAAATGGCGCTAGGATTCATGTTGCGATTATTGCCAGGCAGGCTTGGTTTAGGCCAGCCAAATGCAACGGGGCGCAGACTAAGCGTATAGTTGTGTTTAGGTCGTTTTAACCAATTTGCCCGGCGTCCGATCGTGATTCACTTCGCTTCGGATGGGTATCCCTGGAACTTTTGGCGCCGGCTGGCAAGGTGTATTGAATATTGGATTCAGCTGGGTTGCCACGCAGTCTTGCCCTCGCGGCGTCAATCGAATGGAGCCAGTTGGTCGAGAATTGGGTCGGTCTTGGGTGAGAGGTGGCTTTTCCAATCGGTCGAATGTCCCGAGCTTAAGTAAACGATCATCTCACGGACAGGTCCAGACCTGCCGGATGAAAAAATACGACTGCTGGGTCCACCGCAAGCGTGGAAATATCGGGCGGAATCGCACGAAAGAGTTGCAAATAATAGTCAAAAGATCATTTTGACCATATGCCCGAGCCCGCTATTTTTACACGCTTTCCGTGACTGAGGCTGGCGGGCCGGATCGTTGAATTTGGCGCCGTTATTCCCGGCATGACTCTGTTGCCCATTGTTGAACGTGAGTTGAGGGTGGCCGCCCGGCGTCCGGCCACGCATCGGGCGCGCCTGCTAGTCGCGCTGGCGGGTATGCTGATTTTGTTGAGCTTGGTAGGTTTGAGAGGGGCTGGCACTTCAGCCTTCAACTTGGGTAAAACGGTTTTTTTGGGCTTGGGGGTGTTGGGTTTGATTTATTCCCTGATGGCGGGCGTGTTTCTCACCGCCGATTGCCTCAGCGAGGAAAAACGCGAAGGCACGCTGGGGTTGCTATTCCTGGCGGATTTAAGCCCGCTTGACGTACTGTTGGGCAAGTTGGCGGCGACTTCTCTTCATGGCCTGAGCGGCTTATTGGTTTGCCTGCCGATGCTGGCGCTGCCGCTTGTTTTTGGGGGTGTCACCGGCGCCGAGTTGGGTCGGTTAGGCGTGGTGTTGCTGGCGACGCTTTTCTTTTCGCTTTCCGCGGGCTTACTGGCTTCAACGCTCAGTCAGGAAACCCATCGAACCATGTTGGGCACGCTCATGGCCATGTTGTTTTTTACCGGCCTCTGTCCCGCGATGTTTTGGGTCGGCCTTTCTGGGGTGGTACCGGCGATGGTTGGGAAACTTTTATTATTAGCCAGCCCGGCCTATGCCTTCGCGATAAGTTCCAATTCGTTTTTCGCGCTGCGTAGCGGTGGGGAGATGTATTGGGAATCCGTGGGCATGATCGTTTTGATGGGGGCCGGCTTTTTGTTTTTGGCTTCGCGGACGATGATCACTGGCGGACGTTGGGAACGCTGGCTGGCGGGGGCGTCCCAGTTGCCGCAAGGTCGGAGGTCCAAACCCGCGTTGGCTGCCAGCGTTTCCCAAGCCTTGCGGCGACAAAATATGCTGGCCGTGAATCCGGTGATGTGGCTGGCGCGGCGGGATCGTTCGCCTAGTCGGCTGGCTTGGCTGGTGGCGGCCCTGATGCTACCCGCGGTTTTGGCCTTCACGGGCGCGTTGATATGGAAACTCGACACCTCTCGATGGCTTATCAAATGGCTAATTATTGGCCTGTTTCTCGCCTACCTGGCCCACCAGCTCCTTAAATTATTAGTGGCGCTTGAAGCGGTGCGCCAGTTTTCCGAAGACCGGAGAAATGGCAATCTGGAACTGTTGCTGGTCTCCCCCTTGACTGAGAGTGAAATATTGACGGGTCAGAGAATGGCCCTTATACGGTGCTTTTATCGACCTGTCTTATTTATGATTTTTTGCAATCTAGTGCTATTCCTGTTCGTTCTGCTGCGCGCAAAATCTTTATCCATGGATGGGCCTGATAATTACTGTTTTTTGGTCTTTTTTGGTGGCGGCGCAGGGGTCTTAGGCTTGGATTGCTGGGCCATTAGCCGGACTGGTATGTGGTTCGCCTTGCGAAGCATCACTCGCTACCGGGCCGCTTCAGCGGTTTTGTGCCGCATCCTGTTACCATCCTGGCTGAGTTTGACGCTGGTGATTTTCCTCAGTGTCGTCAACAACGGCAATCCCTTTCGACTTAACCTGATTGCTTTCTGGTTCGGTGTGGGCGTGGTAGTAGACCTGTATTTTGGGTGGGCAGCGAATAGAAAGTTTCTCCAGGGATTGCGCGCGGCTATGCGCGAGCCGGGTCGGGGGGAAACCTGATTTAGGGACATTCACTGCTAATAATCTCGGCATTTCAGCGGCAAATAAGCCTGAACGATTCGTTTCACCACGGTCATTGTTTCGTCGGCACGGACGCTCGATCCGTGGGTTCAAAGCCCTTTACCGCCAAGACGGTGGGGTGGAATACAAATCCTGTCGGCTCTTTGGCAACTCGGCGGCGTTACTCACCCGGTCAGAGGCCGCTGGAGACATCTTCTCTCGTTCACACCCGGTCGGACAACCCAATTTCTGTCCAAGAATTGCATTCTATCCCACCGTCTGTAAGTGGCAGTCCTGAGGGCGGACATACGGTTTTGCTTTAATTTGTTGCGGGTTTTGGAATCGCCGCTGGATTTCTCAGGGGTTCGTTGTGTTCGGGGCCTTCAAACTCATTAAGCCGGTCCGGTTTTCGTCGATCTTGCCAGGTAGGAGGTTCGCATTAGCCGGATCATAAGCCCATTCTATAGCCGATATAATTACTTGAGATAACTGGAATACGAAAAGACACATAAAACCGATGCAAAGCAGTGTTAAAAGTTGAAATAACATTGGCCCCCATCAGGGATCTCCGGGGAATGGCGGGCTGGTTTTCAAGTGGGCGATTGAATCCAGCGTTGGATGACCCGCTGGGCGTGCCGCGTCAGCACCCTATCCCAAAGGATGCTCAAAGTAGTCCACACGAGCATAAAGGTGGTCATTACGGTATCGTTGCCTCCACCTCCTAAGATGAAGAAAACCAGTAGAAAAATCGCTAGCCAGGCTGCGCCCATGACTTTCCCCATGGCGAAGAGCGCGGCGCGATTCGGTTGCCTGGCTCCCAAGGCGCTGGCCAAACTTGTTTGAAAAATCGCGCGGCAATCATAGTGCAATAAAAGCATTCCGCACACGAAAATAAGGAGGAAAATAGCGAGTTCCCGATCGACGTTAATGCTTAGTCGCTGGTGAAAAAAGAGGACTGAAAGAAAGAGCAGGCCGTTCATCGCCAGCAGACAGCGGCGCAGGGAATTGAACTTTAGACGGGTTGAGAAACGAACGCCGGCCACGATGTCGGTGGCGGGCAACGGGGTGGTGCGTAATAATTCGAGGTTACCGTTTTGGCGGTCTTGCATCACTTGACGGGTAACTTCTATAGCCAGCAGCAATTTCGCCACCTGATGGAATGTGTAGGCGCCCAATAGGCAAAAGATGAAGATGGTCGGTTTTACGCTTTTGGCGGCGATGATCGCCCAAAGCAGCCCAAGAAACCAAATCGGCATCGCCAGCCAGAGCATTGGTAAAGAGTACATTGCGCAACCGGGATCGCGGTGGGCGAGCCAAGCATAGGGGTTGGCATTCAGGCTGGGCTTCCGCTGCTTTTCGCAAGCCACCGCGCGGGTTACGCGCGCTCGCCAGATTCGCAAAAGGCGGAAGTTTTGAATGGGAGATTGTTCATGCCAGACCTTTGCGAGATGAGAGCTAGCCAGCGCCAACCCAGCCATGCCTGACAAACAAACCACGGAGAAAGAAAGCCAAAACTCGGCGGCACCCTTCGGGACTTGGTAAGAAAAGTAAACCGCCGCGCGCAAAGTATAGCCCGGCGAGGGAAGCAAGAGCCAATCCGCGCCTGGGACTCGGACGTTAATCAGCCACCAGAGCATTGGAAACACGCCTGCCAGGGTGAGCAAAACAAAGAACGTGCCCAGCAAAGCCGCCTGGGTTTCCCGGCATAAGGCGGAGATATACATGGCTACACCCAACGACTGAAACATGGTGGCCAACAAAGCCAGCGCTAGACGGGCGAATTCCCCCAAGCTGACTCCGCCCAT
>DBTJ01000099.1:0-5446 GCA_002306985.1 Verrucomicrobia bacterium UBA1319
GCGGCGGTATTCGAATTTTTCGACGCCCTTCATCAACCCCATATTGCCTTCCTGAATTAAATCCAGGAATGCCAGCCCGCGATTGGTGTATTTCTTGGCGATGCTCACCACCAGCCGCAGATTCGCTTCGGCCATCTCGGTTTTTGCCTGATGCGCTTTGTGGGCGAATTGCTTCACTTCACTGAAAGCTTTCAAATACTGCTCGGAAGGCATCCGGACGAACTCTTCCAACGCTTTGATTTTGCGTTGTTCCGACTCGATAATGGCCAAAGTCTGCGGGTGCTTCTTTTGAGCTTCCAACTCTTTGATGGTGCGCAAGCTCGATTGCAGCTTATCGTGAATGTTTTCGGAAACCGTGATCATCTCCTCGATCACTTTTTGCTTATAGAAAAACTTCTGAAAGGTAGCCTGCAGTTTTTGATCGAGCTTTTTAAACTCGTTGTGCAGCTTTTCCTTCTTGGAGGTTTCGGCGGAACGTTGCCATTCGGAGTATTTGTCATCTACGTCCTGGTCCATGCCACGAACCTTCTTCACCAAACGACGCAGCTCTTTAAGATGGTTTTCCCGCCCTTCGATCTTTTTATCGACGATTACGCGGTCAAACCGCTCTTTAGGCGGTTCGGAAAGGAGTTTTTCCGCCAGCGCGATGTGCTCTTTGGCGGCGAAACCGAGGCTGTAAATGATGCGGCGGACTTGGTTTTCGGCATCTTCGATACGCTTACAAATCTCCACTTCCTGTTCGCGGGTCAACAATGGGACTTTACCCATCTGTCGCAGATACATGCGCACGGGATCGTCCAGCACGTCCAAGCGATCTTTGTCGTCTTCTTCCTCTTCGACCTCGGGCTGTTTAACGCGATCTACCTCGGCTTGATCGACAATTTCGATTTCCAACGCCGCTAACTTGGCATAAACTTCATCGACATCGTCCGGAGTTACGATGCCATCCGGCAAGGCGTCATTAATGTCGTCGTAAGTTAGATATCCTTGTTCCTGGGCAAGGCGGACCAACTCTTTCACCTTCTCGGTGAGATCAAACTTTTGCGAATTGGCGTCCACTGGACCGGTCGGCGTATTCGCGGAGGGAGAAACGACCGGGTGCGGCGGCGCAACACGCTCGCCACGAGCGTGGGCCGCAGCGTATGCTTTTTTGTGCAACGCGACCGTATTTGCCGCAGCCGATGAAGCAGGAGCGGATTTCGGCGCCTGCTTTTTGACTCCGGTCTTAACCTCGGTTTTGGCCGCCTTCGATTTACCCATATTTGTCACTTCGATGCCTTACATTTTGCAGACTACACTAGTCCATCATCATTTCACGGGAAACGCTCCGAGTCAAGTTTAGACGTTTCTCCCGGACGAATCTTTAAAAAATCTTATAAGAAATATTGGGCTAGGCTTTATGGTTAACGACCATTTTGGATGATTACCGAGGCTGGACATTAAGCTGGAAGGTTTTATAATGGAGGAAATCGCGCGAATAATTTCACAGAGGTTTCAAATGAAACGACTTGGATTGATGGTATTAGCTTGGTTTGCTGCTTGTCTGGCCATATCGGCCGCCGAACCGATTCGTTTAGGAGGACTGTTTGATCTGACTGGTCCCGCCCAGCAGATTGGGGTGCCAACCAAGGAGGTCGCCTTAATGATGGTGGCTCGCTTGAACCAGGAAGGGGGTTTGAATGGCCGCCTGATTGAGTTGGTAATTGCTGATACGCAGAGTGATCCATCACAGGCTGTCGTCGCCCTTAAACGGTTGTTAAACAAAGATAAGGTGGTTGCCATTATTGGGCCTACCACGACGGGTGCGGCGATGGCTTGCATGAAAACTATTGAAGAAGCCAAAATACCCATGGTTGCCTGCGTGGGTGGCGACGCGCCGGTGAAAGAAACACGTAAATGGGTTTTTAAAACCCCGCAACGCACGAGCACGGCGGTTGAGTGTTTGTTTAAATACTTAAACGCGAATAAATTAGATAAAATTGCCCTCCTTTGCGCAGCGGACAAATTCGGCCAGGAAGGCGATGGCTATTTGAAATCCATGGCCGCCACCCGTGGGATCACGATTGTCGCTCAAGAGTCGTTTGATCCTAAGGACGCGGATATGACGGTCCAATTATCCAAAGTTGCGGTGGCAAAGCCTTCGGCGATTGTGGTATGGACCATCGGATCTGCCGGCGCTATCGTAGCGAAAAATGCCGGCCAAGCTAATATCAACATTCCTTTGTTCCAGTGTCATGGACAACCGGATTCGAATTATATTAAATTAGCGGGTCCGGCGGCGGATGGCACTCGCATGCCATCCACCCGGCTAATGGCGGCGGAGCAATTGCCCGAGTCGGATCCCCAACGGGTCGTGGTGCTGGATTTTATCCAAACCTATCGGGAACGCGGTTTGACTGGATTAAGCACGCATTCGGGGTATGCTTGGGATGCTGTGCAATTGGTATTCAACGCGATGAAAAAGGCGGGAACAGAACCGGAGGCCGTGCGTGACGCCATTGAACAGACTAAGAACTATGTGGGAGTAAGCGGAATTTACAATCTGTCCGCCAGCGATCATTGCGGTTTGAGTGTGGATTCCTTAGTGATGCTTCAAGTAGCTGGGGGACAATGGCAATTAATTAAATAAAAGAGCGAACAATAAGGGTCTAAACCCGGGCGCCAGGGTGCCCCATCATTTGTTGCTGGAACAAATTATGCTCTTACTACTATTGTGAATGCGGTGATTCAAAATACGAGCAAGTCGCTGCGAATGGTTACTTGCGCTGGGTGCGGGGCCAAGGTGTTTCTATCGCCGGAGCTCGCCCCGCTCAGCACGGTGCCTTGCAGCCGTTGCAATTACGCAGTCATGATGCCGATGCAATTAGCGCAATTTGAATTACGCAATTTTGTTGGCGCCGGCGGCATGGGTACCGTTTACCGGGCTTACGATGTCACTTTGGAGCGAGAAGTGGCCGTCAAGTTGATGAAAGCAGAGCTGGCCAATAATCCGGAATCACTGCAAAGCTTTTTGCGTGAAGCTCGTGCGGGTGCCGCCCTCAACCATACGAATATTGTTCACATCTATGCCTACGAAGAAGTCGGTGATCAACGATTTCTCGTCATGGAATTGGCGGATTGCGGTAGCCTCGATAATCGGATTGAGCGCGAACACCGGGTGCCCGAATTGGACGTGCTGGATATTGGCATCAAGGTTGCATCCGCTTTGAATCTCGCTTTAAAGCACAATCTGCTGCATCGAGACATCAAACCGGGCAATATTCTGTGCAATGCCGAAGGTGAACCCAAATTAGTGGATTTCGGCCTGGCACGAAAAGCGGATTCAGGCGCCGAAGACGAAGCGGCGGTGTGGGGCACCCCATACTATATTGCGCCCGAGAAGATCAAACGTGAACGCGAGGATTTTCTCTCCGATATGTATAGCTTGGCTGGCACCCTGTATCATGCCATCACTGGCCATGTGCCCTTTGAGGCGCCGACGGTGGATGAAGTCATCCTGGCGCATGTGCATACGCCTTTGACGCCCCCCAATCAAGTGGTTCCCGAAATAACGATTCCGACCAGTGATGCCCTGGTCTGCGCCATGGCTAAGCGCCCGGAAGATCGTTACCAGAGTTATGATGAGTTTATCATGGCCCTGACGGCGGCGCGCAGCCAGCTCTTGGTCAGCCAATTTCGTAATCAACGTCAGCAAGAAAGCCAGCCCAAAACCGGGAACGGTAAAAGCTGGTGGCGGTTATAACGAGGTAGTCTTCAGTTACTGTTTCCTCGCCATGCCACGCTCGTTTCGCGGGTAGCTTGTTTTTAAACTTAAGCAGGCGTATATTATGGGAACAACTGAAGAATGTATTATGATGCGCGGGTAGTGTCGTTTACTGTCAGAAAGGAGGGAGCTTTATGATGGAATCGATCTCCATGGAGAAGTGCAAAGCCTTTATCGATTGTCAAATATCCGACGGAAAACCTTTAGGTGAAGGCAATAGAGTCGTCTCCGAACGGCCAGCAATTACCCTTTCCCGTCAAACGGGTTCTGGCGCACATTCTATCGCCGAGAAACTGGCGGCTTACCTCGAGGCTCAAGAGGAGGGGGACCATTGCCCCTGGACCGTGTTCGACAAAAACCTTGTTGAAGAGATTCTCAAGGATCACCATCTGCCTTCCCGACTCGCGCAATACATGCCGGAAGGCAAAATCTCCGAAATCGATGATGCGGTGGGCGAGCTTCTAGGGTTGCATCCCTCAGCTTGGACGCTCGTAGAGCATACAACCGAAACCGTTCTTCGTTTGGCTAGAATGGGAAACGTGATCCTTGTGGGGCGAGGCGCGCCCGTGATCGCATCCAAATTAAAAAACACGGTTCACGTGCGCTTAGTGGGCACTTTAACCCGCCGCGCGGAGCATACCGCCGAATTGTTTAAATTATCCTATAAAGACGCCTTGGCTTTAGTCGATCGACTGGATCACCAACGGAAACGATATTTGAAGAAGTATTTCAAGCGAGATATCGATGATCCGTTACTCTACCACCTGATCATCAATACGGACGTAGTTTCGTATGACGAAGCCGCCCGTATGATTGGCGAGTTGGTGTTGCGGCGGCGAAAGCCTCAGGAGAGTGGCTTGGCGTCGGTTTCATGCCTTCGCGCGCGCCCTGTGATGACGGAACCATGAGCTTGACGGAGCGCGTGTAACTCTAATTGCCGTTGGTACCAGAGTATTGCTTTCCGTGGCAGGCTAAGTCGATAACTACCGTGCTAGCGAGGATTAGGAGATCGTCACAGTCGTCTTGGATATCCACGCCATAGGTATCGGTCCAGGAGAACCATTTTTTCGAGACGGTTGCTACCGTTTTTCCCGATTGCTCGAAGGTGTATTCGTGATCCAAGAGGCTGCCTGCGGCTGTCAAATCATCCGGCCCGGGTATATCCACCGTAAAACGGCAATGCAAGCAAGTGAAGAGGTGCTTTTTTACCACGGCCGCGAGCGTTCCCGCCCGGTAAATTTCATAGGTTGGCCCCCATGCCAGCAGTTTTTGACGAATAAAGGCCAGTTCATTACCTGCCATATCCTGAAAGGCGAGTTGTTGGCGTAAAGTGAACACTTTGCCATCGACAAAGAAGACATCCTGGCCGGCTTCGTTTTTGATGGCGAAGTCGTTGCCCCAGGAGAATAGCTTCTGTTTCATTACGTATTTCATGGGTATGGGCTGACCGGCTTCAAGTGGACCCTCATTTGCGGATATCGGCAATTCTATTTTCTCGTCCGTTTGGGCGAAGTACCGGTTAAAGCGGTTCGGCGCGCTCGACGATTGGGGGGTGTTAAATATTTTCACCCAGATTGAGGGGAGCCGAAATCGGCGGGTTCATCTCCGGCGGCAGCGAACCGTTTTCTTGCGTTAGCACCCGGAATTGCCGGATTTGAAAGGAGACCTCCTGGTCTTCCGCTA
>DBTJ01000099.1:5707-6229 GCA_002306985.1 Verrucomicrobia bacterium UBA1319
TCCGCTAAACCCAGTTGGACGTAGTCGTCTTTAGTGATGCGGCTGCGCACGATTAGTCCGGAAGGCAACTCCAATTCGAGCCGCAAAAGCACACCGAGAAAATAGCATCGCCGCAGGATGGCCTGATAATTATGCTGGGTGACATCCGGCGACACGTGCACCGCGTAGGGGCGAAACCCGATGCGAATCTGGCTGCCATCGGGATAGCCATGAACCGGGAATTTCAATTCCTGATGCTCGGCGAATCCATTAGCCACGCGGCACTCCAACACATTCATGACGCCGACAAACCGCGCGACGAATTCGTTGGCGGGTTGATCGTATATTTCCCGCGGGCCGCCGATTTGCTCCAGGCGGCCTTTGGAAAAAATCACGATGCGTTTGGCGACTTCCATCGCTTCTTCTTGATCGTGGGTCACGAACAGGGTGGTCACGTTCAGGTCGTAATGCAGGCGCACGAGCCATTCGCGCAGGTCCTGGCGGATTTTGGCGTCGACCGCGCCGAAGGGTTCGTCGAGCAGC
>DBTJ01000099.1:6529-9523 GCA_002306985.1 Verrucomicrobia bacterium UBA1319
CCCGCGCGATGGCGACGCGCTGCCGTTGGCCGCCCGAAAGCTGGTGTGGGTGGCGCTTGCCTAAATCCTCGATATCGAATAGCCGCAACAGCTCATCGACGCGCGCGGCGATATCCGTTTTTTTCCAGCGTTTGATTTTTAGCCCGAAAGCGATGTTCTTGAACACCGTCATATTCTTGAACAGCGCGTAATTTTGGAAGACAAAACCGATGTTGCGTTTTTGCACGGGTACGCTGGTAACGTTGCGCCCGCCAATCAGGATCTCGCCTTCGTCCGGATTTTCCAAGCCCGCGATCATTCGGAGCACCGTGGTTTTGCCGCCTCCGCTAGGCCCTAGCAACGCCACCAACTCGCCGTCTTCCACTTGGAAACTGACGTCATGCACCGCGCTCACGGCGCCGAATTGCTTGCTGACATTTCTCAGGGTGATGCTCATGCGAATGTCGACGGAACGAGGCGGTTAGGTTTGGGAATCGCGCGCCGCGCGCCATTCGAAAAACTGCTTTATAAAAAGGGTCACCACCGCCAGCAGCGCCAAGACACTGGCGATGGAGAACGCCGCGGCCCCTTGGTATTCGTTATAGAGTTTTTCCACTCGTAACGGCATGGTATCCGTTAGCCCGGTGATGTGGCCTGAGATAACGGACACGGCGCCAAATTCCCCCATCGCCCGGGCGTTGCACAAAATGACGCCGTAGAGCAGACCCCATTTCACCGATGGCAAGGTCACTTGCCAAAACAGTTGCCAGCCACTGGCGCCGAGTGTCATGGCGGCTTGCTCTTGTTCCACCCCCGTGGCTTGCATGACCGGGATGAGTTCGCGCGCGACGAACGGAAAAGTGACGAAGACGGTAACCAGCACCAAACCGGGCACCGCAAAAACGATGCGGATGTGGTGCGCCTCCAGCCAGGGCCCAAAGTAGCCTTGCATGCCGAAGAGCATTAAAAACATCATGCCCGAAACCACGGGAGAAAAGGAGAAGGGGAGATCGATTAGCGTGACGAGCAATGTCTTGCCTCGGAAATCGAATTTGGCCACCGCCCAGGCGGCGATAATGCCGAAGACGGTATTGAGCGGCACGGTGATGGCGGCCACTAAAAAAGTGAGCCGCATGGCCGAGTGGGAATTCGGCGCGTTCAAGGCTTGCCAATAATGGGTCCAACCTTTGGCGAAGGCTTGGTAAAAAAGGTTAGCCAACGGCAGGATCAAAAAGACGGCAAGAAAAACCATGCTCATGCCAATCAACAGAAGCCGCATGACGGGAGGATCTTCACGGCCCCGGGAGGCGGTGGGAAATGGGGGGCGCATTATGTTCGAGGGGTGGGACATAATCGATTATTTATTAAAACGGCCCGCCCAAAGTTCCAGATAGTTGATCAAGCCCAGCAAGACGAACGAAACCACCAAAAGCACCACCGCGATGGCGGTGGCGCCCGCATAGTTATACTCTTCCAGCCGCATCATGATGAGCGTGGGGGCGATCTCGGTTTTATAGGGCAGGTTTCCGGAGATGAATACGACCGATCCATATTCGCCAACCGCGCGCGCGAAGGCCAGGGCGAAACCTGTCAGGATAGTGGGGAACAGCGTGGGCAGAATGATCGACCCCATCGTCCGCCATCGGCTGGCGCCCAACGTAGCCGCCGCTTCCTCAACCTCCGGTTCCAAACAGGCAAGCACGGGCTGCAAAGTGCGCACCACGAAAGGTAGCCCCACGAAGGTTAACGCGATGACGACCCCAAGCGGCGTAAACGCGCCCTGAACGCCCCAGGGTACGAGCCACCGGCCTAACCAGCCGTTGGTCGCAAAGAGGCTGGATAAGGTGAGCCCCGCAACCGCCGTGGGCAAAGCGAATGGAAAATCCACCAGCGCATCCATCACCTGCTTGCCCGGGAAGGAATAGCGGGTGAGCACCCAGGCCAGGATGGTGCCGAAAAAGGCGTTGACCAAGGCGGCCAGCAGCGACGCGCCAAAGGTTAATTTGAACGCCGCCAGCGAGCGGCTGTTGGTGATAATTCGCCAAAATTCCTCCCCGGAAATCTGTCCGGCTTTCAGGCAGAGGGCGCACATGGGGAGGAGCACGATGACGCTGAGATAAACCCAGGTATACCCGATCGTGAGTCCGAAGCCTGGCAAAACATGAAAAGGCCGTTTGCGCATGATGGTGTGGCCGCCATGAGTTAGGGATGGGAAATCCGATCGAAGATGCCGTCTTCGCTAAAGAACCGCCGCTGCGCGGCCGGCCAGTTGGTGGCCACTTCTTTAATGGTGAATAATTTGATTTCTGGATATTGCTGGCGATGGCGGGCCAGGACGGCTTTATCGATCGGGCGATAGCCATTGCGGGCGATCAATTCCTGAATTTCGGCGGTGTACAAGTGTTGGAGATACTCGGTGGCGGCGGCCCGGAATTCCGGCCCCCGGCTGTCGACGTTGCGATCCACCAGCGCCACGGACGGTTGCGCTAGAATGGAGATCGACGGGTAAACCAATTGGAGTTTTTGCGCCGCGTATTCGCGGGTTGCCAGCAACGCTTCGTTTTCCCAAGCCAGGTACACATCGCCCAGCTCCTTTTGCACAAAGGTGGTGGTGGCGCCGCGCGCGCCGCTATCGAGCACCGGCACATGTTTGAAGAGCTCTTTCACG
Source organism: Verrucomicrobia bacterium UBA1319 (assembly GCA_002306985.1). Taxonomy (GTDB): domain Bacteria; phylum Verrucomicrobiota; class Verrucomicrobiia; order Limisphaerales; family UBA1319; genus UBA1319. The sequence continues at coordinate 9,177 of DBTJ01000099.1, forward strand.
AATGCGGTCGCTTCCGCTTCACCGCCTTGTTTGCCCAGCGTTACATAGCCCCATGCGGCCAGAAAATTCCAACGCGCGCCGCCGGAAGTCTTTGGATTGGGCGTGATGACCTGAATGCCCGGCCGAACGAGATCGGACCAATCGCGGATATTCTTGGGGTTTCCCTGCCGAACTAAAAAAACGATGGTTGAAGTGTAAGGCGACGCATCGCTGGGCAGGCGGGTTTCCCAGTCCGCCCCGATTAGTTTCCGGTCCGCGATGGCTTGGACGTCGTAGGCCAGAGCTAACGTAACTACATCGGCCCGCAAACCGTCGATCACCGAACGCGCTTGTTTGCCGGAGCCGCC
>DBTJ01000099.1:9765-10197 GCA_002306985.1 Verrucomicrobia bacterium UBA1319
AACGCGCTTGTTTGCCGGAGCCGCCATGAGATTGCAGGATTTTGACCGTGACACCGGCCTTGTTTAAGTAATGTTCGGCGAACCGGGCGTTATACTCGGTGTACAATTCGCGCGTGGGGTCGTAGGAAACATTCAACAATTGCACGTCCGTCGCCAGGATTACGGACTGGCTAGCCAGGAAAAGGATTCCCAGCCACAGGGCTAAGATGCCTGAGGCGAGCTTTTTCATAGGAGTCGTGCGTTGCCCTTACTATAGCGTTAAACGACTTCCGGTTAAAGTACTATTTACCAGCGTATCCCGATTCCTGGCACTTTTGGCTTTCCATCCTTTGGGCGGATTCCTACCTTGGGGCGAACTTATGAGCAAAGGATTTAAAATAGCGGCTTTGGCGGGCGATGGCATCGGTCCGGAAGTCATGCGCGAAGCCATCA
>DBTJ01000165.1 GCA_002306985.1 Verrucomicrobia bacterium UBA1319
CCGACCGTTCGCGTCCAAAACTTATTGCAGCAGGGCGGCGACGGCGTTGAGGTTTTTCACCGCTTGCGAACCATGGGTGTTGCCGCCGGGGCGGTCGCCGCTTTTGAGGCTTTGGGCGGCGGAAGTCATGCTGGCGGCCGCGTTCTTCATGGCTTTGCTGAGGCCATGCCCGAGCCGGGTATCCTTGCCCGCGGCCCGTTCGAGCTTGGCGACGAGTTCCGCGGCTTCCTGGCTTAAGGCCTCTTCTTGTTCGGCGGCTTTGGCGAGTTCCTCGGCCGGGGGCTCGGCATCCTCGGGCTGTCCGGCTTTTTCCCCGTCGCTCTTTTCAACGTCGGTTTTTTCCGGGTCGCCGGCTTTGCCGCTCCCGGGTTGGCCGCCTTGGCCTTGGGCATCCTTGGCCTCGCCACCTTTGCCGCCTTGGCCCTTGCTCCCTTTCCCGTTTTTGCCTTTCTGACCTTTCTGGCCTTTCTGGCCGGGCTTGCTGGCTTCGCCATGCTTGCCGCTTTTGCCGCTCTTCGCCATTTGCCCGTCTTTCCCGTCCTTGCCGTCCTGGCTGGCTTTTTCGCTCTTACCACTAGCGCCTTCCTGGCCGTTTTGGGCTTGCGCGTTTTGGGCGTTCGGGTTCTTGCCGTCCGCTTGCTTCGCCGCTTGGGCTTGCTCGGCTTGGCTCTCCTTGGCGTCCGGGTTTTCAGCGGCATTCTCCGCCTTGGCTCCCTGGTCATCCGCCGATTTAGCCTGACGGCCCGAGGCGTTGCTCCCGGCCTTGGCTTTCGACTTGGAAGGCTTGGACGTGAGATGATTGATGGAAGTTTGGTTTTGGCTCAACTGCTGCGTCTCTTCCAGCATTTCCTCAAGCGCTTGATCGTCGGGCGTTTCTTTGGGTGGTTTGTCGATCGCTTTGAGCACTACTTTCAGCATTTGGCTCGGTGGCGGGTTGGTTTGAGCCGTGGCCAAGGCATTGGTAGGCGGCTGCTGCAAAGGCAGGTTTTGCAGCTCAGGCAGTAATTTGAGGATTTGGTAAAAGTTCGCCAGCGCTTGCTCTTCGGGAGGGAGGGCGGCGGCCCGCTGTTTGGCTTTCAGCGCCTGGGTGGCGTTGGTCATGTTCACTAAGGCGGCTTGCATCAAATCGATCGCCGCTTGCGGGGCGCCGTTGGAAACCATGCTGCCGAGATAAATCTGGCCGAAGCCGGCGGCGTCATCCTCGCGGGCGGCAAAGCCGGTGAAATGTTCGGTGGGCGGATGGTCGGCCAGCGCGCGGGTATCGGCGATGATTTGTTTTTGGATCACGAGCAGGTTCAGGCTGGCCATCGGCTTTTTGGGTTTGCATTTGCAGCCTTCAAGATCGGTGATTTCGATAAAAAAAACCGGGGATCTGCCAATGCCCGGGCCATCGAGCGTGTTGTTGTCCCGGGCTTCGACGTAATAGGAGACCAGCTCATAGGGCTTCAATCCCAGGGGGGTCAGGAGCAGGGTATTGGTGGCGGTGACTTCGCGGTTCGAACCGCTTAGGCGCTGGAGGGGCAGGGTTTGTTCCGGCTCGCCCAGTTTGTGGTACACGAGCTTGAGTTCGGCGACGCCAAAATCGTCCGCCGCCGTGGCTTTGATGGCGATCGCGTTGGTGGCGTCGGCGCGCATGTCTTGGGCGGGCTCAAGGATTTCGACTTTGGGCGGTTCATCGGGCAGGACCTTGATCCGGTTGGTCTGGCCGGGGACGCCGGGCCGGTTTTTCGCGTCCCAAAGGGCGATCCGGTAGGCCGTGTTCGTGGTTAGCAACAGGGAACCCGCCCACGTGTTGCTCGCTCCGGGGCTAAAGGCCAGGCCTGAAATTTTATCGCCGGACAGCTTGGCTTGGGACAAAGGGACGTTCGGGGTCAAAGTGAACCCGACGGTGCTGCCGCGCACGGCCGTAAGGTCACCCGATTTTTGGAAGGCGGGTTTCAACCCGGTGTAGGCCGGGTATTCCACGCGCACCGCCAGCTCTTTGACTTCCGCCGGAATATAGACCGTGAGGCGATAGTCCGGCGAAGCGGCGTCGCCGCCGGCCACCCGGTAAGTGAGCTCTTGTCGCGCGTCCTTGATCAGATAGGCGTAATGGTCGTTCGTGGTTTTGGTTAATCGAGCGGCTTGCCACGAACCGGCGCCGGCGGTTTTCCATTGGAACTGGGCGTCCGCGGGCGGGCGTCCGCGAAACCGGCTATCGATGGCAAAATCCGTGCCCGCCGCGATTTCGGCGTCGCCGGGTTTGACTTCGACTTGGGTGTAGGCGGCGGAAGTCCAGGGAACGGCGGCGCGCAGTAACGCGGTGATCGAGCCGGACGCGCACAACAGAAAGCCGAGGAACACGAGAAAACCCGCCAGACAGAGCAAGGCCGGTGGCAGCAGGCTGCGCCAATAGGGCACTTTGACCGTCGACAGCATGGCGCCAGCCTGGGTTTCCAAGGCGGCCACCAGCTTAGGCTCATACTCGTGCCGCACTTGGCGTTCGCCGCTGAGATATTCGGCGGCGGTGGAGATGGTGCAGCCCAGATTCCGGTCCCGCGCTTCGGCGTCCAGGGCGACCTCTTTCAGGGTGGCGGGTCGGCGCCACAGCCAGACGAGGCGGGCGAGGCCCGCGAGCGCGAGCAGCAGCAGGAGCGCGAACCCGGCGAACCGCGCCCAGCGGGGCAGCAACCATTGGTAATCGGCGAGGGCGACCCCCAAGATAATCAGGATTAGCAGGCCGGCGATCGAGGTGACCCAGACGGTGGTTTGGGCGCGGCTCTTGGCGAGCGAGGCGCTGGAAAGCTGCGTTTTCGCGTACTCGGGATTTGAGTTCATGGCCAGCCAGGGTTAAGCATACGTTCGGTTCGCCAGCGCCAGTTCGAGGAAGAGCAGCCCCAGGGCCGCCAAGAGGCAGAAGCGCCAGAGTTCCATCCGTCCATCCGCGCCGGCTAACAAGCTGGCGGCCAGCGACGAGCTGGTGGGCGGATCGGCGCGGACAATTTGTTGCGTAAAATCGTGGGGGGAAAAGGCGGCCAGATCGGATTCGGCGAGGGGCGGGTTCACCGCCACCCGCCGCAATTCCTGGCCCGTGACCGCGCGCACCGAGTAAATCCCGGGCGCCGCCAGCGGGCAATCCCGCCAGACGCCGGTTTCATCGGTGGCGCCCGTGAGCTCGGGGCCCTCGGGACGTTGCAGTTTGCAGACGGTCTTTTTATGGGCCGCGCCCAGCGGCAGATCGGCGCTGGCGCCGGAGACGAACGGGACGAGCAGGTTCGTCGCCACGGCCAGGTGATCGCCCGCCAGAAAACGCGTCGCGGTGTGCAGCCACGGAACATAGGTGCGGTGTTTGGGCCAATCCGTCCAGGCGGTGTCGGCGGAGGTGTTCACCAACAGGATTCGCCCTCGGCCCGATTCGCGGCCGAGCAGGAGCGGCAGGCCATCCTGAAAACGGGCGTGTACCCGGCTCCCCTCGAAACCGCGCAAGGCGGCGCGGCGGGTGAATTTCGCGAGCATCAAATTACCGCTGTTCGGCCGGTTGAAAGGGGTGAAGAGCGGGGATTGGGGGTCTTTTTCCCAGAGTCGCCAGGCCACCTCGCCGGCGGTCTCCCAGGCGCTCCATTGCGCGGGCAGCAATTCGCCCAATTCGGCCGGATACCGGATGGCGCTGGCCGATTCGCCCAGGAACAGCATGAGCCCGCCGCCTTCCCGGACATAACTTTGCAGGCGTTCGCCCAGGCCGGCGGGAAAGTGTTTCAAACCCGGGATCACCACGACCTGCGGCAGATTCGTCCCCGGGGCCAGTTTCGCGAGCGCGTCCGCCGGGGAGACTTTCGTCACCTGGAAAGGCGAAGGAATGGCGTTGGTCGTCCCCTGCGCCGGGTCCAAGGCGCTCAGGAGAAAGAAGGTTTCCTGTCGGAACGTCTCTAGCTCTGGATGAGATTCGATGGCTAGAACTCGCACGGGTGGGGGAACGTAAATCGCGCGATAATGGGAATTATCCAGCGCCAACGCATCGCCGGATTGGAGCCGCATTTCGGCGGCGTGCCAGCCCGGGGCCAGGCGCGGCAGGGTGATTTCGAGATTGGTCGTGGCGTTCGCCGGCAACGAGAAAGCCAGGTTTTGGGCCGCTTTGCCATCGACGAGCAACTGCGCTTTCAAACCGGGGGCGTCTTCGTCCGAGAAATTAGCGAAGGTGACGCCCGGACCCGCCGCGTTGGTGGCGAAACCGGAATCCGGCTGAAAGCGGGGGATCGCGAGATTGGGCGCAAAGCGATCGCCGAGGTTGAGGATTTGGAGTTCGGCGTTAACCGGGATCGGGTGGCTGGCCAAGTCGCGCCAGCTATTGCGTTGGAGATCGCTGACCACGCAGATGACGTTGGAGTAACCGGCGCCCGCGCCCAGGGCTAGTTTGGCGGCCAAGTCCAAGCCTTGGGCCACCTCGGTCGCAACCGGTTCGGGACGCAAGGTATCCAGCAATTGCAATACGTCCTTGGCCGGGGCGGGGCCGAGTATATTTTCGACCCGGGAAGCGCAGCTGATGAACGTGGCCACCTCGCCCGAGCGCAAGGTTTCCAGGGTTTTATGGATCGCTTGGGTGGCGCGTTCCCAGCGCGGGCCTTCGCGCTCCCGCGCCAGCATGCTGGCCGAGCGGTCGACGACTAGGATGATTTGCCGCCGGGGGGCGTCCGTGGCGGCCGCCGAATGGCCTGCCAGGTAAGGCCGGGCAAAACCCAGCGCCAGCAGGATGAGCAAGAGCATCCGCAGGGATAGGAGAAACCAGTTGCGCAACTTGCGCCGTTGCGTGGCGCGGGGATCCTGTTGCTTGAAAAAGCGCAGCGTGCTGAAGCGCAGCCGTTGCGAGCGCGATTTGAGCAGCAAATGCACCAGCACTGGAATGGCTACGGCAGCCAAGCCACCCAATAACGCCGGATTGGTGAATAACGGCCAATTCATGCCAGGGCCCCCCGCCGCTCCAAGTACGCGATCAGCGCCACATCCAACGGTTGGTCCGTGGACAGCGGTTGGTAGTCGATCTCCAATTTGACGCATTCCGACCGTACCCGCTCACGGAATTCGTTCAAGCGCCGCAAATATTCCTGGCGATAGGCGTCGGCGTTGACCGGCATTTCTTCCCCGGTTTCGCTATCCACCAGCAATAACTCGCCTTCGTAGGGCAGGTCGCGCTCCTCGGGCGCGAGGAGATGGAACAAAAGCACTTCCTGGCGCTGGGAATCGAGCTGGCGAAGCAGTTCTAAACACCGGTCGCTTTCGGTGAACAGGTCGGAAATGACCACCGCCAGGCCGCGCCGCGACAGGGTTTCCACGAGCTTGAACAAATCCTGGTCGATGACCGTCTGGCCCGCGGCGCGCGTGCGCGTCAACGCCAGGAAAATTTCGTCCGCGTGATGCCGGCTGGCTTGCGCGGGTACGGCCAGCTCCGCGTTTTGGTTGAACACGATCAAACCGGGGGCGTCGTGCTGGCGGGTCATCAAATGGGCGATCACCGCCGCCAGCATGCGGCCGTAGTTGAACTTGTTGAAATCCCCCCGGCCGAAATCCATGGACGCGCTGGCGTCGAGGAAGATGTGGCAGCGCAGGTTCGTGTCGTCCTCGAATTGCTTGACGTACAGCTTGTCGCTGCGGCCCCAGACTTTCCAATCGATGAACCGGAGCGCGTCCCCCTGCGTGTACGCGCGGTAGGCCGAGAATTCCGTGCTGTAACCTAAAAAGGGGCTGCGATGCAGGCCGTCGAAGAAGCCCTCGACGATCGTGCGCGCCAGCAAGGAAAGGTCATCGACAGCGGCCAGCAAACCGGCGTTTAAGGCGAAAGTCGAAGGCATAGGTTTGGTGGGGGAGGTGCCGGGCCTTAGGCCGCGTCCGGCTTGACGTCGGCAAGTAGGCGCTCGATCAGATCGGGCACGGTGACTTTTTGAACCCGGGCGTTGAAATTCGTCAACACGCGATGCCGCAACACTTGGCGGGCGACGGATTTGACGCCTTCGTAATCCGCGCAAAATCGCCCCGTGGTGGCGGCGCGCGCCTTGGCGCCCAAAACCAGGTATTGAGAGGCCCGGGGGCTGGCGCCCCACCGGACGAATTCCTTGATGTAAGGCGGCGCGGCGGGATCTTCGGGCCGGGTGCGGGACACCAGGCGCACCGCGTAGCGCAGCACTTCGTCGGAGATCGGCATGGCGCGCACCAGTTTTTGGATTTCGATAATGTCCCGGGCGCTCAGCACCGGCTTGATTTCCGCCGTGTCGATGCCCGTGGTGTTGCGGACCACGAGTTCTTCCTCGCGGTTCGTGGGGTAACCGGTTTGGATGCTGAACATGAAGCGGTCCGCCTGCGCTTCCGGCAGCACGTAGGTGCCTTCCATTTCGATTGGGTTTTGCGTGGCGAACACATGGAACGGCGGCGGCAGCGGGTACGTCTTATTGCCGGCGGTGACTTCGTGCTCCTGCATGACCTGCAACATGGCCGCCTGCGTTTTGGGCGGAGTGCGGTTGATTTCATCGGCCAGGATCAAGTTGGCGAAGATCGGGCCGCGCAAGAATTCGAGCTTCCGGTTGCCGGTGGTGGGATCTTCCTGGATGATCTCCGTGCCGGTGATATCCGAGGGCATGAGGTCGGGCGTGAATTGGATGCGGCTGAAGGATAAGTCCAAGGCGCGGCCCAGGGTGCGAATCAAGAGCGTTTTGGCCAGCCCCGGAACGCCCACGACCAAGCCGTGTCCACCACAAAAAATCGTGAGCAGCACGTTGTCGATCGTTTCTCGCTGGCCGATGACGACTCGGCCGAGCTGATCGAGCAGTTCTTGTCGCTGGACCGCCAGCCGGCTGATAAGTTCCACGTCGATCGCCGCCGCGGGCGCCCCGCTAATGTTCTGAGTGATAGGCATAAGCTTCTATGCTAGTTAATACCGTAAACCGCCAAAATAGTTTCAAATAATTACCAAAAATCGCCGCGCCCGTTCCCGCGCCGTGGTTCATCGGGTTGGAGACCCGCGGTTTGGCAGCGCTTTTCTCCCGGCCGGGAAACTTCGCGCGAACGGCGGGGTTGATAAGCCTGTTGCCCGGATTCCGCCGTTGGGCGCGCGGCCCGGGCTCGACGGCGGCGGCCATCGAGCGAACTGAACTGGGAGCGAATTTTCGTATAAGCTCAGCGACTACATTAGTAGTCTAAATATGTCAAGTTGGTAGCTAGCCAAAGGAAAACCAGTAAAACCCATGAAACCAGGGGAACTAGGCCTGCGTTCGCCGGTGGGGAAAGCCTTGACTGGCGGAAATTCGCGGGCGGGTTTATTTATTTTCATGAGCAAAGAATGGGGTGTGGGGTCTAATGCAACAGCTATGAACTTCCGACGGCATATTTTTAAATTCAGCAACCAGCGCGTCCTGACCGGTCTCCCGGCTTGGCGCTCGCTAGTGTTGGCGGCCGGTTTGCTGGCTGCGGGCGCGGGCTGTGGCCAATCGGACGCGCCGCAACCGGTGGCGTCGCCCGCCCGCCCCCCGGAAAACCGGACGGATCAAGTCCAGTTGCAACGGGTGTTGCAAAACGTGATCGTCCGGGAACCGACGGCCACCACCGCCGCGCTCGAGATTACCCCGCCACCGGCAAAAACGGCCACGGTGCCCGTCTACGAGCTGAAGCTGGAGGTGAATAACCTGCGGCAACTGGATGCCAACGCTTACGGCAACGAAACCGTACCCGCGGTTTTCACGGCGAACGGAGCGGCGTCAGTGCCTGTAAAAGTGCGTTACCGAGGTCAATGGTCGCGATCCTGGCCCAAAAAGGGGATGAAAATTCAGTTCGAGACCGGCCATTCCTTCGAGGGTCATGGCAGCTTGAACCTTAATTCGGGCTGGCGCGACCCGGCCATGATCCGGGAAACCTTGGCTTACCAAATCTTCCAAGCCTGCGGCGTGCCATCCTCCCGCTCGCGCTTGGTGCGGTTGGTGATGAACGGCAAGTTCCGGGGGCTTTACGTGGAAGTGGAATCCGTGGACAAAGCTTTTCTGGAACGATGGAAACTCAAAGGCGCCGAGGTATACAAGGCGGTTTCGCGCGATAACCTGGCGGATGAGCGCATGCTGGGGAATGCCCTCGCCTACGTGGGCCAGTACGAACGGGAAGGCAAGAAAGTGAAAGCACCCGAGGCGGACGGCCAAGTAACCCCGGAAATGCAGGCGGCCGAGCTGGTGAATGTGCAGGCCTTTTGCCAGGAAATGTCCGAAACCAAAGACAAGCGCGCATTTTTCACGCAGCGAGTCAACGTGGCCGAGTACATTAACTATTTGGCGGCCAATGTGCTATTGCAAAACTGGGACAGCTACAGCAAGAATCATTACTTGGTTTTCGACGCCGAACAGTCCAAGCAGTGGCTCGTCGTGCCGTGGGATTTGGACCGGACGTTTGGGGACCATTGGAATCAAACGTTTGGGGAATCGCATTTTCCGATTTCGCAAGGGACCCGGAAACAGCCTGGCGTTACGGGATGGAACCGGATGCAGGAGCGCTTTTTAAGTGTGCCGGAGTTTCGTGCCCGTTTTTTAGACCGGCTGGAGGCATTGCTGGAAAAGGAATTCACCCCCGAAAAGCTCTTCCCGGTCATTGACCAGCTTCAGACGGATATCGCCGGGGATGCCGAGCTGGATTTTCGGCGTTGGCCCCGTCATTTTGGCGAGCTCGCCGATGGCATAGCCGGGCTAAAAGCCTATATTCAGGAACGGCGCGATTTCCTGCGTGACGAAGTCAAACGCTTGCGGCAAACCAGTAAGGTCCAACCCCAATCCCCAAAGGGGGACTGAATTGCTAAATTTGGAAGGTCCAATCATTCTCCAAATCCTTGTGCAAGACTATTAGCTCGGAAATGGAAACGCTCAGGCTTTGGCGTAGGTTATCTTCCGCGCGTTGCAGAATGTTTTTTATGACCAGTAACTTAGGACCGCTGGTTTTTAATTCCAACGGGCCTTCCAAGGCTTCGAGCACCTCGAATAAAGTGATTTTTTCGGGCGACTTGGATAAGGTGTAACCGCCATGCTTGCCGCGCACCGTTCTTACGATGCCGGCTTTGATCAAGCCGTTCATGACTTGGACCAGATAGTTGCGCGGGATATTCTGGTGTCCAGCCACTGCTTTTATCTGCATCAATCCAGAATCGTGACCCGCCGCCAATTCCATCACGGCGGCAATCCCATATTTCGATTTCGTGGTTAGCGCGAGCATATGTGTATATTGTGTATCAAGATACTTGGGTATACGCAAAACAAAACGAATAGCGAATCCCATCGGATGAGCAATGGCTAAGGTCTCGTCGCCATCGGATAACAAAAAAACAGGACAAAGCATGCCGCTTTGCCCTGTGAAGACCTGTCGATGCGCAGGAATTAGCTGGCGCCGAGGATGGCGTCCGTAGCCGCTTTGGCGACCCGGAATTTCACCACTTTGCGGGCTGGGATTTGGATTTCCTGTCCGGTGGCCGGATTGCGACCCACGCGGGCTTTGCGGTCCACGAGCAAGATTTTACCAATACCAGGGATCGTGAAAGAGTCCTTGGCATTCTCGTAGGCGAGCTGGGCGAGGCAATCGAGCATTTCTTCGGCGACTTTTTTAGTCGTGTTCGTTTTTTGCGCGATCGCGTCGGCGATGTCTGATTTTGTAAGAGCCATATTTTCTAATTCAATTGATCAATCGTGAAAACCACGAATTGGCCTTTATTGAATGGGTTTAGCGCGGCGGCGCAACCAGAAAATTTACCGTAAATTCAAGAATTGGCTTGAATTTTTGAGGGATGATCCTTCGAAAGGGCCTCGCCGCAGCCTGTCATTTGGGGGGGGCGCGGGGGAATGACCGCCCTCGCCGGGTCACTTTCGGTTGCCAATCCGCCTTTGCCCAGGTACAACTCCCAGCATCATGTGGCAGCTGTGCAAAGAGTTCGCGCAATTCCTCAAACAGGAGAAAAAATGGTGGCTTATTCCCATCGTGGCGGTGCTGTTGCTGCTCGGGGCGCTGATCCTTTTTTCGTCCAGCTCCGTGCTGGCGCCATTCATGTACCCATTCATGTAACGACCTGTGCGGCACCTCCTTGGCATTTCCGCTTTTTATCATGATTCCGCCGCGGTGCTACTCCGCGACGGGGAGATCCTCGCCGCCGCCCAGGAGGAGCGTTTTACCCGGCGCAAAAATGACGAGCGGTTTCCCAATCAGGCGATCGCCTATTGCTTGCGCGCGGCCCACTTGGAGCTCGCGGAGCTGGATGCCGTGGTGTTTTACGACAAGCCCATCGTCAAGTTTGCCCGGATGCTGGAAACGTTTCTGGCGATTGCGCCGTCGGGCTGGCGGTCTTTTCCCAAAATCCTGCCGTCCTGGCTCGGCGAAAAGCTGAATTTGCGCCAGACGATCCGTGAGGAATTGCCGGGATTGCCCCAAACTTGTCCGATTCTTTTTACCGAACACCATCAGGCCCACGCCGCCAGCGCCTTTTTCCCTTCGCCCTTCCACGAAGCGGCCATCTTGACCATCGATGGGGTGGGGGAATGGGCCACCACGACGATTGGGCGGGGCCGGGGCCACCGCTGCGAATTGCTTCAGGAGATCCGGTTTCCCCATTCGCTGGGGTTGCTCTATTCCGCCTTCACCGGGTATTGCGGATTCCGGGTGAACTCCGGCGAATACAAATTGATGGGGCTCGCTCCCTATGGGCAACCGAAATACGCCGCCGCCATTCGGGAACACCTCATCGACCTCAAGGCCGATGGTTCCTTTCGGCTAAACCTCGACTATTTCGGCTTTCTTCAAGGGGTCCAGATGACCAATGAACGCTTCCACCGCTTGTTCGGCGGTCCCCCGCGCCAGCCGGAAGGGCCGGTCGAACCACGGCATATGGATGTCGCCAGCTCTATCCAGGCGGTTATTGAAGACGCCCTGTTGCGGTTGGCCCGGCAGGCTCGCCAGCTTACCGGACTCAACCGCCTGGCGATGGCGGGCGGGGTGGCGCTCAATTGTGTGGCCAACGGGCACTTGTTGCGCGCGGGCATCTTCGACGAATTATGGGTCCAGCCGGCGGCCGGTGACGCCGGCGGCGCCTTGGGTGCGGCTTTGGCCGTGTGGCACGCCGGGCAAGCGCAAGTGGATACGCCATCGGTCAGCCCCAAAGCCAGCCCGGCGGGGGATAAGATGCGCGCCTCCTTGCTCGGTCCCGAGTATACCGACGCGGAAATCGAGGCGGTGTTGCGCGGTCATGGAGCGGTGTATGAACGCCTGGAGGATGGGGCCTTGCTGGATCGGACCGTTGAACTGCTCAAAGCTGAGCAAGTCATCGGCTGGGTGCAAGGCCGGATGGAGTTTGGGCCGCGCGCGTTGGGTAATCGTTCCATTTTAGGGGACCCCCGCTCCGCGCGCATGCAATCCGTGATGAATCTCAAGGTCAAATTTCGCGAATCCTTCCGGCCGTTCGCGCCCATCGTGTTGCGGGAGCGGGTGGCTGACTTCTTTGAACTGGATCAAGCATCGCCCTATATGCTTTTGGTGGCCCCCGTGAAGCCGGCTCTGCGTTTGCCCATCGATGAGCGGTTGCAGGGCATGGAACGGTTGAAACAGGTGCGGTCCACGCTTCCGGCGGTAACGCACGTCGATTATTCGGCGCGGGTTCAAACCGTTACCTCCGAGCAGAATCCGTTGATTTACGCCTTGCTGAAACGGTTTGAACAGGCGACCGGTTGCCCGGTGTTGGTCAATACTTCCTTCAACGTGAGGGGGGAGCCGATCGTTTGCAGCCCCGATGACGCGTATCGCTGTCTGGTGAATACGGAAATGGATTATTTGGTCATCGGCCATTACCTTTTGAAACGCGTCGCCCAGCCGAAGCAACAACTCGCCCGGACTTTCGCCGCGCAGCTGGATTGAAGCCTGGATTTCCGAATCGGAAAACGCCCTATGCGGTTAAAACTCAAAGAGAATCCTCGGGAATGGCAAAAGTTTACTTTAGCCATGATGACCGCGTTTTGCTTGGCCGGGTATTTATTATATCGCCGAACGGTGATTAGTTTGCCGAGCTTTTGGCTGATAGTCTCCTTGGCTCTCGTCACCGTGGGTGTTTGCGGGTTCGTCCCCAGGTGGTTTCGTCCGATCTACCGTTTGGGAATGACCCTTAGCTTCCGGGTCGGCCAAGTTATGGGTCGGATACTTTTAACCGTCGTTTTTTTTCTAGTCCTCACGCCCTTAGGCCTGCTTATGCGGCTTTTCGGCAAAGACTTGTTAGGCACCCATAACCCTGCGCCTACCGATTCTTACTGGCAAGCGGCCCGTCCCAATTCCTCATTCGAGCGGCCGTTTTAAGCTTCCAATAACCGGGCTGGTATGGATATAAGATGTTGTACATAAGTGGATTGTTGTTATAGTTATCGTCCCGCGTTTAAGCTTCTGGCCGAGTCATCGCCGAGTTAGTTTTGCCGCGTTTAAAAATGAAGGGTTTACAATCTCCGGCGGCTACGATACTATGTTTATATACCTAATTAATTATGTGCCTTCAAACGCACACTGTGCGCGCATCAGCTAAAGCGATACAGTATATTTATGGATACGGGTCATTGCTATGCGCAAAGCCTGTGGTGTTGAAAAAGAGAGGGGGCAACGCGTTGACAATGGTCAAAGATTCCCTTAATAGAGTTTAAGCCAAGCAGGAAAAAACCAAACCAAACCAAACCACCGTCTATGAACTTCCCATACCAAATCCGGAGAGACAAACCGAAAGCGATGGCGCGCGCTTTCACCTTGATCGAGCTGCTCGTGGTCATTGCCATCATCGCCATTCTAGCGGGCATGTTGTTGCCCGCCTTAGCCAAAGCTAAGGACAAAGCTCAAGCCACCATCGACCTCAACAACGTGAAGCAAATCATGCTTTCCGCCAACATGTATGAGACCGATAACTCGGATTACATGCCGCACCCCACTTGGGGGGAAGTCAATGGGACATCGTCCGCGGGATACGATGGCTGGGCGTATGCCGTTAAAAACGATGGCAAATTTGCCGGTCCGAATTATATGCCAAGTGCCGCGGGCAAAGATATTACCTCCCAACAGTATAGCAATCAGTTGCTGTTTTTTAAAGCGGGCCAACTCGGGCCTTTCCTAACCACTGCTCAGGTGATGAGCTGTCCCAAAGACGTGGTGCAAAGAGGCGCGGGGCAGTACAAGACTTGGTGGCTCAAACGCCAGATGAAACTTTCCTCTTATTGCATGAACGGCACGGTGGGCGGTTACGTTCCGAAGGATGCGGGTATGAACGGCAAAACTTACAAAGCCACTTCCTTTAAACCGCAGGATATCATTCTGTGGGAGCAAAATGAATATAATGGAGATTGTTTCAATGATGCGGGCAATTGTCCAACCACCACTGGCGAAGTCGTTTCCCAGCGGCATTCCGGCGCGGAAAGAGTGACTAGTAACAAAGCCGCGGGTGGCGGGGCAATGGTGGGGCGCGTCAGCGGCACGGCGGAAATGATGAAAATGCAGAAGTTTTATGATTTCATTAACGTCAAGCCCGTGCGGCGAAACGAAGTGCTCAATGGCCCTGGTTTTACCCAGTAATAACCGAAACCAAGGCGGCGCATAAGCCGCCGGATTTTCGACCTAATTCACCTTGATGCCCTGGCTTTTGCCGGGGCATTTTTGTCTTTTGCCGTCCGCCTAAGCCTGGTAATGAATGCGAACTAACGCCGCGAATCCACGAGGCTAGGCGGATCGCGGAGTTTTACCTTAAGCTTGAATGAGCGCGAAAAGTGTTATCAGTTACCTTTTAACCTCCCTGAGTCTCCTTTTGATCGGGATTGGGAATAACCAGCGATGACGGCGCCTGAAATTGCCGGCGGAAGGCTGGTCAACCAGCGGATTGCGCGGCCCCCGCACGCCACGCCGAAGGAATTGCTAGCCTGGCTCGGGGCGATGCAAGCGCAAGATTTCCTGGGAGCGCTGTGGGCGATCGGCTTGCGCCTGCCCGGGGGCACGGAAGCGGATGTCCGGCAAGCCATCGTCCGCCGCGAACTCTTGCGCACCTGGCCCATGCGCGGCACCTTGCATTTCGTCCCGGCAGTCGATGCGCGCTGGATGCTCGAGCTGATGACCCCGCGCATCCTGGCGAGAGCCGCGCGCCGGCATCAAGAATTGGAACTGGACGCGGCGGTGTTCGCCCGCTGCCGCAAATTGCTGGGCCGCGTTTTGGCTGGACCTCAGCCCATGCCTCGCGATCAAATCCAGGCCATGCTTGGGCGCGCGGGCATCGCCGCCACCGGGGCGCGCGGCTATCACCTTTTTTGGCGGTTGGCCCAGGAGGGTTTCCTGTGTTTTGGACCGCATTTGGGTAAGCAACCCACCTTCGTTTTGCTGGAGGAATGGGTGCCCCGGCCGCGCCGCCTCGCGCGTGAGGAAGCCCTCGCCGAGTTGGCCCGGCGCTTCTTCATCAGTCGCGGCCCCGCAACGCTGGCCGATTTCGTCTGGTGGTCGGGGTTGAAGCTGGCGGACGCTCGGGCGGGCTTGGCGCTGGTCGCGCCCCACTTGGTCAGCCTCAATAGCGGGGGCCAAGCCCATTACTTGTCGTCGGCCTCGGCCCCGGTTAACGGGCCCCGCCCGCCGGTGTTCCTGCTGCCATCCTTCGACGAATACTTGTTAGGCTATACGCGCCGCGATGCCGTGCTGGAGCCCCGGCGCGTTCCCAAAATCATTCCCGGCCACAACGGCATGTTCAAACCTATTCTGGTGGTCGATGGCCAAGTGACGGGCACGTGGACTCGGGTGGTGACGAAAAAAAGCGTGAGCGTTACGCTGGATACTTTCCGGCCGCTGACGAAAGCGGAAACCCAAGCCTGCGCCGCCGCCGCGGAAGCCTACGGCCGGTTTTTGGGCCTGCCGGTCGCGTTGACGCCCCTTCCTTCGGGACGTTCAAAAACCCGCCCCGCGCCACCGGTTTCGCGTAAAACAGCGGGCCAGTGAACCGCCTTCCCGCCGCCGGCTGAAGCGGTTTGGCAATCGTTGGCCTTTCGCCTCCCGGGGCGCGCCGCGCGCCCGGCCGGAAACGCGTGAAAATCATCGGCGCGCGGCCTGCTAATTTTAGAATCCCCACCCGCATCTGCGACCTCGTTTCGGGGGCGTGACGTTTGTGGGTTCGGGGTTCCGGGGGGCGCTTCGTCCAACCCTCGGCTACCGGTTGCCATCCCTTCGGGGGGATGCGTCCGCGCCAACGCGCGATCCCTGGGGTAGCGTCTCACGGCGCAACCCCGGGCTAAAAGATAAAATTCCGTTGGGATTTCCGGCGGGGACGCCACCCCCATCATCCCGGGGATTTCCGGCGGACCTGGCCCCCAAACATGGCTCCAAGGGTGGGGTGCTTGGGGGGACGCGCCTCCGGTGGGGTGTCGCCACGGATTTTTCTTGGCGCTTGAAGCGGGGGCTTTGATGGGGTAACGATGGGACATGAAATATTTTTCCACGCGCTGGGGAACCTGTTTTTTGGCTGGCTGCCTATTATTAGGGTCGCGGGTTTGGGGGGCGGAGGCGCCGCCTTTGCCTCCGGAACGGGATTTGCGCAGCGATACTTGGGTGGCCACGGATGCTTTGGGGCGGGCCTTGCCGTTAGGGGGAGCGGTGGGCGCGCCGCGCCCCGGGAAGACGGTGGGGATGTTTTATTTTCTCTGGCTGGGCCGGCATGGGGAAGAGGGGCCGTTCGATATTTCCAAGATTCTGGCGGCGCATCCGGGGGCGTTCGAGGATCCCCGGGATTTGCGCTGGGGGCCGATGTACGCGCCGCATCATTGGGGGGAGTCGGTGTTCGACTATTACGTGAGCGACGACGACGGCGTGTTGCGCAAGCACGCGCAGATGCTGGCGGACGCGGGGGTGGACGTGATCATTTTCGACGTGACCAATCAGCTGACGTATCCGGAGAGCTGGCGGGCGTTGTGTCGCGAATTCGACGCGCTGCGGCGCCAGGGGAATCGCACGCCGCGGATCGCTTTTCTGTGCCCGTTCTGGGAGCCGCGCAAGGTGGCGCGGGAGTTGTACGAGCAGCTCTACCAGCCGAATCTCTATTCGCATTTATGGTTCCGCTGGGAAGGCAAGCCGCTCATTCTGGCGGATCCGAAATTGATCGGCGAGCGCGACGCCATGGATAAGGCCATCCAGGCGGCGTTCACTTTTCGTCGGCCGCAACCGGATTATTTCACCGGCCCCACGGGCCCCGGCCAATGGGGTTGGCTGGAGACGCATCCGCAGCATGTGTTTTATAAAACCCCCGGCCAGCCGGAGCAGATGACGGTGGGGGTGGCGCAGAACGCGACGGATGGCAAGTTGAGCGTGCTGAGCAACCCGCGCTCCCATGGCCGCAGTTTTCATGACGGTTTGGAGCCGGTGCAAAAGGACGCCACGGGCCGCAATTACCAGGAGCAGTGGCGGCGGGCGTTGGCGGTTTCGCCGGCGTTTATCTTCCTGACGGGCTGGAACGAGTGGATCGCCGGGCGGTTCGACCAGCAGGCCCCGTTTTACCAGCCCGGGCCCGTCGCCTTTGTCGACGAGTTCAACGCCGAGTACAGCCGGGACATCGAGCCGATGAAAGGCGGCCACGGGGATAATTATTATTGGCAGACGGTGGATTATATCCGGCGTTACAAAGGGGCGCGGGAGATCGAGCCGGTGGCGCGCGCCGCGATCCGGATCGACGGGCGGTTCGACGATTGGCAAGCGGCGGGGCCGGAGTTTCGCGACACGATTGGGGACGCCGCGCGCCGGGATTATCGCGGTTGGGGTAAGGGGTCGCGTTACCGTAACCAGACGGGGCGCAACGACATTATCCTGGCCAAAGTCGCCTATGACGCCCAGCGCGTGTATTTCTACGCGCAAACGCGCGCGCCGCTCACGCCCACCGCCGATCCCAATTGGATGCTGCTGTTCTTGAACACGGACGGCAACGCCACCAATGGCTGGTTGGGGTATGATTTCGCGCTCAATCGCCGCGTCCCCGCCCCGTATGAGACGGTGCTGGAACGGCACGTCAAAACCGGGTACCACTGGGCAGCGGCGGGCAAGGCGGTTTGCCGGGCCAGCGGCTGCGAGTTGGAGCTGGCGGTGCCCCTGGCGGCGCTGGGGATTCGGAGTTTGCCGGCGACGATCGATTTCAAGTGGGCGGATAATATTCAACAGACCGGCGACTGGAGCGATTTTACCCTAAACGGGGACGCGGCGCCCAACGACCGGTTTAATTATCGGGCGATCTTGCGGTGAGCGCCGCGACTCGGGGCCCGGGTTCGCGGATTTAATACTTTATGGGAAACACCAAGTTGAGTTTACCCTTGGGGTGGCTGGCGGTGCTGCTGGCGACCGGCGGGTGGTGGATGGGCGAGGGGAAGGCGGCGGAAGCGCCCCGGGTCACCGTGTATCCGGAGGATACGGGTGAGCCGCTGGTCAATCCGGGGATGGGTTGGACGCTGCATTTTTACTCGAATATCATCGAGAACTACGGCTCGAAATTGGAGCCGTCGGACACGCTGGAGGATTGGCCCGGGCTGGCGGTGGTTTATTTGCGGGTGCCCTGGTCGTTCTTGGAGCCGGAGGAGGGCGTGTACAATTGGTCCTTGTTCGACACGCCGGCGCAACGCTGGATCGCGCGCGGCAAACGCGTGGCCATCCGGGTGAGCAGTTGCGAGAGTTGGCTGCGTTACGCCACGCCTAAATGGGTGCGGGACGCCGGGGCCAAAGGCGTCGACTTCGAATTCGGCAAGGGACCCAAAGCGGGGGGGCCGCTCTGGGAGCCGGATTATTTGGACCCGGTGTTTTTGGCGAAGCTCGAGCGCTTTCTGGCGGTCATGGCCCGGCGCTACGATGGCAATCCGCGGGTGGACTTTATGGACGTGGGCACGTTCGGGATGTGGGGCGAGGGGCACACGGGTTTTGGCAGCCAGTTGAACGAGGCGCAAACGCTGGCGGCGGTCAAGCGCCACATCGATTTGCACGCGCAATATTTCAAGCGCACCCAGCTGTGCGTTAGCGACGACGTGGCCGGCCCCACCAAGCCGGGCCGGCACTTTCCGGAAACCGACTACGCCTGGTCGCAAGGCGTGACGTTGCGCGATGATAGCATCCTGGTGCAGCCCGCGCCCAACTCCTGGTACCACGCGGAGATGGCGAGCCAGTTCTGGCCCCGGTTCCCCGTGATCTTGGAGCATGAGCATTATGGAGCCGCCAAGGCCCGGGGGGCTTGGAGCGGCGATTTGCTGGCCCGCTCGGTGGAGGAATATCACGCCAGCTACATGTCGATCCACTGGTGGCCGCGGGAGGAATTGCGCGAGAACCGGGAAACCGTCGAGCGGATCAACCTGCGCCTGGGCTACCGGCTGCAGCTCAAGTCGATGTCCTGGCCGGAAACCCTATGGCCTTCCGAGCCGTTCACGGTGGAGGCCGCCTGGGCGAACGCGGGGGTGGCGCCCGTGTATCGCGGCGGGTTTTGGGCCTGGACGCTTAAGGACGCTCAAGGGGGCATTGTCTCCGTGCAGGTGGACGCCGCCTTCGACGCGCGCAACTTGAAACCGGGGCCGCCCGGCCTGGCGGTCGCGGAGTCGGCGCGAGCGCGGTTTGTGGTGGCGCGGGCGCAGATTGATCCGTGCGGCCGTTTCGCCCCGCCCCTGCGGCCGGGCGTTTACCACGTGTTCGTTTCGGTGGGGGCGCTCGACGGCACGCCGGAAATCGCGCTGCCGCTGCCCCAGAACGACGGACAAAAACGTTACCGCCTCGGCCAGGTCCGCGTGGGGGAACGCCCCTGAGCGGCGCGCGCTTACAAGCACAGGCGCACGACTTCGCCCGCGATGCTGTTCAAGGCTAGGACGCGGTTGGCCGCCCCCAGCTTGATCGCCTCGTTCGGCATGCCAAAGACGACGCAGGAGGCTTCGTCCTGCGCGATCGTGTAGGCGCCGGCTTCCTTCATTTCCAACATGCCTTTGGCGCCGTCGTCCCCCATGCCGGTCATGATCACGCCCACGCTGTTCTTGCCCGCGTAACGGGCGGCGGAGCGGAACAAAACGTCCACGGAAGGCCGGTGCCGGCTGACGAGGGGGCCGTCGCGGATTTCGACGTAGTAACGGGCGCCGCTGCGTTTTAAGAGCATGTGCTTGTTGCCGGGGGCGATGAGCGCGTGGCCGCGCAGGACGGAATCGTTATCCTCGGCTTCCTTGACGCTGATCTTGCAGAGTTCATCGATGCGTTTGGCGAAATGGGCGGTGAATTTTTCGGGCATGTGCTGGACGATGACAATGCCCGGGGCGTCGGCGGGTAGGTTTTCCAGAAACACGCGCAAGGCCTCGGTGCCGCCGGTGGAGGCGCCCACCGCCACGACTTTTTCCGTGGTCTGGATCATGGCTTGCGAATTGGGTTTGGGCAGGATCACATCCGCGGTCAGCTTGGGTTTGGGCTGGGGCAAGCCGGCCGGCGGGCGCGCCGGGCGCAGGTGGGCTTGGGCGGCGGATTTAATGGCGTCGCCAATCCGGATGCGGGATTCCTCCAAAAACTTGGCCGCCCCCACGCGCGGTTTTTCGATGACGTCCACCGCGCCGCGCTCCAGGGCGCTGAGGGCGGTTTCCGTGCCCGCTCCGGCGAGGCTGGAGCACATGACGACGGGCAAGGGGTGCTGGCGCATGATTTTATCGAGGAACGTGAGGCCGTCCATGCGGGGCATTTCGACGTCGAGGGTGATGACATCCGGCGCTTCTTGGGCCATGCAGGCGGCGGCGGCGAAAGGATCGGCCGCCGTGGCGATGACCTCGATATCCGGGTCCGATTCGAGGACTTGCTTGAGCGTTTGGCGGACGGACGCGGAATCATCCACGATCAAGACTTTAATTTTTCGTTTTGGCATGGTGCGATAAATGTTTGATCAAGACTTCTCCCGTGGTGGTGTTGAACAGGAGTTTGTGGCCCGTCGAGCCGCCGACGTGGCTGGAATGGATCCGGAGGTTGGATTCCAGCAGCAGGCGCTGGGCTTGGAGCACGTTCAACGCGCCGATGCCGGTATCCGGATCGGTGGCGGCGGTCGTCGCGAGCACGCTGGAGCCGCCGAACAGTTTAACTTGCAACTCCCCGCGCGTCACGCGATGGTCGGCCAGGATTTCGAGCATCGCCGGAACGGCGAGGCTGACGTACTTGTAACCCTCCGCCGTGGCCAGCCGGTTTCCTTCATCCCGTCGCGGGCGGGGGAGCAAGGCGTGGCAAATGGCGCCGATGTGTTTGCCCGGGCTGAACATGGTGATGGCCACGCACGAGCCCAGCAGCGTGGTGACCAGGCTCGGCTCGCAACAGACAAACAATTCCCCCGGCCGCAAAAAGAGCTGGCGCAAGTTGGCGGGGGCGGCGTTCATCGCGTTTGGCGAAACACGGACGCCGACACCTGTTTGACCGGCAGGTTGAAGCCCGTCAAGGATTCCGAGTGGCCGGCGAATAAGTAGCCGCCGGATTTCAATTGCCGGCAGATCCGGCTCAACACCATTTGCTGGGTCGGCTTTTCAAAGTAAATCATCACGTTACGGAAGAAGATACCGTCGAAACGATCCTTGATGCCATATTGTTCGTCCATGAAATTGAGGCGGCCGAAGCGGACTTTGTGGCGCAATTCCGGGACGACGCGAAAGCGCGCGCGCTCGGGATCCTTGCCGCGCAGCAGATAGCGGTGGCGGAATTCGGGCGGGATCGGCGCCACCGCTTCCGCCTCATAAATGGCGGCGCGGGCCAGCTCCAGGACGCGGGTGGAAATATCCGTGCCCAGGATGGAGAATTCGAAACCGGGCCGGCGCCGCGCATATTCCTCCAGCACCATCGCCAGGGTGTAGGGCTCCTCGCCGGAGGAGCAGCCAGCGCACCAGAAGGTGGCGTGCCAGGGCGCTCCGGGGCCGGGATCCCGGCTCGGTAGCGCCACGTCGACGAGGTAATCGAAATGCTTGGGTTCCCGGAAAAAATCCGTCTTGTTGGTGGTGACCAGGTTGATGAATTCGATCCATTCGCTCCCGGAATCTCCCGACTCGAAGAGGCGGCGCCGGTAATCGTCCAGATTGTCGAGGTTCAACTGCCGCAGCCGGCGCTGCAAGCGACTTTGCAGCATGGGCATTTTTTCCCGGGGCATGCGAATGCCGGTTTCGCGCGTGATGGATTCGCTGAATTGCGCGAAATGACCGCTGGTCAGGGTGACGAACGGTTTGATGGCTGGGCAGAGCGAAGTCATGGTTTATGTCCTGGCTGTCGTTACTTCCGCCTCCGGCTCCAGGCCGGTTTCGAGCCGGGCCAGCTCGTC
>DBTJ01000149.1 GCA_002306985.1 Verrucomicrobia bacterium UBA1319
TGGATGATTTTTTTGTCCGCCGGGCAAATGGTCGCCAACACGCCGCCTAATGTAGCGCGGGCGCCGTCCCCTTCACCAGCAATAAAATAATACGGACAGAGGCGAGTCCGGCCTTCCATGACGGCGGCTGCGTCTTGGGTTTCATCGAACCATGCCACCGGTTGGGTATCCGGTCGGTGGTATTGTTGCAATAGGTACGGGTTTTGGGGAAAAGCGGCTAATGCGGTGTCGACGGCCGCGCTCCAATCGCCTTGGGAAAGGTCGCTTCCCAAAAAAACTCCGCGCGCGCCCCAGGCCAACGCCGAGAATCCGGAGATTTTAATAATCATGTCGCGTTCTCGCTGGGAAAAGGATTTGAGCTGTTGCCAGTCGGTGATCTCCAGACCCGGCATCGCCGCATGGGGCGGCAGCGGGGCGGGGTCCAACACCCAAGTCCGGGGCACATGGGCCAGTAGTATTTCCAGGAATCGCTCGCCCACCTCGCGCCGCCAGAATTCGCGTAAATTGCGATTCCAGAGCAAGGCGAAGAACAGTTTCTCTTCCAGGATCGGTTTGGGCGGCGGCGTGAGCTGGATCTTTTTTTGCTCCGCCAGTTCGAACAGCGCCCGGGCCTCCGGTAGGTTGGGCAAGTCGAATAACTCGAAAAAACGGTATACCGCGTCGCCTTCCGCAACGCCATTGGCGGACACCTCGCGCACCGCATATCGCGAGGCTGATTCAGCGCCTGGGCTTTGGTTGAGTTGCGCGCATAACCATTCCATTTCCGGCCGGTAGGTGGCGGCTTCCGGCGAGACCGCAATGTGAACTCGCGCCGCCGATCCGAATTGGCTGGCGAAGCCTTTGAGCATGCCATCGCGCCCGCCGATGATCTCGCCGACGGCTAATTCAGGATGCGCCTCCGCCCATTGGCTGTAGGTTAGATTTAACCAAGCCGTCAAACCGATGCCGCCGGGGACGCTATCCAGCTCCGATAGCATAAATCCTCCGTTGGTAAGCAGCACGTCGGGGCGGATGACTCGCGGGATGGCCTGTTTGAAAGCGGCGGCGCGCTGGAGGGCGATCAACTCGGCCGGTTTGCCCTGATCCAGCAGGGTGGCGATCCAGCCCGGCTGTTTGCCTTCCACGCTCTGCCGGTAAAGCAAATTGGCGGCCCGGTAGAATTTCAGCAGGACGCGGCCCAAATCGTTGAGTTGGCGCGCCAACGGCTCGCCGAGCGGAAAAGGTTGCAGCGCCGTCCGCCAGCGCAGCCCGCCAAACAAACCCTGAGCCGGCAACTTTTCCTGGACGAAACCGAAAACCGCCCGGGCGGTTTCAGGCGAGAGGGAGGATGGTTTATCGTTTTGCACAAGGCCTCACCAATTGACGGGCACGCTTACTTTGACGCCGAACCGGTTGATAAAAAACACTTGCCGGTTGGTGGCGCCATATTCATGGACTAGCTTGGTCAGCTTGACGTCGTAACAGCAGTATTCGGCGATTTCCGCCAGTTTGCCTTCCCGGTACCAACGGATCGCTTGCAAGCCGTCGGCGGTCTTTTCGGCGCCGAGCGTGGCGGAACCGACCGCGTCCAGCGAAAGCCGGTGTTTCAAGGTCTTCTGCAGCTCGACCAGCAAATCCAGGGTGGGTAATTGCCGCAAATCCATGACGGTGTACGCATGCAATACCTCGTAGTCGAAACGCAGATTATTGAAACCCACCACCAAGTCGGCTCGCACCAGTTCTTGGATCAAGTCGTTGATGGTTTTTTCGCTGTAAATCTTGTATCCTCCGCGAGCGGTGCTGTAGGTGACCCCGATGCTCATGGCCAGATCGCGGATGTGATCCCAGCCGCCGACTTCTTCGGCGGATTTTTGCGTTTCGAGATCGAAGTAGACAATGTTTTTCATCGCCGGGTAACGAAGTGAGTGGATTTGCCGAAGATGCCTTCAGCGGCCTCGTGCATGGCTTCGCTCAGGGTCGGGTGGGCGAAGACCGCTTCGGTGACTTGCTCCGCCGTCAGCCCAGCCTGGACGGCGAGGCCCATGGTGGCGATCAATTCGGAGGCGTTGTGACCCAAGATGTGGCCGCCCAACAACTTGCCGGTGCCAGCTTCCGCCACCCATTTTACGAAACCGTCGGTTTCGCCGCCCGCCAGGGCTTTGCCCGCCGCCGCAAACGGGAATCGGCCCGTGCGCGTGGCGATGCCAAGCTGGGCCGCGCCAGCTTCGGTGAGACCCACGGTGGCGATTTCAGGATGCGTGAAAACGCACGCGGGAATCGCCGCGTAATTCAAGGGGGCGGGCAGCTTGGCCCCAGGTTTCAGTTCGGCCGCGATGGTTTTTACCGCTACCCGGGCTTGGGCGCTGGCCACGTGCGCCAAAGCTAATTTGCCGGTGACATCGCCAATGGCAAAAATAGTCGGAACGGAAGTGTGGCACTGGCCGTCAATGACGATTCCCCGGCGATCGAAAGCAATGCCCGCTTGTTCCAACCCCAGGTTTTGCAGATTCGGAGTCCGTCCCACCGAAACGAGCACCTGGTTCCCCGTCAAGGTTTGACCGCTTTCCAGAATGACCTGAACGCCGTTTTGAGTCTCCACCCGCGCCACTTTGGCTTGGAAATGACATTGAATTCCCGCCTGGGTGAACACGCGTTCGAGCGCTTTGCCCAGTTCGAGCTCGAGATTGGGCAATAGGTGATCCAGGGCTTCCACGATGGTCACCTGGCAGCCCATCGGCTGCAGGATGCCGGCTAATTCGCAGCCGATGTAGCCGCCGCCGATGATAATCCAATGGCCTTTCAACTCCGGGGCCGCCAGCAAATCGCCGCTGTGCAATATCTGAACGCCATCGCGCGGAGCGCAGGGTAAATCGGTGGATTTGGAGCCGGTGGCCAGCAAGATGCGGCGGGGAGCGAGCGCGGGACCGGTTGGCTGATTGTTGGCGTCATAGATCTCGATTTCGGTGGCGGACTTGAGCACCGCTCGGCCGCGGATGATCGTGACCCCGTTTTTCTCCAAAAGATACTGGACGCCTTGGGTCAATTGTTTGACCACCTTTGCGCGGCGGGCTGAGATGTCCGCCCAGGAGGCGGAAACATCCGTGATTTTAACGCCCATTTTTGCGGCCGCTTTTGCCTGCCGCAACAAGTCAACACTGGCCAGCAAGGCTTTAGTGGGGATGCAGCCCGCCTGCAGGCAGACTCCGCCTAGTTCGCGCTGCTCAATCAGCGCGGTTTTAAGACCTTGCTGAGCCGCTTGAATTGCCGCCACATATCCGCCGGGACCGGCGCCGATGACCGCCAAATCATAACCCTGATCGTTCACGCGTGCAGTGTAATGCGCCGCCAGGAATTGGCAAAGGGAATTGGCGGGCAAGCGGCCGTGAAAACCGGATTCACTAGGCGCCCGTCCGCCCGCCCATCGGGGGTAACGCGGGATTAGGAGGCCTTTTTCGCTTGCGCCCGGAGGGTGACAATCACGCCGCCACCGATCAGCAAAAGCACCGCCACCGCCCAGGCGCCCGCATTCGGATAACGCGGCCACAAATAGAGAGCCGACGCCCCTAAGGCCGGTCCGGCGCACACCCCCGCGCCGATGGCCGATTCATGGAGGCCGCCATGTTCGGATTTTGCGCCACCGACATCCATGGAATAAAAGAGGGAAGAATAATAGCAGAGCCCGGTGGCGAAACCGAACACGATTTGCGCTAGGATGGCGAGCCCGATATTGGTGGATAAAAGAATTGCCAGAAAACTGGCGATCAAGGCGGCAAACGCACCCGCCAACCAGCTGAACCGATAATGCCAGCCGGACCAAAGCCACAGTGCCACAAAGGAGACGAGCCGCGCGAAAAACCAGATGGAACAGAAGATGCCCCCTTCCTGCATGGTTAAGTTCAAGTGTTTGGTGAGCCCGGGGATGACCGCGACCACCGTATTGATGGCCACATAGCAAAAGGGATTGGCGATCCAAGCCATTTTGAGAAACACGCCCGGCGCTAAACCGGAGGGCACGTGCGCCGGCTGGCTTGGAGAAAGCGCCGATTCAACTCGTTGGCCGGCGGCGGCCGAAGCGGGGGGTGTTTGCCGGTGGAGCCATTCCAGCATCACGATTTGCAGGAAATGAATGCCGATGGGAATCCAGAACAAGCTTCGCATCCCGAATTGATGGAGCAGGGTTCCGCCCAGGAAAAAAGCGAGCGCCGAGCACCCGGCCCAAACTAAATTGTAAATGCCCACCATGCGTTGGAGTCCCTGGCGCGATTCCCCTTGGCTGGTCATGGATTCCAAGGTGGGCCAGGTGAAGCACATGCCCGCCGACCACACCACGAGCACGGTTTTGACGCCGAACGCCGTGGCTTGAAAAGCGCCCGCCAACAAGGCGGATATCATGACGCCAAAGCCGATCCGCAGCGCGGTGTAAGGTCCCGCCCGCTGCGCAAACCGACCGGCCAGAGCGGCCCCGGCCATGTAAACTAAGCCGTTCAAGGCGGATACCCACAAGTTGTCGGCGTCCCCAAAGCCGAACTGTTGCTGCAGGTAGAAAAACAAATAATACTGAAAAAAGGTGGTCGAAAGGGAATTGAGGCCCTCCAAAATAAAGTAGCCGGCTTTGAGCTGAGGTTGCGTCATGATGTGCTGGCCGGCCATCCTAAGCGGTGCGCGAGCCAAATCGTTCCTGAGAGTTATAAAATTTCTTCGAGTGCCTTGAGCGCGTACCATTTCACGGCGCTACGGATGGGAGGAATCAAAGCGTCAAGGTCGGCGGCGGCGCACCACCGGATGTCCCAGTGCTCGGCCGCCGCCAAAGTGGTGGTCCCCGATCGGGGTTTCGCCCAATAGATCAAGCCGATGTGCTCATGGTTATCATTGATACGGTGGATGTCCATGAAGCGCGGCGTGATTAGGGCGCGGGTGCCGTCTCCGGAGGTGGGGGGGCGTTCGCCGAGCAATTCAACGACCAAGCCGCTCTCCTCCAGGGTTTCCCTGACCGCGGCATCCTCCGGGGTTTCATCCAGTTCGATATGGCCGCCAACGGGCAGCCATTGGTTGAGCTTGCGGTGATGGACCAGCAAAACCCGGTGGTCGCGTACGACAAACACGGAGGCGGTGAAATCGATTTTTTCGTGAATGTGGGCCATGGGAAAAAGCCGGGCGATCAATGGAACCAATGATAATATTGTGTATGTAACAAGGGTAACACCTTAATATTTATGTTATAATTATAAGAGCCAGTTCTATATTGTCTTTTTCTTGGACGCGTCACCCCGCCTCCGCCCCGGCGGACGGGCCGACGCACGGGGGGGATATCTGCCATAAATGGCGATTAAATTCAAGAACAGCTTGCCAGTGGATAGCTAGTTTGTTACAAGCAATTGAAAGCGTAATCATTATGCCGCGATTCACTTATACAGTAAAGGAACCGGGAACCGGCCGCGAAACGAGTGGAAGCATGGAGGCGAGTTCACAAGATGCGGCAATCAAGGTTCTCCTCGACCGTAATTATTTGGTCGTCAACATCCAAGAGAAAAGCGCCAAGCAAGGCAAAACCGCCGGCGGTTCGGTCGCCTTGGCGGACTTGGTGGTTTTCACGCGCCAGCTCGCCACCATGGTCGACGCGGGTTTGGCGATGGTTCAGTCATTGCAAGCGTTGGCTGAACAAAGCAATAACAAAATCATGAAAGATGTGGTGCGCGACGTCTGTTCACGAGTCGAGGGCGGCGATAGTTTTTCCGCGGCTTTGCAGCGGCATCCCAAAACGTTTCCGAAGCTGTACGTGCGGATGGTGGACGCGGGCGAAAAAGGCGGTTTGCTGGCGGAAATTCTGGCGCGCCTCGCGACTTACATGGAGAATACCGCGCGCTTGCGTAAAAAAGTGAAGTCGGCCATGATGTACCCCATCATGGTGACGCTAGTCGCCATCGGGATCACCATTTTCCTGCTCACCAACGTGGTGCCGGTGTTCGCCCAAATTTTCTCGGGTTTCGGCAAGGGATTGCCCGCGCCTACCCAATTTCTGATTGATCTCAGCAATTTCGTGCGGAGCTACATCCTCTACGTGTTGCCGGCGATGGGTTTGCTGGTGTACGCGTGGTTTGCGTTTATTCATACCCCCAAAGGCCGGGAGTTTTGGGATCGCACGCGCATCAAACTGCCCCTGTTTGGTTCGATTGCCCACAAAATATGCCTGGCGCGGTTCACGCGCACTTTCGCCTCGCTGGTGCGTAGCGGCGTGCCCATTTTGGAGGTGATGAACATCACGGCTAACACCTGCGGTAACGTTGTGATGGAAAAGGCGATCAAAGTGGCTTCGGGAGACATTGAAAAAGGCGAGGGCATTTCGGCTTCCTTGAGCAAGCACGAGATCTTTCCGACCATGATCATCCGGATGCTGACCGCCGGCGAGCAAACCGGCAAGATCGACGCGATGCTCGAACGGGTGGCGGATTTCTTGGATGAAGAGATTGAAACAACCTTGTCAGGGTTGACCTCGTTGATCGAACCGTTATTAATTGTCTTCCTAGGTGTGGTTGTGGGCGGTATGGTGATTTGCATGTTCCTGCCCATCTTTAAACTCAGCGAGGTGGTGTCTGGCGGTCGATAGTTGGCCGTGCGGCGATACTCTTAACGGGCGCTGGTGTGTGGCGGCTCCTGGCGAATAGAAGCTCTGACAATGGCTCGAGTACTAGTAGTGGATGACGAGGCGACCATGGTGCAAATGGTCACCGAGATGCTGCGCGCGGATGGGCACGAGATTTTCCCCTTTAACGATGCCACCGCCGCGCTGGCCGCGCTCGATTCGATCGCTCCCGAGCTGGTCATCACCGATTTGTACCTGGAAAAAGCCCGGGCCTCCGGGCTCGATATCCTGCAAAAAGCCCGGTCGATGACGCCCCCGGCCTTGGTCATTCTAATCACCGCTTTCGGTAGTATTGAGACCGCCGTGGACGCGATGAAAAAGGGGGCATACGATTATCTGGAAAAGCCCTTCAAGCTGGATGAGCTGAAGCTTTGCGTCCACCGGGCGCTTTCCTATAGCGATGCCATCAGCGAAAACTTATATTTGCGCCGGCAGCTCAAGGCCAAGTATCAATTCAGCCAGATTATTGGCTCTTCGTCCGGCATGCTGGGGGTTTTTAAGATGGTGCAACGGGTGGCGGACACCGACTCCACGATTTTGATTCTTGGTGAAAGCGGCACGGGCAAGGAATTGGTGGCCCGGGCGCTGCATTTCAACAGCCGTCGGCAGTTCGCGCCTTTTATCCCGGTTAATTGTAGCGCGTTGCCGGAAAACTTGCTCGAGTCGGAATTGTTCGGCCACCGCAAAGGCGCTTTCACAGGCGCCGTGAACGACAAAAAGGGGCTGTTCCAAGAAGCCGATGGCGGCACAATTTTTCTCGATGAAGTATCTTCCATGCCGCCCTTGCTGCAAAGCCGGCTCCTGCGCGTGTTGCAAGAACGCGAAGTGCGCCGCGTCGGGGATACCGTGCCGGTTTTCGTTAATGTGCGGGTGCTGGCTGCGACGAATGTGCCTTTGGAGCCGAAGATCAAGGATGGCAGTTTCCGCGAAGATCTGTATTACCGGCTGAATGTGATTTCCATCACGCTGCCGCCTTTGCGGGATCGCCGCGATGATTTACCCCTGTTGGTTAATCATTTCTTGAAGGATAAAGTCTGTCCCCGCAACGGCCAGCCCTTCCGGGTCACGCGTCAGGTCATGGCGGTGTTCGAGGCGCACGATTGGCCCGGGAATGTGCGGGAATTGGAGAACGCCATCGAACGAGCTTGCGCCTTATCCGAAACCCAGGTGCTGCAATTGGGCGATTTGCCGCCGAGTTTGACGCGGTACGAGAGTCAGGTCACGGCCAGCACCGAGTTTGATCCGCGTGTCAGCCCCCTGGCGCAATCGGTCGAAATGCAGCCGTTGCGCCACGCGCCCGCGGCTGGCGGGCTTGAGGCGGAAGGCTCGCCCCAGCCCACCCTGGGCGGAGCCGGCGGCCAGCCGGTGCTTTCGTTGAAAGCTTATTTGCGTTCCCAGGAGCTAATGCATTTGAATCGCGCCATGGCGGTCTGCGGCGGGGACAAGGAAAAGGCGGCCCAAATGTTGGGGATCAGCCTGGCGACTCTGTATCGCAAGATGGTGGAAGAAGAAGGTTGAGCGCGCGGGACGGCTTGCAGAAGCCTAAGGTTTCGCGTTAAAGTAGCGCGTGCCGACGTTATTGGAAAAAATCAAGGAGAACGCCCGGGCTCGCCTGGCTCTTCCGCCCAATCGCCCGCCGGTGGTGGAGCTGGCGAAGTTCAAGAAT
Organism: Verrucomicrobia bacterium UBA1319; assembly: GCA_002306985.1. Taxonomy (GTDB): domain Bacteria; phylum Verrucomicrobiota; class Verrucomicrobiia; order Limisphaerales; family UBA1319; genus UBA1319. The sequence goes on from DBTJ01000149.1 coordinate 8,286, forward strand.
TTTCTCAAAGTCGAGTCCCACCGGTTGAAGATTCTGCATCGTGGCGGCGGCGAGGGCCGCCATATTTGTCACGGGCGCGCCACCGTGGTCGATCAATTGATGCTATATCTATTCGAGGCTATCAAGGCGTCGAATCCGATTCTCACCCAAAAACCGCTGCCGCCGCTGGCGTTGGTGGCCATTGGCGGATATGGGCGCCGCGAACTCAACCCCCATAGCGATATCGATATCATGTTCCTCCATAACGGGGATGTATCTCCCCGGGGACGGCATCGCGAAAGCATGTCCGCCCTGGTGGAGGGCATGCTCCTCACGTTGTACGATGTGGGGCTCAAGGTGGGGCATTCGGTGCGTTCGGTGACCGATTGCGTGGTGGTGGCCAACGGCGACATGCAATCCAAAACCTCGCTGATCGAAGCGCGCTTGATTTTAGGCGACGAACCCTTGTTTCAAAAAATGGAGTTCGTGGTCGAGGAAAAATGCGTCAAGGATCAAGCTGACGAATACATTGCCGCGCGGCTCAAAGACCAAGCCGAACGCCGGGCCAAGTACGGGGATTCGGCTTGCATGCTCGAGCCCAACATCAAAAACGGCTGCGGCGGTTTGCGGGATTACCAGAATTTGCTCTGGATGGCGCATTTCAAATACCATGTGCATTCGCTGGAGGAACTCGAGAAACGGGAATGGATAACCGAGTTGGAGCGCACCCAGTTGGACGCGGCCTACGGTTTTTTGCTCCGGGCGCGCAACGAGTTGCACTATCACACGGGTCGCTCGGTGGATGTGCTCCTCAAGGCCGTTCAGCCTTCCGTGGCGACCAATCTGGGGTATGGCGATCGTTCGCCGGTGAAGCGGATCGAGAAATTCATGCGGGAGATCTATACCCACATGCGTCACGTGTACTTGATCACCCGCACGCTCGAAGCCCGGCTGGCGTTCCAGCAGAAACCCAAGCCGCGCCGCTCCTTGCGCGATTTCTTCCGCCCGCGCCCGCTGCCGGTGGTGGAGATGGTCGATGGTTTTCAAATTGCCGATGGGGAGTTGCGCGCCATTTCTCCGCGCGTTTTTCACGACCAGCCCCGCCGGCTAATGCGGGCGTTTCTGCACGTCCAGCAGCGGCGGTTGGCTTTGAACCCGGACTTGGCTCAAATGATCCGGCGTCAGTTGGATTTGGCGGATGGGGATTTCGCCAAAGATACCCATGTGCGAGAGACGTTCCTGGAAATATTGAGCCAGCGCGGCAATGTGGCGCCCATCTTGCGCGCCATGCACGAAGTGGGGTTGCTCGGGCGATTTATGCCGGAATTCGGCCTGTTAACCTGTCTGGTGCAGCACGAATTCTTTCACCGCTATACGGCCGACGAGCATACGCTGGTCTGTGTGGAAATGCTCGACGCCATTTGGGCCGCGCAAAAAGCGCCCTTTAATCGTTATACTGAAATCTTGCAAAAAGTGGAGCGGCCCTTCGTTCTTTACCTTGCTTTGCTGGTGCATGACTCGGGCAAAGCCCGGCATAGCCGCGCCCACACGGTCGATAGTACCCGCTACGCGTTGCGGGCGGCCAAGCGACTGCAATTGGATGCCCCCGCCACGAATAGCCTGAAGTTGCTCGTGGAAAACCATTTGGCCCTCATTCAGATTTCGCAAAAAAGGGACTTGGAAGATCCTTTGGTGGCTCGGCGTTTCGCCAAAGAAATCCAGACGGTCGATAATCTGAATATGCTGCTGCTGCATACCTTTGCGGACACTTTGGGAACCCGTTCGGACTTATGGACCGATTTCAAGGAGTCCCTGGTCTGGACGTTGTATGAAAAGACAAAGCAAGAATTGCAGGGCAAAGCGGTTGCCGGCGGCCGCACCGAAGAAAAGCACAAGGATAGCCTGGCCCAAGCCACGCTTAACTTGCTGAACAAGCCGTTTCCCGAAGAAGAGTTCAAGGCGCATTTTTCCACGATGCCGACCGGCTATTTCCAGGTGAATGCCGCCGCGGATATTTGGGTCGACTTGCAGCTGGCCCATCAATTCATGCAGTTCCAAGTAGCCGAAGGGGATCATGCCTTGGACCCGGCGGTGGCCTGGGGCAATGTGCCCGATCGCGGCTACGCCACCGTGCGCATTTGCACCTGGGATCGGCCCGGTTTGTTCAGCCAAATCGCCGCCTCATTGACGGCGGCGGATCTGAACATTTTGAGCGCCCGAATCTTTTCCCGGCCCGACGGGGTGATCTTTGATAGTTTCCAGGTTCGGGACACTAAATCCGGAACGATGCCCGGGCGCGAGGCGCGGGAAAAATTCGAAAGCGTGTTAACCGAGGTGTTGACGGGGCCGTTCGATCGGGCGGCGTTTTTAATTGCCCGCCAGAAAGCGGCGCGGCCGCTACGGTATCCCGATGATGAACCGTTGCCGACCACGATTCATTTCGATAACGGCGCCTCCGAGGCGTTCACGATCATTGATGTCACGACGGCGGATCGCCCCGGCTTATTGTACACGTTGTCCCGGACTTTAAGCGAAGTCCATTTGGACATTGCTTCCTCCAAAATCAGCACGGAAATGGGAGTGGCGTTCGATAGCTTTTACGCCCGCGCGATTGCGGGCGGCAAAATCACCGATCCCGCGACCTTAGCGGCCGTCGAAAAGCGGCTTCAAACCGCGATTCAAAAATTGGATGTGGCGGGATGACCGCGGCCGGGTTGCCTGGCGGAAAGTCTTAGAGGTTAGGCACGACGATGGGCTCGAAGCCCGTTTTGCGCGGCGAAGTTTCCCAGAGGGATTCCAAATACCCGATGCGTTCGCGCGTCATGGGGTGGCTGCTGAACGCGCGTAAGGCGGCGCTGTCTCCTCCCGCGAATTTCGGGTCTTTTTCCAAGGCTTGGAAAAAGGCGATCATCCCGCGCGGATCGATTTTGGCAGCCAGGAGATATTGCCAACCGGTTTGGTCCGCCTCGCGTTCGGCGTCGCGGGAGTAATGCTGTTGGAGCAACAACTGCGAACCCTCGCTGGCCAGGGTGAGAAAACCTTGCTGATCGCCCACAAAAACGCGCAGCAAAAGCCGTGGCGTCGAGGCTTTGATCATTTGGCGCAGGCCATGGCGAAGGTTGACATGGGCCATTTCGTGGGCGACCACGCCCGCCACTTCCTCGGCGGAGGGCGCGGTTTTCAGCAAGCCGCTATGAATAAAAATACGCCCACCGGGTAAAGCGAACGCGTTAGGCGTGGGATCGTCGATGATTTGCAGCTGAAAAACATAGGGGCTGGCGGGCATCGCGTTCGTCAGCCGCCGAGCGATGGCGGCGATTTCACGGTCCCACGCCGGATGGTTGGCGGGTTTGAGTTTCGGCTCGATTTGTCGCAACGCCACCCGGCTTAGCTCGGATTCCCAGCTGGGCGGCACCCGTTGAATGAGGAGGTTGGCCGCCAGCAGCATCAACGCCCAGCCGCATACCACCAAGCCGATGAAAACAGCCACTAGCCCA
>DBTJ01000059.1 GCA_002306985.1 Verrucomicrobia bacterium UBA1319
TCGGTGATCCACGGCTGCCACGAGGAGCAGGACATCCGGCGCCTGGGCGGACTCCGCCAATATATGCCCACCACCTTTCTAACCTACGCCATCGGCATGATGGCACTTTCGGGCGTACCGGTCTTTTTCTCGGGATTTTGGAGCAAAGACGAAATCTTGCACGCCACTTTTTCTTGGCCGATCTCTCAGGGCCCATTCCTAATGGGCTTGGCGGGCGCGTTTTTGACGGCGTTTTACATGACGCGCCAAGTGGCTTGCGTATTCTATGGTACCTATCGGGGCGGAAAAGCCGCGCGCGCCATCCCGGGCAGCCCGAAGTTCCACGCCGACAAGCCACACGAAAGTCCGCAAGTCATGTTAATGCCCCTGCGCCTGCTGGCGGCGGGCGCCATCTTGTTTGGTTTTGTGGGCACACCCGCTTGGCCTTGGTTTCATAGTTATTTCACCGGCCATGCCACCGCGTTCGATTTGGGCCGCCTGTTCCACGGCGATACTTTGGGTCTGATGGTGCTTTCGACTATTGTGGTGGCGCTTGGGCTCGGCACCAGTTGGTCCTTATACGCCAAATTCTCCGGGCGCAAGGCCGACGCTCCGGACCCGCTGGAAACGATGCAGCCGGACGTTTTCCATCTGCTGCGCGATAAGTTCCGCGTCGACGAAATTTATGAAGCCACGGTCATCGCCCTGGTCAAACAAGCGGCCACGTGGTGTCAACGCGTGGAAACCGTGCTGTGGAATGGCCTGGTGCAAATGGTCGAATACGCAACCCTGGCCCTGGCGTGGCTGAATCGGTTGATCGATGAATACCTGGTCAACCCTGGTTTCGATGCCGGCTGCGAACAGCTATCGCGTTCAGGTAAATTCTTCTCCTCCCTGCAGGATGGCCAATTGCCGCTCTATTTGCGTTCGATTGGCGTGGCGGTCGCCGCGTTGATGATCTGGCTGGCATGGGAGTGGATGTTATGAGCGGATTCCCATGGTTATCCTGTTTAATTTTTACACCGCTTCTCGGAGCGGTGATAGTGTCCTTTATGCCCGCGCGCCGCGCGGATTTGGCGCGCGGATTTACCCAAGGACTTAGCTTTCTTTGCTTGGCGTTAGTTTTGGGGATCAGCGGAGCGTTTGTGCCCAATGGCGGCCTGCAAGCCATCGAACGGCACGCATGGATCTCCGCGCTAGGCGCCGAATATTTCCTGGGGATCGATGGTCTGGGCTTAGTCTCGATTTTGCTCACCGCGATCATCACCCCGTTCGCGCTGTTTGCCTGGCGCCCGCCGGAAGCCGGGGCGAAGATTTATTACGCCTTGTTTCTAGCCCTTGAATCCGGCCTGTTCGGCGCTTTCACGGCCTTTAACTTTTTCCATTGGTTCTTCTTCTGGGAACTCAGCCTGATCCCCGCCTTTTTCCTCATCAAACTCTGGGGTGGCCCGCAACGGGCGCGGGCTTCCATGCAATTTTTCGTGTATACCTTATTTGGCAGCGTCGCCCTTTTGTTAGCCTTTCAAGTTATTTTCCTGGCAACCGGCACGTTTGATTTCATCCGGCTGGCCGAGTTAGGCCGCACGGGCGCCTTAACCCGGGCGCTCACCACCAAACTAGGGATAGGGGAAATCGCGGCGCAAACCATGCCCCTGCTCGCCTTTTTAGGCGTGTTCCTCGGGCTGGCCGTCAAAGTGCCACTGGGACCATTCCACGCCTGGCTCCCTCCCGCTTATGCGGAAGCCCCAGCCAGCGTATCCATGATGCTCACCGGCGTGATGTCCAAAATGGGGGTGTACGGTTTTCTGCGGATTTTGTTGCCCTTATTCCCGGATCAGCTTCGCCAATGGCAAACGCCTTTGCTCTGCCTGGCCATCGGCACGATTGTCTTTTCGGCTTGGACGGCCATGGCGCAAAAGGACCTGAAGCGCATCATCGCCTATTCCTCGATCAACCATCTCGGTTATTGCCTGCTCGCGGTCTTTGTGGTGGTCCAAGCCGAGGGGGCCGCCGAGCACAAACAGGCCGCGCTGGATGGCGCCATTTTCCAAATGTTTAATCACGGCCTCAGCGCGAGCGCCCTTTTTTGTTTCGTGGGCTGGCTTGAACAACGCGGACATGGGCTGCGCGGCTTGGATGATTTCGGCGGCTTGAGAAAAATCGCGCCGGTATTCACGGGCCTCATGGGAATCGCCTTGTTCTCTTCGCTCGGATTGCCGGGACTCAACGGATTCATCGGCGAGTTTTTGATTTTCAAAGGGGTCCTGGCTTTGCAGGGCTGGGCCGCCGCCTTGTCGGCCTTCGGTTTGCTGCTTACCGCGCTGTTTCTGCTCACCATTCTCCAACGCGTCTTCAGCGGACCGCTGCCCGATAAGTGGGCGAAATTGCCGGATCTGACCACGGCCGAACGTTGGATCGCCGCCCCCATCATTGCGCTGATGTTTGTTATTGGCGTCTATCCGCAAGTGCTGATGGGAATCATCAACCCAACCGTTGGATTCTGGGTCACGACAATGCCATGAACAATTTGAACCGATACGCGGGCGCTAAACACCCGATGCCTAAAGGTATCGATTCCTGATCACCATGCTGGCTTGGACCATTTATATTTCGTTTCTCGGCGCGGGCTTGCTGCTCTGCTTGAGTTCGGCGCACAAAAGCGCGGCGCGCGTGATCGCCTTGCTGTCCGCGGTGGGGGGATTTATCATCGCTTTGGCTGGCGCGTGGGCAAGCGATGGACGATTGCAGGAAGTAATCCGCATTTCCTGGGTGCCTTCGCTGGGTCTGCGGTATTATCTGGCGGCGGATGGCATCAGCCTCACCTTAGTGTTATTGACCGGCCTAGCCGCCGTCACGGGCATCCTCTTTTCCTGGAATATCCAGCATCGGGTGCGAGAGTTCTTCGCTTTTTACCTGGCTTTGATCGGCGGTGTGTACGGCGTGTTCCTGAGCTTCGATCTGTTTCTGTTGTTCGTGTTTTACGAAATCGCCATCGTGCCCAAGTATTTTCTGATCGCGATTTGGGGATCAACCCGCAAGGAATACGGCGCGATGAAACTGGCGCTCTATTCCTTCATCGGCAGCGCCATGGTGCTGATCGGCCTGGTGGCCGCGTATGTGGTCGCGGGGGCGAACACGTTCGATTTGCTCGAACTGGCTAAATATCCTTTCCCACTCGGTTTCCAATTGTGGGTATTCCCGCTGGTGTTCATTGGTTTTGCCATTCTGGCCGGCCTTTGGCCATTCCATACTTGGGCGCCCACGGGCCATGTGGCCGCGCCCACCGCCGCGTCCATGTTGCTGGCCGGCGTGGTCATGAAATTGGGCGCTTACGGAGCGTTGCGCGTGGCCATGACCCTTTTCCCGCTGGGCTTGCTCGCTTGGCAAAAGCCGTTGGCCTTGCTGGCGACGACCGGCATCGTCTACGGCGCGACAGTGGCGCTGGTGCAAAAGGATTTTAAATTCGTGATCGGCTATTCTAGCGTCAGCCACATGGGTTTCGTGCTGCTTGGACTGATGACGCTCACGAACATCGGCCTCAGCGGCGCGGTGCTGCAAATGTTTTCGCACGGCATCATCGCGGGCCTGCTCTTCGCGGTGGTAGGACGCATGGTTTATGATCGTACCCATACGCGCGAACTGGCGGTGTTGGAAGGCATGGATCTTGGGCGCGCGCTACCTTTCGCGGCCGTCACCTTCACCATCGCGGGCGCCGCCTCCATGGGGATGCCCGGTTTCAGCGGCTTTGTGGCGGAACTGCAGGTGCTGATCGGCGCCTGGAAGGCTTTCCCTTATTACGCGCTGTTGGGTGGTCTGGGCGTGATCCTCGGGGTTGTCTATACGTTGCGAGCCATTCGCAAAGCGTTTTTTGGCGAGCATCCAGCGCCGCCCGAACCCGGTCATGAACCGCCGCCTCCGATTACGCTGCCTGAACGTTTAGGCAGCTTGATCCTGCTCGCGGCCACGGTGCTGATTGGCCTTTATCCGCGCTTGCTGCTCGATTTGATTATCCCCAGCTTGAATGCGCCTTGGATGCAGCATCTCGTTAATGGAGGGCGCCCATGAATTACGGCGAACTCCTCAAACTGCTGGCGCCGGAATCGATCCTGGCGCTCACTCTGTTACTGGTGTTGGGCGCGGACGCCACGTTCTTAAGCGGCCGCGCACCCGGGCTGCGCCGCGCGGTGGCCGCTTCCCTGACGGTAGCCGGATGCATGGGCGCAATTTACTGGATTTTCTTTTTCCCGATCCACGGCCATTTATTTTCCGGGGTATTAGTGGTCGATCCACTTACCCAAGTCACCAAACAAGTGTTGCTCTTGCTCACCGCCGCCACCGCATTGCTGACGCTGGAAACCGCGTTCACGCCGCACGTGGGGGAATATTTTGGCCTGCAACTGCTAGCCACCCTCGGGTTCCTGTTCATGGTTAGTTCGGAGGATATTCTGACCATCTTTGTCGCGCTGGAACTCGCCAGCCTTTCGTTATATATGCTGGCCTCCTTTGCCAAAGGCAATCTGGCTTCGGCGGAGGCGGGTTTGAAATATTTCCTCTACGGTGGTCTGGCTTCAGCTTTCCTGCTATTTGGGTTCAGTTTGCTCTATGGTCTGACGGGCGAGACCTTGCTCGCCAAGATCGCCGCCAAAATCACGACTACCCCGCGCGATCCGTTGCTGGTCGTGGCGATTTCCATGGTCCTCACGGGGCTAGGCTTTAAAATCGCGGCGGTGCCCTTCCAGCTGTGGGCGCCGGATGTGTATGAAGGTGCGCCCACGCCCTCCGCGGCGTTGATCGCCTCCGGTTCGAAACTCGCCAGTTTCTTCCTGCTGGAAAAAATGATGACCATTGGGCTTTCCTCAGCGGTGGGCAGTGGAGCCTTTCACGCGCTGGCCGCCGGCTGGGTGCCGATGCTTGCGATGCTGGCGGGGCTTTCGTTGATCGTGGGGAATTTAACCGCCCTCGCCCAAACCAGCGTCAAACGCTTGCTGGCCTATTCGGCCATCGCCCACGCGGGATACGCTTTGTTGGGCGTCATCGCCAACAGCTCCCAGGGTTTTGTCGCGCTGCTTTTCTATGTCATGACCTACGGGTTTACCGTGCTAGGCGCTTTCGGCGTGGTGGCCGTGGTGGAGCGGCAAACCGGTAGCGACCGCTTGGAAGCTTTCGCGGGCCTGAGCCGCCGTTCGCCGGTGCTAGCGGGCGTTCTATTCGTTTGCCTGCTATCCCTTGCCGGGATTCCGCCTCTGGCGGGCTTTTTCGGGAAGTTCTATTTGTTCGCCGCCATTTTGCGGGCGGGGGCTCCCAGCTTGGGGATTCTCTGGTTGGTCATCCTGGCCATCGCCTTAAGCGCGGTATCCCTCTTTTATTACCTGCAAGTGCTCAAGCAAGCCTTTGTGCGCGAGGCTCCATTGGAATTGCCCTTCTCGGTCAAACCCTCGACTCAACTGGTGCTTATCCTGCTAGCCCTTTGCGTAATCTTGTTCGGTTGCGCGCCGGATTTGCTGGTTTCCAAACTGTTGCTGGCGCTGAAAGCGGCCGCCCCAGGGTTGGTCTTTTAAGCAGGAAGCAACGGGCTATCACGCCTTCGCCACGATGGATCAAATCCAGCGAAAATTCCCAGCTGCATCGAAAATGCTTGTGTTCGCCGGATGTTTTTTCTTAAGATTGGGTGGTCGATGCTGGATTGAAGGTATCTACGTCCGGCGCTATTGTTGACGCAAATCGATCGTATTCAGTGCCTTGTGCCAGAGTAGCTCAGGGGTAGAGCAGAGGACTCATAAGCCTTTGGTCGGGGGTTCAATTCCCTCCTCTGGCACCATTCTTCTTTTCCAAACCCAGATTTCTCATCGCTTGGCGCTTTCTCCCGGTCACAATTGCCAGCCCCAATCGCCATCAACCGGTAGCCAATTGCCCTTTTTATCGCGGGCGATCAAGCCGCCATCATCCTTGAAATTGGAACCCACCGAATAAAGGGTGTAATGCTGGGGCTCTTCCTTGAAGTAATAGAAGGGCTGTTTTGTCATCGGATCAGCGGGCAGTGAATCCATAAATTTAGGCACCAATGCTTCGAGGCTATCCGGATAATCCTTATGGATTAAATAATAACGTTCCAGAGCGCACGCGATCCGGGTCAAACACCCTGTGGTCTGCGTGCGAAAAGCGGTTTTGAGATTTCGGGCCATCGTCGGCTTGAAGATTCTCAAAAACAACCGATGTGAGAATAGACAGGTCAAACCATCCGCCGGCTGATCTTGCGCTTCGGAAATCCGATTCAGATCTTTGAACAGGGTGTCGGTGGTGCATTCGCCCGTTTGCCAACGCGCGAGCACATCGAGATATTCATCCCAAAACCGGCTCAGATTGAGCTGCTCGAAATACAGCCAGCCATCCGGAAAGATCAATGAAACCAGCTTGATAGGGTTTTGGCCAATGCGGTTGTCATCCGATAACAGGTCATCGAGACGAAAACCCTTTTCGCCCGTCCGAACCTGATCGATCGTCCGCAATCCAAAGGCTCGTTCGGCCAGGCAGGCAAGCTGCATATCCTTAATAAAATCGTCCTTCGCCAAACCATCGCTCAGCTGTTTCAATTGAGCATCGGACCACTTATGCGCCGTGATCCCGTCATAGATTACTTGGGTGAGCAATTGCCGCCATCCTAGGCGTACGCTCGCGCTCAACAAAAAGGGCTCCCCTTTGGTCGTATCGCTTAAGTAGAACCCCAGGCACAAATCGTCGAACGCCGCCGCCGTTTCATTGAGCGTTAGGCGCGCTTCCGCCCGTATCGCGGCATGCTGCATCAAGCCTTTGACGACGCTAAAATGCGGCAGCAGGATCGCCGCCATCGGCACGCAATCGTATTTTATCGGAAACCGGCAGTATTTTTTCTGACTCGCCAACCGCATTTCATCCAGCACCGGATCAATGGTCTGGCTTTGAAGGTCGCGAATAATCGCCGCGAGTTTTTCGGGCGAAGCGGTCGGTTCGGAAGGAGCGGAAATGGGGGCTTCCTTCGCCCCCGCCCGGGGTTTGTTATCGCGCGAACCGAGCAGTTCGCTCAAATCCAGCGTTTCCCCTTTTTCCCACCGCCTGTGATTTTGCCGACTTAGGCTATTTAAATAATCATAACCCATGGTTTTGGATAGCTCCGTGGCGGCGCCTAATTCGTTCATCAATCGGCCGAGGGCATCCGGGAATTTCGTGGTTTGGGTGCCAGGCACAAAGTCGAAGATGGGTTTTAACCAAGGAATCAGGGCGAAATTTTCACCGTCAGGCACGGGAGGCGGAAGATAGGCATCCCAGTTTAATTCGACGCCTTTTGCTCGTTGAGCGGCCGCATATTCGCGCCAAGCTCGGGCCCCGCGCCAGCCTTCGATCAAATAGCCCAAAAGAATGGCCACCACCAGGCATAATCCGGTCAGCACCCCCAGGACGCGCCAGGGAATAGTCCGTCTGGGTGGCACCAGGATCGGCGGTTTATTATCATCATTCATACGCGGTTTCTACTATTCAGACACCCAGGCTAGCCTGTCCTCACGCAAAACCGGCCCTCGCCCCCCCCAGCTAAGATCCCCTCTGTGGCTCTACCTTCCCAGTCGGCTCCGCACCGAGCGCCAGAGTTCTTTGGACTGAGGAATTCTTACCACCAGACCGAGGCCCCAGTAGGCAACCAAAGCCAAACCCATCGGAACGAATACCTCGCCGATTTTAAGCCCCAGATTGGCGTGGCCGAACCAGCGATCCCACAAGTGTAACGCCGCCCAAGCGACCTGTCCGGAAAGAACGGCGGCGGCCAGCATGAGCAAAACTTGGGAACGCAGATGCGCTAACCCTAGATTTTTCAGCTTTTTACGTAACGCGAAAAAGAGGAACCAGACGTTGAACAAAGAACTCATGGTATTGGCAATACCCAGGCCCCCTTGCTTGAACGCGAGGACAAGCGGCACCGTGAACACCAGGTTCAACCCCAAACAAACCATGCTGATTTTCATGGGAGTCTTGATATCGCCCAACGCGTAAAACGCGCGCGCCATAATATTTACCACCGAAAACGCCACCAGGCCAGGCGCCAGGCAAGACAAAGCGAAACTGGCCCGGCCCGTGGCGGAGGCGTCAAAAACGCCACGTTCGAACAAAAGCCGGATGATCGGCTCCGCCATTACCACCAGCATCGCCGATGCCCATAGATTGACGAAACACAAATACCCTAGCCCTTGCCCGAGGGTGGCGCGAAATTCGTCGTATTTTTTCTCCGCCGCCATGCCCGTGAGGGTAGGCAACAAATAGGTCGCCAGCGAAATACCAAAAACCCCTTGCGGCAACTCCATCAACCGCACCGCATAATTGAACGAGGCGACAATTTCGTCGCCGACAAAAAAGGATATGCTTTGCGTTAGCACCACGTTGAGCTGGAAGGCGGCCACCCCCATGGTGCCCGGAATCATCTTGCTCACCACTTCCCGAACCACGGCATTTTTCCATGGTGAAACCCAGGCATAGCGATAGCCCGTGCGATGTAACGTCGGCATTTGAAAAGCCGCTTGCGCCACACCCGCCACAAGCATGCCCACAGCTAAGCCAAATATCTGGGTGGAGAGGGTCTGGCCAAAGTGCGGGGCCAGCCAAAGCACGGATGCGATCGCCACCAAATTCAGCACCGTCGCCCCCAGGGCGGGAATGAAAAAATAACCCCGGGAATTAAGCATGCCCATGAAAACCGCCGCGAGGCAGGCGAGCCCCATGTAAGGAAACATGAGTCGCAACAATTCGAGCATCAACCGGGTTTCATCTTTAAACGAAAGGGTCATCAGCGCGATCGACAATCCCAGCATCGCCACGGCGGTGATTATCGCCGCCGACACAATCAACCCCGAGACGACGGCGTTGGCCGCCTGCCACATGGCCGCTTCGCCTTCGGTTTTCTCCTTGGTTTTGAAAATGGGAATGAACGCCGCCGTCAGCGCGCCTTCGCCCAGCAACCGACGAAAGAGATTGGGGACGGTCAACGCCATAATAAACGCGCTGGCCACCCAACTATCACCCATGAACCGGGCGTAAACCATTTCGCGTAACATGCCGAAAACCCGGCTGGTAAGCGTGGCAATTCCCATCGCGCCCGAAGATTTAATCATTTGCGACATAATTCAGCTGGCCATTCGTAACCGGTCAAAGCATGCAAAGAAGCTCCACGCCTGGCGAGCGGCATTTTTGCTTCCGGTGGTTACGGGCAAAAACAGCCCTTGCGCGACGGCTAGCGTCATTTAGAATTTCAGCGCAATGGGCGAACCGACAAATAACCAATTTCCAGTTCCATACCCGGAGCTTTTGCGTAAATTCCTCCTGGATTTCAAAAGTAAAACCGTTCGGGATGCCAAAGCGGCTTACCGCGATGGACAAGTCACGGACCTGTATTGCGAGAATCCCGGCGAACGGTATCACGCCACGGTTCAAGATGATTTGCCTTACACCGTTTCGCTCGCGTTCGACTCAATCCGCGGTTGGCAAGGTATCTGTTCCTGCGATAACGAGGAATACTGCAAGCATATTTACGCCGCCGCTTTAGGTCTGCTGGCGGAAGTGAGATTGGCTACCAGCCAAGCGTTCGTCGTTACCGAACCAAAAACGACCTCCAAAACACCGCTCACTCCATTGGCTTTATTCTCTACAGCCTTAGCCGACGCTTTGGGTCGGCGACTTACGCATAGCGAAGCAAAGTATATCCACAAATTAAACAATGTGTATGAGCAATGCCAGTATTCCAACTCGATTACCAGCTGGAATTTCGCCGAGCTTGGACTCAATTTACCGGGATACAGCTGGGAGCCATTAAAAATCTGGCCCGCCTTTCCCCAAAATTTGCGCGCTTTCTGGCTCTACGTGGCTCAGGCGGCCGCCGATCGGCACGTGAGAATCCCCGAATTCATGCGGCCGATCACGCAGCTGGAGGAGATTCAGAAGCAATTGAGCGAATGGAAACGCCAGCAGGACATTGTCCGGTGGGAGCACAGCCTGGCGCAAACTCTGCAATATGTGGCGAGTCCAAAAGCCAAGGATGAAGTCACCGAATTGCGCCTGCGAGTTACCGACAAAAAATGCTGCCTGGAATTCAAAACCGCCAGCATGCCGGACTTCAAACCGGTCAATAGCCGACAAGCCCGGCAGTTTTTGGATAGCTATCAATACGACACCCTTGCGTTGGCACCCGCCGCCGAACCGCTCTGGCAAATGTTCGTGCCGCGAATCCAATATGGGAATGGGACGGACTTGGCGCCGCACGATCCGGAGGCCAACAAAATCGTGGGCCGCATCCTGCGGCGGCCCGCCTTGGAGGATCGCGTGGTAAACGCCGCTGGGGAATTATTCACGCGCGCGCCGGAACCAATCAAATGGTCGCTGCTGGAGCCCGACGAGGCTCAAGCTGATTACCATTTGCGCCTGGTCCAAGCCGACGGCTCGAGCCTACCGCCAATGTCGCTGGTCATCGATGGAAAGCCGTCGCTTTTTGTCGGTCAAAAAAGCATTTTCACCGGTCCCGCGCTGGAGCGACCCACGTTGGACTCGCTGCGCGATAATGTCATTCCCGCCCCGGCTATGGAGACCCCGGTGGGCGTTCAATTTTTAGAACGGCTGGGGGTCGAGTTGCCCCCACGTTTGCGCGATCGCATCCGCCGATTGCCGATGAAAGTGACGCTCACGGCGGGCTTGAAGACGCCCAATCCCAGAGACCCGAATGAATATTGCGTGGTGGAAGCGGTGGCGGCGTCCGCGGACGGCAGCCGGGTAGAAAAGTGGGATGGTTATTCTTGGATACCGATGAAAGCGGCCAGCAGTGCCAAACCGCCGGAAACGGAGCAGAACGTCCTGACCTTTTACGACCGCGCGCCATTATTCGAAATTCCCGGTTTATTGGAGCCCTTGCAACTTTTACCCGATAACCAGCTGCGGGGCCTGGCGGTGCGGATTTCCAAAAAATTCCCCGAAATGTTCGCCGCTTGGCTGAAAACCGTGCCCGCGCACCTGGAGGTACGCCTGCTGGGCGACTTGGCCTCGCTGGCGAAGGATATGGTTTCCGGCCGGATTCGCTTGGATGTCACTGAGACGGAAATCGACTGGTTCGACCTCCAAGTCGTGGTGGATGTTTCGGATACCGAGCTGACCGCGGAAGAAATCAGACTGTTGCTGAATGCCAAAGGTTCCTTTGTCCGGCTGGAAGGCAAGGGCTGGCGGCGCATGGCTTTTGAATTGACCGGCGAGGACGACGAACGGTTGGCGCGGTTGGGGTTGAATCCGCGCGAGTTGACGGCCGAACCGCAACGATTGCACGCCTTGCAGCTGGCGGATGAATCGGCCAAGAAATTCCTGCCCGCCGAGCAAGCCGAGCACATCCAGCGCCGGTCCGAGGAGATAAAAGCCCGCGTGACCCCGCCACTGCCGCCGGAACTCCAGGCGGAATTGCGGCCCTACCAACTCGAAGGTTTCCACTTTCTAGCTTACCTGAGCGCAAACCGTTTTGGCGGTATATTGGCGGACGATATGGGCCTGGGCAAAACGCTCCAGGCGTTGGCCTGGTTGCTCTGGCTGCGCGCCCAGCCGGAATCAGCCGCGCGTCCCATTCTCGTCGTATGCCCCAAGTCGGTCATGGATAACTGGCGCGCCGAAGCGGAACGTTTCGCGCCGGGGTTGCGCGTCAAAACCTGGGCTTCCGCCGAATTGGACCAGTTACCCACGCGCACTGCCGAGGCCGACGCACATGTCTTGAATTACAGCCAGCTGCGCATGCTGGGGGAAACCATGGTCTCCATTAACTGGCTCGCCATCATTTTAGACGAGGGCCAATACATTAAAAATCCCGCGTCGCAAACCGCGCAAGTGGCCCGGGCTTTGCGGGCCAGCCATCGCTTGATTTTGTCCGGCACGCCGATCGAGAACCGGCTTACGGATTTGTGGAGCCTGATGGCCTTTGCCATGCCCGGCATCCTGGGCAGCCGCCATTCGTTCGGAAAAATCTTCGATTCGAAGCACGACCCGCTGGCGCGCCGCCGCCTCGCCGCCCGCGTGCGCCCCTTCTTGATCCGCCGCTCGAAGGCTCAAGTGGCCAAGGACCTCCCCGACAAAATCGAGGAGGATCTGTTCTGCGAAATCGAAGGCGAGCAGAAAACCCTCTATCGCGCGGAACTGAAGTTTGCCCAGCAGCTCCTGCTCAAGATTAAAACCCAAAAGCAACTGGCCAAGCAGCAGTTTAATTTCCTGGCCTCCCTGTTACGTTTGCGGCAGATCTGCTGCCATCCCGCGCTGGTCAAGCCCGGCTCCACCGCGGAAAGCGCCAAAGTCAACGCGTTGCTGGAGCAGCTCGAGCCGTTGCTGGAGCAGGGTGAAAAAGTGCTGGTGTTCTCCCAATTCGTCGAGCTGCTCGAATTGCTCAAGCCCCAGCTCACGAAACAAGGCTGGCCGCTTTATTGCCTAACGGGCGCGACCGAAAACCGGGGGGATTTGGTCCACAAATTCCAGACCGCAAAAGGCGCGGCCGTATTTCTGATTTCGCTGAAAGCGGGCGGCTTTGGGCTGAATCTGACCGCCGCCAATTATGTGGTTTTATTCGACCCCTGGTGGAATCCCGCCGTGGAAAACCAAGCCATCGACCGCACCCATCGCATCGGCCAGGAAAACAAGGTTATCGCCTACCGGCTACTGATCAAAGGCAGCATTGAGGAGAAAATCCGCGCCCTGCAGCGGCAAAAATCCGCTTTGGCCGAAGACGTCTTGGGCGAGGAAAAATTCGCCCAAAGCCTGACGATGGACGATCTGAAATTCCTGTTTGAGGATAGCTGACCGGGTCCGCGGCGCGGGCGGGTCGAAACGATTCGCGCTTGGGACCCAATTGGCCTGGTCCTTTTGGCCGTTCAATTGGCTTGCCCATCGTTCCCTTGCGCCGTTTAATGGAATCCGCTTATGGCGTTGAAATTTTTCAATACCCTGTCCCGGTCCTTGCAGGAATTCGTGCCGCTGGTTCCCTCGGGGAAAAAGGTGGGCATGTATTGCTGCGGACCAACAGTGTACGATTTGGCCCACATTGGCAATTTCCGCACGTTTGTCTTCGCGGATCTGGTGCGGCGGTATCTCGAGTTTCGGGGCTTCGAACCACAACACGTGATGAACGTGACCGACGTGGAAGATAAAATCATTCGCCACGTCCGGAGCGCCCAAATTCCGTTGCGCGAGTACACGGGCAAATTTGAGCAAGCCTTTCTGGAAGACCTGCGCACCCTCAACTGCCGCGCGCCGCATCAAACGCCCCACGCCACCGAATTCATCCCCGAGATGATCGCATTGATCGAAAAGCTCGTGGCGCGCGGCGTGGCCTATCGCACGCCCGATGGCTCGGTCTATTTCAGCATCGAAAAGTACCGCGCCGCCGGCGGGCAATATGGCCAGCTGGTGCATCTGGATTTCGAGAATTTGCGGGTGGGCGAACGCGTGCGCAGCGACGAGTACGCGAAGGAATCGGTGGCCGATTTCGCGCTGTGGAAAGGTCGTGTGCCCGAAGATGGCGCGGTGTTTTGGCCCAGCCCCTGGGGTGAAGGCCGCCCCGGCTGGCATATCGAATGCAGCGCCATGAGCATGAAACTGCTCGGGACCAGTTTCGATCTGCACTTGGGTGGCGAAGACCTCGCTTTCCCCCACCATGAAGACGAGATCGCCCAGAGCGAAGGTTGCGGTTTGCACACCCCCGGGCAGCATTTCGTGAAGTACTGGCTGCATGCGGCGCATTTGCTGGTCGAAGGCAAAAAAATGAGCAAATCCTTGGGAAATTTCTTCACCTTGCGCGATCTGCTCACCAAAGGCTACACCGGCCGTGAAGTCCGCCATTTGCTCCTGACCGCGCATTATCGCGAGTCGTTTAATTTCACGCTGGAGGGCCTGGCGGCCTCCCGCACCGCGCTCTCCCGCATCGACGAATGTTTGGCCAAGTTGACGGAGCTGGCCGAAACCCATACGGCGCCGCCCGCGCCTGAATTGGTGCAACGATTCACGGAAGCGTTGGATGACGATTTGAATGCCGCCGCCGCCTGGGGCGCCGTATTCGAATGGGTCCGGCAGTGCAATAAAGCCCTGGCCGATCATACCATGGCTCCCGCCGCGGCGGCCGCCGCTTTGTCGGCTTGGCGTAAAATTGACGAGGTTTTAGGCATCAGCCCCGCAGCCGCAGCCGAAACCGCGCCTGCGGAAATGCTCGCCTTGCTGGATGCCCGCCAGGCGGCGCGCAAAGCCAAAGCCTTTAAACGGGCGGATTCACTGCGCGATGAGATCAAAGCCAAAGGCTGGCTGATCGAGGATACCCCAAAGGGGCCTAAGCTAAAGCGCAACGCCTGACAGCTGCTCGAGGATCAAGCTGGCATCGCCTCCCCGGCGTCAAGGATGCGTATCCACCAGGAACGTGGCGGGAGCAAAGGCTTGGACTAACACCACACAGCGGTCCATGCGCAGCGAATCCGGTTTGACAGCAATGGCCCCGCCGTAAATATTTCCCCGTAAATCAACCGGTTGCAGCGAGCGAGCTTTGAAGCGGCGCGGGAACAGGATTTCACAAGTCCCTGATTGGCCCGACATCTCCCATAGCCGCAAGAAAAAGCCCCGGCCCGAGGGATTCTTGAAGAGTTCCGTAATCATCATCCCTTTTCGGTCCAGGGAAATGCCTTCTTGAACGACGGGCACTCGGCCAGCGGGCGCGTCTATGACCGCCGTTTCCATTGGATAACGGGCTTCCATCGCCGGGGTGATCAAGCCGCCGCCAGGTTCATAATGATTAATCGCCCAAATGCGCACGCGATAACTCCACGTCCCAGAATTCCATAAGCGGAAATTGGTGCTCCATTGGTTGTTGTACAAATTCACATAAGCCGCCGCTTTTTGCGGAACGTAATCCTTGGAGTATTGCCAGCAGCCTGGAGCCCCTAAACTAACGAGGGGACTATCGAGCGAACAAAAACCAGCGCCATGGCCGCGCTCATCGAACATGGCCACGCCGGTATTCACGGAGTACAAATACCGATTGGCACCTGGAACTATGTCTTTCGCCGGATCGATTATCGAACCCGGCCGCCCAACGCGAAACTGCGGTTGTTCCACTCGGAAGGGCAAGGCAAGCCAACCGGCCTCCGGCCACGGAGTCGCTGGCTTGTCGTGCAAAGTAATTTCGAGGTCAATCCATGGGAAATCACGGTACAGGACTACCTTGGTGGTGACTTTGTGGGAGATTTTATCACTACCCTCACAAACCATGGTTGCCGTGCCCGCAATGGCATTCGTTTGCCACGTTGATCCATTTCCAAGGGTGTTGGTAGCCATCATTAGCCACCTTTTCTTGGGTGCGGAAATCTGATGTTTAGGACTTTCTAACAAATGGGGGTTGGGTTTGCCCAATTCGTTTGTCGCCCAATCGGCATCGATTTTTACGTAAGCGTTAACAAAACTAGCTATGTTCTTGGCGTCGAACCGTTCGTACAGGTATTGCCCAAAACCATGGGCAGCGGCAGGATCGACCCATTCTCGATTTGAAGCTTTATCGATAATAGATTTCAAACAACCGCTATTTTGATCCAATGTTACCCGAAAGAAGTGATTTTCTAGAGTTTTTCCGTCCGTTTTCAAATGTCCCGAGGTCACCAGTTCATTCGTTGAGGGAATAAAGGTGAGATAGCCCATGGGAGGAATATCTTTAGCGATAAAGCTTCCATTGTTTCCGTTCCATGCCACTGGAACGGCGCTGGGTTCAATGACTTCTTTAGCGAGTGGATCTCGACGGCTCCGCCGAGGTGGCCGGGGCCGAGGCATCGATTCAACCGGTTGTACCGCCTGATATTCAGGCTTGGTATCCGTGAAAGTTACCAACCCATCCCGTTTCCAAGGCAAAGGATTATAAACCATGATCCGCTTGCCCTCCACCGCGACAATCCGCGCGAGGATATGCAGGTTCGTTTGCAGCAAGGGTCGAACAATGGCTTGGGCGTCCAGGATATAAGCCGAATGTTCGCTCCAAGAATCTTCCAGCTTCTTAAAACGGCCTGCGGCTTTATCGTTATCCCATTGGCTGCCATATTCGAAATCAATCTTGCCCGAATAGCGAGTAACCCACGCGAGCGCACCGCCCCAAGTATGCTCGCTGTACAGCAGGCTCTTTTCGGCGGCCCTAGCTAGGCTAGGGGCGCTGGAAGGCATAATAACGCCCCATAGCTGGAGTTGGGCGTTGAGAGCCTCGGTGACGGTCATAGCGGGCCGGATTTCGCGGGCCACTTTAGCGCCTGCGGGATCGCACATCGGACCATGAATCCACGTATCGGGCATATCGCCGCGAACGACAGGTATTTCCGCCGTCTCTGACTTTAAGCTATCCGAGAAATCGGATAGTCTCCCAATCCGAACTTTTATCCCCGGCAACTTTTGCGTCGCCTCCACCAGTAAAGCATTCACTTCCTCAGGTGTAGGAGGACCGTGATTATCCCCGGTATGAATTAGCGCCAGCCAAGACCGATACGGCCAATTCTCCGGAGGTAAAAGGCCGGAACCATATCCAGCTGCCGAGTAAAAGGTAAGCAAACGCGATCCATCGGGTCCCTCCCACCAAAACAAAGGTGGCACGTCGGGTGAACTGCTTGCGGCGTTACACCCCAAATGCAAGAATTCAATCCCCGCGTGCCGTAAAACCGTAGGTAACAGCCAAGAATGACAGGGTACGTCGGTCATCTTGGCATCGCGAGGTAAGGGCAAACCCAGGGATTTGCACAAAGCGGAAGAATATCGCAACCCACGCACAACCTCTTCTGGCTCTAGCATTTCCGTGTGGGTGGTGAAAGGCAAACCATGCCCGACAAACCGGCCGCTGGCAAAAGCGCGCTGAATTTTTGCTTTCCGTTCGGGTGTCTGCCCCGGCCAATCTTGGGCGATCTGGGCTGCGGGCCAGCCTGGAATTGTCCACACAAATTGCTTATCTAAAGGTAATTGCGCATTTTTATCGACGACCTTCAGCGCTTCGTCGATCATGCTCGTTCGATAACGGGCGATGACATTGCTGGCGAAATCCGTATACCCGAGATCGAAGTGGGTTTTAAAGACGATGATCACTTCCTTCAAAGCTGCCGGGGGCTGACTTTCGGCGGCGGCTCGAAGGCTCGTCGAGGTCAGGGACATAAGCAGAACGAAGCTAAAGAAAAAAGGGAACGAATCGATAAAGAAGAGCGGCCGGAGTCGAGTCCTGTTGGGGATGTTTTCCAATTCGGGCATATCCGCAGAGATATGCTGGATCGGTTTCACCATCAAGTGAAAAGGGCGGCCGGATGGGTGGTTTTTCCAACTGCGGGAAACCAATATCCCGCCCAATAACTCGCTAAAAAAACGTGAATAAGCGGGTAAGAATGCGAATAACTCGAGTTGTTAGCGCTTTTGCGCCGGATCTTGGAAAGTTTTCCACCGGCTCAAAGCAGCCGAAACCCCTTGGCACAACCTTGACATCGCCTCTTTCATACCTTATTCACAACGCTTAATAGTAATAAGAATTTAGTGTATCTCAAATCACCGTAGTAAGGGTTGCCATGAAAATAACGATCAATAAGGATCAAATCATCAGCGGGCTTCAAGCGGTACAGAACATCGTTGGCAGCCGCACTACCTTGCCAGTGCTTTCAAACGTATTGCTCCGGGCCAAAGACAACCAGTTGGAGCTGACTTCCACCGACTTGGATATCAGCATCATTGCCGTAGTTGCCGCCAACGTCGCCAAGCCGGGCGCCACCACGGTGCCCGCCAAGCGGTTATTTGGCATCATCCGGGAAATGCCCACCCCGGAAATTGAGTTGGAAGTCGACGAGCGGAACATGTGCAGCGTCCAATCCGGCGCTTCTTACTACAAAATCAACGGTCTGCCCGCCGAAGAATTTCCTCCGGTCGTCCGATTTGAGGACGAGAAGAAGGTGGTTTTTGAACAAGCTTTAATCAAAGGCATGTTGCGCAAGACGTCCTTCGCCATGTCGACGGATGAGTCCCGTTATGTACTGAATGGCATTTTCTTCAGTATCCGGGAGCAAAAGATGATCATGGTGGCCACCGATGGCAGGCGTCTGGCCTTGGCGGAAGCCGATGTCGAAGTGCTGGCCGATCAGCAGCATGATTTCATCGTGCCCACCAAAGCGATTAACGAGCTGAGTCGGCTCATGCAAACGGCGGGGCATATCGAAGTGCGCCTTAGCGCCAACCAAGCGGCTTTTACGATGCTGGATGACAAGGGCGGCTCCATTCAGTTGATCAGCAAACTGGTCGACGGCACCTATCCGAATTACCGCCAGGTGATTCCCAGCGAAACCAAGGAGCGCATCGCGTTAAGCCGGGAAGAACTGCTCCAAGCCTTACGCCGAGCGGAGTTCATGACGAGCGAAAAATCCAATTCGGTGAAAATCACCTTTGGTAAAAATAATTTGAGCATTATGGCCAACGCGCCCGACGTGGGCGAAGGCCGCGAAAGCCTGGCGATCAATTACCAAGGCAAAGAAATGGCCATCGCGTTCAATCCGGCGTACTTGATGGATCCTTTGAAAGCATTGGATAACGACGAAGTCTTCTTGGAGCTTATCGATGAACTCAGCCCGGGGGTGCTTAAAATCAACGGGCCGTTCCTGTACGTTTTGATGCCGATGCGCACGAATTAGCGGTCCGTGGCGTACCCGGTGACGCCTGACTGCGGAAAGAGTCGCTCAGGTGGCCACCGCCGGGAAATTGAAGTATTCATTGACGAATGGCTGCACGGATAATTATAAAGTCACCGCTCAAGATGATGTCTTGGGTTGCCTTGTTGGTGTTGACGGCGGATCAGATTACCAAACAAGTGGTGCTGCATTATCTGGAATTTTCCGAACAACGGGTGGTGTGGGACGGCTTTTTTAAATTTGTCCATTGGGGAAACACCGGCGCGGCTTGGAGCATGTTTTACGGCAATAATCGCTTGCTGGCCGGGATCGCGTTAGCGGCTTTGGTGGGACTGTATTTGATTCGCCACCACTTCGACACGCATACCCTCCTGGGACAGATCGCGCTGGGCCTCATGTTTGGCGGCATTTTAGGAAATCTCGTGGATCGGTTGCTCATGGGTCACGTGGTGGATTTCCTCTATTTTTACGTGCGCCAACGCGGGGGCGGAGAAGTGGGTTTTCCCGCCTTTAATATTGCCGATATGGCCATTTGTAGCGGAGTTAGCTTAATCTTCATCATGTCGTGGCGGAACGAACCGGCACCGGCTAATACAACGGCTTAGGACCATGCCCAGCGGTCTTTTTATCCTTGGGCCTACCGCCGTCGGGAAATCCGAATTGGCGCTCAGCATCGCCCAGCGGATGGGCGGCGAGATAATCTCGGTCGATTCAATGCAGGTTTATCGGGGTTTGGATGTGGGCACCGCCAAGCCCTCGCTGTCGGAGCGGCAGCGGGTGCCGCACCATTTGGTCGATGTGGTGGAACTTACGGAGGCCTTTGACGCGGCGCGCTTCGTGCAACTGGCAAAGACGGCTGTCGAAGCGATTCAAGCGCGCGGCAAGGTTCCGGTTTTCTGCGGCGGCACAGGGCTTTATTTCAAAGCTTATCTTGAGGGCCTCGGTGCGGCGCCGCCTTCGGATCCCACGTTACGGGCCGAACTGGAGGCCACGCCGCTAGCGCGTTTGCTCGAAGAACTGGCGCGGAAAGATCCGGTATTATATGCGCAAATCGATCGGCAAAATGCCCGACGCGTATGGCGGGCGTTGGAAGTGATTCGCTTGACTGGACGGCCCTATTCCGAACAGCGCGTTCAATGGGGGCGCGCCGGATCGGCGGGCGCCACCGCTAAAAATGGGGAGCCCGCCGCCATCGTGCTGGGCATCGAGCGCGAATCCGGTGATTTGCATCAACGCATCAATCAACGGGTCGATCGCATGTTCCAGAATGGCCTCGTAGCCGAAACCGAGGGGCTTTTGGCCAGAGGCCTGGAGAGTAATCGCAACGCCATGCAAGCCATTGGCTACCGCCAAGTCGTCGGTTATTTGCGCGGCGAGCTGGGCTTGGCGGAAACGCGGGAATTAGTTAAGCAGCGCACCCGCCAATTCGCCCGGCGCCAGCGAACCTGGTTCCGCCTTCAGCTGCGCGTAGAATGGTTGCGCTTGGCCGCCGCGGATGAGCTCGAGTTCGTCGCGGATAAGGCTTGCGCGCTAATCGGTCGGTAACCCGTTTTGACTTTCGGCGTGGTTTTGACTAGGATGCGGGTTGAACTTTATGGAAAATTTGCACGCACCGTGGCGGATCGACTACATACTGGCGCCCAAGCCGCCAGCCTCCGAGGAGTCGCTCTTCAGCGCGATCGCCCGCTCGAATGACGATGTGGCCAACCTCGTGGTGGCGCGCGATCGCACGTGCTATGCGTTGTTGAACCGCTATCCTTACAACGGCGGTCACCTGCTGGTGGCGCCCTATAAACAGGTTTTCGACCTGGATGGACTCACCGTCGAGGAATTGGCGGATTTGATGGTGCTCGTGCGCCGTTGCGAACAGGCTTTGAAAGAGCTGATGCATCCGGACGGCTTCAATATCGGGTTGAATTTGGGTAAAGTCGCGGGCGCTGGGATTGCGGATCACTTGCATTTTCACATCGTCCCCCGCTGGAGCGGCGACACGAATTTCATGCCTGTGTTGGCTAACACAAGCGTAGTCCCGCAAGCGTTGACGGATTTAGCCGCGAAAATCCGCGCTCAGATGGCCCCGGCTTCCGCATGAAAGCCGTTTTCCCAGGCCGTAATCGTCCGCTCTGATTTGTTATGCCTAGCGAAACCCTGCATTTTGAAAGCGCCCGTCTGGCGCAGCAGTTATATAACAACGACCCGCGCAACCTGGCTTTCATGGAGCAACAGCTATCCGTCAAAGCGACCAGCCGGGAAGGCTGGATCAAGCTGGAAGGGGCGGCGGGCGCGGTGGAGCAAGCCAAGCAAGTGTTTCAGCAGCTCGAGGGAACGGTGAAAGCCGGCGGCACCGTGCGCAACCGGGACTTCGCCTACGCTTTAGAGGTGATGAAACACGAAGGCGTGGCGGCCTTGAAAAGCCTCCACGCCGAGCGCGTGCAAACCTCCTCCCGCAAGGCGTTGATCGTGCCCAAAACCTTGGGGCAACAAAAGTATATCGAGCTGATCCGCAAGCACGATGTGACTTTCGGCGTCGGACCCGCGGGTACGGGCAAAACCTATCTGGCCATGGCCATGGCGGTGGCCTGTTTGAAAGAAGAAAAAGTCACCCGCATCGTCCTCACTCGTCCCGCCGTGGAAGCTGGCGAAGCGCTGGGGTTCCTGCCGGGTGATTTGTACGAAAAGCTCAATCCCTATTTACGGCCTTTACACGATGCGTTGCACGATATGCTGCCCGGGGAGGAAATCCTCCGGCACATGGAACGGGGCACCATCGAGATTGCGCCTTTGGCCTACATGAGGGGACGTACGCTCAACAATTGCTTTGTCATCCTCGACGAAGCGCAAAACAGCACCAGCGAGCAGATGCTGATGTTCCTCACCCGGCTGGGTAATAGTTCCAAGGCGGTGATCACGGGCGATCCTTCCCAAGTGGACCTGCCGCCGCACAAACGCTCCGGACTGATCGAGGCGTTGCGCATCTTGCGGCAGATCGAAGGGATCGCCTTCATGGAATTCGAAAAGAAGGACGTGATTCGGCACGCCTTGGTGCAACGGATTATCGGCGCTTACGAAGAATTGCGCGGGAAAAAAGCATGAGCGAATTGGTTTTGCGCAATCGCCAGCGGGAACGGTCTATCCACCTGCCTTTGTTGCGGGATTTAACCCAGGCACTGCTGGAGGACGAACTCGGCTTGACGGAGTACGAGCTGGGCATTTTGCTCGTGTCGCCCAAAACGATGGCGCGCGTGAACCGCGAGTTTTTAGGCCATGAGGGGGTGACCGATGTCATCACCTTCGATCATCGTGAAGCTCCGCGGGCGACCTTATTTGGCGAGCTATACATTTGCGTGGCGGCCGCCGAAGAGCAAGCGGGTCGCTTTGGCACCACGTGGCAGGAAGAGCTTGCGCGGTACGTGGTTCATGGAATTTTGCATTTGCTCGGTTATGATGATTTAAGCCCGGAACCTCGCCGTAAAATGAAACGCGAAGAAGCCCGGCGTTTAAAAGCGCTCACTCAAAAATTTCCGGTGCGGCGGCTCGGCCAGGGAATTGGTAAACCCCGTGCTCGCGGGAAAAAAGGAGCGTCCTGATGGTGCCCGCCCGGAGCGGGTGTTCGGGTTTCGATGCGTTGACCTGGGGATAAAACATGGAGTTTAAACGAACGATGCGCCAGTGGCAGGCCAGCTTTTTTGCGGGTTTAGCCCTATTGACCCCGGCCGTCATTTCGATTGCGCTGCTGGTCTGGCTGTTCGGCACGGTATCGAACATCACCGACACGCTGCTCTTTTTCCTGCCGAAAGAATGGGTTCATAGAGATCGGAGCGACGGACCGATTTGGTGGTATTGGAGCTTGGTGTCGCTAGTCATGGCTCTGGTGGTGGTTTCCCTTATGGGGCAGATCGCCCGATACTACCTGGGGAAAAAGCTCTTTCGGCTGATCGACGAGTTGTTGTTGCGGGTGCCTTTGCTCAACAAAATCTACAGCACCATCAAACAGGTGAACGATGCCTTCACCTCCACTAAAAAGTCTTCCTTCAAACAAGTGGTGATGGTGGAATATCCGCGCGACGGGGTGTATTCGGTGGGCTTCGTCACCAGCGAGGGTTGTGAAGAATTCACCCAGAAAACGGGCGTTAAAACCCTGAGCGTTTTTGTTCCGACGACGCCCAATCCGACCTCGGGTTTTTTAGTGCTGGTTCCCGAAGCGAAGGTGGTTAAATTGGATATGAGCATCGCCGATGGCATCAAATTCATCGTTAGTTTGGGCTCGATCGCTCCCGACCCCCGAAGCCCCGCCATGGAACCGCCGGCGGCGACAGGAAAATAACCATGGATGAACGGGCGCATGGCGTGATTTTGCGAGTAGGGCCGCTGACCGAAAGCAGCTTGATCGTGAGATGGATTACCCGGGAGCGCGGCCGGATTTCGACCGTGGCCAAGGGGGCGAAACGACCCAAATCCTCGTTTGCCGGCAAACTGGACTTGTATTTCCAAGCCGAATTAAGTTACCAGCGCAGCCAGCGCTCGGATTTGCATACCTT
The DNA here is from genome assembly GCA_002306985.1 of Verrucomicrobia bacterium UBA1319. Classification (GTDB taxonomy): domain Bacteria; phylum Verrucomicrobiota; class Verrucomicrobiia; order Limisphaerales; family UBA1319; genus UBA1319. The sequence goes on from DBTJ01000059.1 coordinate 23,210, forward strand.
GCGGGAAGTGGTGTTGCTCGACACCCATGCGGCTTTGCGTAAAGAACTCGGCTGGCTTCAGCAAGGGGCCTACGCCGCGGCGTTGCTGGAGCTGGCCACCGAGCCGGAGGCCGCCGTGCCGGAGCTGTATGATTTGTGGGTGGATTTTTTGGGCCAGCTCGCGGCGCGGCCGCCGGAACCAATGACCATTTTCGGTTGGGAAATGAAGTTGCTGGCGTTTTCGGGTTTTCAGCCTGATTTAACGCAAGCCCCACTCAGTCCGGGTGCTCGGTTGGTCCTCGAGCAATGCGTAAAAGCAAGTTGGGAGCTCTTGCACCGCCTGCGGATGAGCCCGGAGCAGACCGGTGAGATACAACGCTTCTTGCGGGGATGGATCCAAGATGGGCTGGGCCGGGTTCCCCGCCAGCGGGAAGACGCGCTAACCGCTAAATGAACGATATCAGGGGTTAGCGCCATCGGTCGAGTCACCTAGTTTCGGGGGTTGGACTTCGATTTGCGACGCTTCCACGCGAATGTAATGCAGTAGCACGGGGGCCAGGATCATCCCCGAAATGCCCATCAAACGCTCGCCGACAATCAGGCCGATCAAAGTCAGCCAAACCGGATTCTTAATTCGCTCGCCGATAATCTTGCTATTGAGGAGATACTCCAGCTTGTGGATGGTGACCAAGAACACCAGCGCCCAAATGGCCAGCCGGGGTGACACGGTGAAAGCGATACCCACGATGAGGGAATTGCTCAACAAATTGCCGACAATCGGCAGCAGCCCACACAGGAAGGTGAGCACCAGCACTAAGGGCGCGTTGGGAAAATGAGTGAACAGCACGAAGATCGAAGTCAGCCCCGTATTAATGGTGGAAATGACCAATTGCGCGCCCATAACCCTGGAGAAAGATTCGTACAGGGAATGGAAACGAGCGGCGGTTTCCTCGCAAAAAACCGCGTACGCATTGTGTTTAATGCGACTGTTGGCATCCAGATAAAAAGTGGGATTCAGGAAAAGACTGACGGACACCACAATGCCGATCACCAGCAGAACCGCTTGCTTGGTGGCCACCTTGGCGAAATTGCCGAGAAAATGGAATTCGCTTTTCATGAATTCCATGAGCGCGGATTTCAACCCCTCCCAATCCGTGAATGTGGGTTCCACGCCCAACTCTTGGGCATAGTGGATTATGGCAGGCAGGGCCTTATCCGCCACGTCGGGCAGGGTTTTCCAGGCTTGCTCCAAAAAGAAAACCAACGCCGAACCGATGATGGCTACGACTAAGCAAAAAACCAGCGCCGCCAGCCAGCGTTTGCGCAGTACCATCAATTGATTCAGAATGAAGAAAGAAAATAGAATGGTAATGAGCGGCGTGCCCATACCAAACCAGCCCACCAGGATCATGGTTGCCACCACCAATGCGTAGGAATATCGCTTAATCGCAGTCACTCGGCCCTAAAGTTATCCTGGAAAACGCGCCGGCGCAGTTATTTTTCCCATCAATCTTTGTAGTGTGGCTTCGAAAAGCCGCGCCAACACCCTAACGCGGAAGCGAGATGGTCACCGTAGTACCGGCTCCGGGAGTGCTCTGAATGGTCAGCGTGCCCCCATGCAGATCCGTCAGGCGTTTGGCGATGGCCAAGCCAAGGCCCGAGCCCTGCTGTTCGTACATTTTGCGCTCAAACTGCATATAGGCGCCAATGCCCGCAATTTGTTCAGGAGTCATGCCGCGGCCCATATCCGCGACGGAAAATTGGTAATCCCGCGGGTGAATTTCGCTTTTTAGCGTAACGCGGGTGCCAGGATCCGAAAATTTGAAGGCGTTTTCCAGCAATTCCGAGACGATTTTTTTCAGGTATTCCTCAAGAATCGCGACTTCGCCTTCCACTAGTTCGAGACTCAAATCAGCTTTTCTTTCAAAACTGATCGATTGGGCCAGCGCGGTGGCTTCCAACAGATCGCGCGCCACCTGGCGGTGGCTTTGCCGTAACGTTTTGACTTTGGCCGGATCGGCATTGAGCAACTCAATTTGGGCGTAGATCAGGAAATTTTCCACCAATCGATGCAACCGCTTGGAGGAGGCCAAGATCGCTTTGCCGATTTCCGATATGTCCTTCGGGTCCAGATGGGCGATATCACCGGAAATAATCTCCGCGAATCCGATAATCCCGCTTAGCGGGGTGAACAATTCGTGGGGTAAGGCGAGGCTAATGCTCGAGCGCAAATCAGCTAACTGCTTTTCCGCCAATTGCTTAATGGCTTGCTGTTTTTTCAGGCGCGCTTGTACCGCGACGAAGAGTTCCTCAATGGTGAACGGTTTTGGCAGGTAGTCATCCGCCCCCAGTGACATGCCGTGGCGCATGCCGGCACTATCCGGACGGCCAGTCATTAAAATGCAAGGAATGGCGGCGGTGGTCGCATCCTGGCGCAAAGCCGCCAAAGTGGCGAAGCCATCCACTTTTGGCATCATGACATCGCACAAAATCAAATCGGGCAGCTGTTCTCGCGCCAGTTCTACCCCGGTATGGCCGCCTTCGGCCTCCAGCATTTTGAATCCCTTGCCACGCAAAGCCGCGCAGATGAGCTGCCTTAATGGTGCCTCATCATCAATGATCAAGATTTTAGATTCCCCCGATTCCATCGGCTTCCCTATGGCAGCTAACAATTCCCATTTCGCCTTGCGGCCAAACTAAAAACGGCCGCTAAGCGGCCTACTGGCGCACATAGTCCCTAATTTATCGATCTATGTGCTCAATGAACTTGGCGAAATTTAACCTTATCCCAGCCGCGTCTCGTCGGCCTGTTCGCCTGGTAAAAAACGGCCGCATGGCCATGCATGATCGGCAATAACCTTGTTTCTCAAAGGCTTGCGTCGGCAACCCTGGGTGAGTGCCAGAGGGTTTACCGGCCAGTGGCCAACATGGGACCCGGTTGCCCCGGTCCGTTTTCGACCGGATTACCCTCCCGGGTTTGATCCACCACTTCATGCATGCGGTTGAACCACCAGCGCGCCAGCGTCATTCGCCGCCGCCCTTGTCGTCCAGGTTGCGTGCGCACTGTATTTTCTAAACTTAACTCCATTTGCTGTCGGTTTAGCATAAACACCTCTTCTTTTTGGTGACAGACTAACCGACGGGGTCGGACAAACACCGTCATACCCCGAAATAATCTCCCTGCTAGTAATTTATATCGGCTTGTTGATTCGTCAACTTGAGGGAAAAGCCAGCGATTTGTTAAGAAAAAGACGGGCCGGCGCGGTGGGCGTGAGGCCTGCTCAAAAGGTTGCTGCCCGGGTCGGACCCAACGGTAGGGAAAGAAATAGTAAGGCTAAAGGCTGATATGGCGGGCTTGCCCATGCGGACTGCTCCATGGGCGTGGGGTCATTTAAAAGCTCAACTTATTGATAACCAACAGTGTGACAGCATGGATGGAACCGTAACATTGAGTCACAAAAAGCTAAACGACCACAGAATCAGGGTGGCCCATAAGAAACCGATAATCCACGGCCAAATCGCGCGGACGTTAAAGATGGGCAAATGATTGCCGGGAAAACAGCGATCAATTAAGCCAATGGTCATTTTCCGTTCCTTGCCAAATGTAGGTTCAGCAACCGCCGCGCCGAGTCGCGCCGGACCCGCCAATGGAGCCTGGCAGTGTTTGCAAGTGCTTTGCCGGCTTTCGTTTTCCCCCGCGCAGACGTCGCAATGAACGGCTGGCGGCTTTAAAAAGCGCGGCATTTTTTGTTCCCAAGTAATCATGACCTGTACCTTAACAACTACACCGGAGAGCCCGGTCGCGTTTCATTAAAAGATGCCTCCCTAGCGACTCGCTCCCTTAGGGGGTTTCAATAGCAATATGCGTGCCAACCTGTATTTCGCTCGCCTGCCCGCCGGGGGAACCTATATTCCCCACGTGGCTGCCCGCCACAAATAGGCTTGCGAATGAACACCATCTATTTTGACCATAACGCCACAACCCCTCTGGACGCGCGGGTGCGCGCGGCCATGGAGCCGTGCTTGGGTGAGGTTTTTGGCAATCCATCGAGTGTGCATCGCCTGGGGCAGCGCGCGCGCGCCTTGCTGGACGACGCCCGCGAGCGCGTCGCCCGCACGCTGCAATGCAAACCGGCGGAGATCGTGTTCACCAGCGGCGGCACGGAAAGCGACAATCTGGCGATCTTCGGCCTCGCCAGGCATTACCAAACGCGCGGTCGCCATATCATCACCTCGTCGATCGAACACCATGCGGTACTGCATGCCTGCGAGTATTTGCGCCGGCGGGAAGGGTTTGAAGTCACCCAGCTGCCCGTCGATGGCGCCGGAATGATTTCGCCCCGCGACTTGGAAATGGCGATTCGCCCGGACACCATTTTAGTCACCCTTATGGCCGCCAACAACGAAGTGGGCACCGTGCAACCCGTGGCCGAGCTGGGAGCGATCTGCCGCGAAAAAGGCGTCTTTTTTCACACGGACGCGGTGCAATGGTTTGGCAAGGAACCCAGCGGGTCGATCCAGCAATTCAATGCCCAGTTGGTGTCGCTCTGCGGGCACAAGATCTACGGACCTAAAGGGTGCGGCCTATTGTATCTCCAAGCGCCGCTGCCGATAGATTCAGTGCTCCTAGGCGGGGGGCAGGAAAACGAACGGCGGGCGGGGACGGAGAATTTAGCCAATATCCTCGGCTTGGCTGACGCCGTGGAGCGTTTTATTCCCCGGCCCGTCTTCGACCGGGAAACACTGCAACCGCTGACGGATCGATTGCTCGCGTTTTTAGATAGTCTGCCGCCCGTGCGATTCTGTGGCTCGCGCGCGCATCGCCTGGTGAATACCATCGCTTTTACGGTTCCCGGCGCGGATAGCCTGGCCGTTTTGGCCGGACTCGATTTGGAAGGCATTTGTGTGTCGAGCGGGTCGGCCTGTACGGCGGGTTCGATCCAGCCATCGCATGTACTATCGGCGATGGGTATTCGCGAGCCCGGGGCGATGGTCCGGATCTCGCTGGGCCGCGACTCCACCCGGGCGGATGTGGAGGCCTTCGAACGCAGCTTGCCCCGGGTTTTGGCGCGGCTGTAATGGCGCGACCACGGCGGGGGCTAATTAAAGAATTTGTTGATTTGGCGGATCGCGTCGATAAAGCGATCCACTTCGGCGTGGGTGTTGTAAAAGTAAAAGCTGGCTCGGGCGGTGGACTCGACGCCGAGTTTATGCATGAGCGGCTGGGTGCAATGGTGGCCGCCTCGGAGCGCTACGCCGAGCTGGTCGGCCGCGGTCACCAAATCATGGGCATGCACGCCCGGGAGCCAAAAGCTAACCAAGCCGGCCCGTCCCTGAGCGGGCCCGAAGCGGCGGATGCCCGCGAATTCGCCCAGCTTTTCATAGGCGTAGGCGGCCAATGCCTGATCGTGGCGGAAGATGTTTTCGCGGCCGATCTGGTCGAGATAATCCAAGGCGGCATGCAAGCCGATGGCGCCGGAGATATCGGGTGTGCCCGCCTCGAATTTATGGGGGGCGGGTTTCCAGGTGCTGCCTGCGTACTCGACGTTGAGAATCATTTCACCGCCCCCCTGATAAGGCTCCATTTCCTCCCAGCGCTCGGGCCGGGCATAGAGAGCGCCGATGCCGGTGGGCCCGCACACTTTGTGTCCCGAAAAGGCCAGGAAATCGCAGCCCAAGGCTTGGACGTCAACCGGGCAATGTCCGGCGCTTTGCGCGGCGTCCACCAAGGTGACGATGCCGGCCCGCCGAGCTCGCGCGCAGAGTTCCGCGGCGGGGTTGACAGTGCCCAGCGAATTGGAGATGTGGGCGAAGGCGAAGAGCTTGACTTTCGGGGTCAGCAAGTGATCCAAAGTCGCGAGATCCAGCAGCCCTTCATCGCCGGTGACGGGCACAAACAGCAGCTTGGCGCCCGTTCGTTGGGCCAGCAACTGCCAGGGCACCAGGTTACTGTGGTGCTCCATTTCGGTGAGCAAAATGTGATCTCCGGCCCGGATGCGCCGGTCGCCCCAAGCGCGGGCGACCAGGTTGATGCTTTCCGTGGTCCCCCGGGTAAAAACGATCTGCTCGGCGGCGGCGGCGTGAATGAATTGGGCGATGCGCTGGCGGGCGGCCTCGAATCCGGCGGTGGCGCGGGCGCTCAATTCGTGGATGCCGCGGTGCACGTTCGCATTGTCGAATTCATAGTAATGCCTCAGCGCTTCGATCACTTGGCGCGGCTTTTGGCTCGTGGCCGCGTTGTCGAAATAAACCAAGGGATGCCCGTGGACCGTCTGGCGCAAAATCGGAAAATCCGCCCGCGCCCGCGCTTCTGAAAATGCCAATTGTTCGTTCATGCTGTTGTGCGAACTTGCTTCCGTGCCAGCGGAAGCCCGCCCGTCGTCCTCCAGAATAATCGCATCGCGCGCGGAAATCCAGTCCCGCGCGCGCCCCGTCGCGAAACGGGCCAATCCGGCGCGGCCGGGTAAATGATATCTGCTTATAATAAGAATTACTCTAAATATTGACAGGCGGCCGAGACGGGGTACTTTGAGTGGGCGGTGAACCAGTGTAAAACGTCATGAACGAGGCAAGGAATCCGGACCGGTTAAGCTCCAGCGGACTGCGGTTTACCCCGCAACGCCGACACGTGTACCATATTCTCTTGCAATCCCGGGATCACCCGGCCGCGAACGAAGTGTTCATGCGCGCCAAGAAGGGCATGCCGGAGATTTCCATGGCCACGGTGTACAATTGTTTGGAGGCGCTCGTGCGGCGCGGCCTGGTGCGCCAGGTCAATGTGGACCGGACGGCCACGCGCTACTGCCCCAACTTGGAGCAGCACTGCCATTTTTACTGTGAGACGTGCGGCGGGATCTTCGACGTGGACTACGACGCGGCGGGCATCCAGTCCCGCGTGACGTTGCCCGAGGAGTTTTCCATGAGCCAACTGGAGGTCGCCGTGCGCGGGCTTTGCGCGGGCTGCGCGGCGCGCAAATCCGGCCGGGGACGGAAGCGCGCGGAAGCCTCCGCCCCGTGAATAACAGGATTTGCAAAACCCGGAATTCGCACTAATCTTGTTCTAGGAATTAGAATAGTTATAAAAGATGAGCACCACCGCAGATCCCATCGCGGACTTTGTCAATCGCGGTTACAAATACGGATTTGTGACCGATATGGACGCGGATACCGTTCCGCCCGGCCTCAACGAAGAGGTCGTGCGCCTGATTTCACGCAAGAAGAACGAGCCGGCCTTTCTGCTCGAATGGCGGTTGAAAGCGTATCGCCATTGGCTGGGGATGAAGACGCCCGCCTGGCCCAACGTGAAATACGAGCCCATCGACTATCAAAAAATCGTTTATTATTCCGCGCCCAAGACCAAAACGGACGGCCCTAAAAGCTTGGCTGATGTCGATCCCAAGCTGGTGGAAACGTATAATAAACTGGGCATTCCGCTCCAAGAGCAGGCGCGCTTGGCCGGGGTGGCGGTGGACGCCGTGTTCGACAGCGTCTCGGTGGCCACCACGTTCCGGGGTAAGCTCCAGGAGATGGGGGTGATTTTTTGCTCCTTTTCCGAGGCCGTGCGCGAGCATCCCGAGCTGATCAAAAAATACCTCGGCTCCGTGGTTCCGTACACGGACAACTATTTCGCGGCCCTGAACGCGGCGGTCTTTAGCGACGGCTCGTTCTGTTATATCCCCAAAGGGGTTCGCTGCCCGATGGAGCTCTCGACTTATTTTCGCATCAACGCCGCCAACACCGGGCAATTCGAGCGCACGTTGATCGTGGCGGAGGCGGGCAGTTACGTGAGTTATTTGGAGGGTTGCACCGCGCCGATGCGCGATGAAAACCAGCTGCACGCCGCGGTGGTGGAATTGGTGGCCATGGATGACGCGGAGATTAAATATTCCACCGTTCAGAATTGGTATCCCGGCGATGAGCAGGGCCGGGGCGGCATTTTTAATTTCGTGACCAAACGCGGTCTGGCCAAGGGGCGGAACTCGAAAATCTCGTGGACGCAGGTGGAAACCGGCTCCGCGATCACTTGGAAATATCCCAGCTGCGTGTTGCTCGGCGAAAATGCCAGCGGCGAATTTTACTCGGTGGCGCTTACGAATCATTATCAACAGGCCGATACGGGCACGAAGATGATTCACGTCGGTAAAAATACTCACAGCACGATCGTGTCCAAGGGCATTTCCGCCGGTCGCGGCCAAAATAGCTACCGCGGCTTGGTGAAAATCATGCCGGGCGCCGAAAACGCGCGCAATTTCTCGCAATGCGACTCCCTGCTGCTGGGCGACCGTTGCGGGGCGCATACCTTCCCGTATCTGGAGGTGATGAATGCCAGCGCCAAGGTCGAGCACGAGGCGTCCACGTCCAAGATTGGCGAGGACCAGATCTTTTATTGCAATCAGCGCGGCTTGGAAACCCAGGATGCCATCGGCATGATTGTCAATGGCTATTGCAAAGAGGTGTTCAAGCACCTGCCGATGGAATTCGCCGTCGAGGCCCAAAAGCTCCTCGGCGTCAGCTTGGAAGGCAGTGTGGGCTAAGCTTCTTTCGGTGACGGCCTATCTATTTTAGCGGTCTTTATTACTCTAATATGCTTGAGATCAAAAATCTGACGGCGGGCGTGGAAGGAAAATCGATCTTAAAAGGGATCGATTTGCGGGTGAAAGCGGGCGAAGTCCACGCGATCATGGGACCCAATGGCAGCGGCAAAAGCACGCTGGCCTCGGTGCTGGCCGGCCGCGCCGGGTATGCGGTGACGGCGGGCGAAGTTCAATTCAACGGCCTGGATTTGCTCGCGATGAAACCCGAGGAGCGGGCGCGCGAAGGCGTATTCCTCGCGTTTCAATACCCTGTGGAAATTCCCGGCGTCAACGGCGCCTATTTTCTGAAGGCCGCGCTCAACGCCATCCGCAAGCATCGGGGCGAGGAACCGTTGGACGCGATGGATTTTCTGGCCTTGGTGAAAGCCAAGATGAAAGTGCTCGAGTTAAGCCAGGATCTGCTGAACCGCCCGGTGAACGAGGGCTTTTCCGGCGGCGAGAAAAAGCGCAACGAAGTCTTTCAAATGGCGGTGCTCGAACCGAAACTGGCCATCCTGGACGAAACCGACTCCGGGTTGGACATCGACGCCTTGAGGATCGTGGCCGGGGGCGTCAACAAGCTCCGCGGCCCGAAGAACGCGCAGATCGTCATCACCCATTATCAACGCCTGCTCGATTACATCGTGCCCGACTTCGTGCATGTTTTGTATAATGGAAGAATCATTAAATCCGGGGGCAAGGAATTGGCCTTGGTGCTTGAAAAAGAGGGTTACGACCGCATCATCCATGAGCAGAAGCAGGTCAAAACGGAACCCGCCTTAGCGATATGAGCCAGACTAACGCGCCCGCTTTTTCCGAGCTTGCCCGGTTCGCTTCGCTGCTGAAGGACTTTACCTCCGCCAGCGATACCGGCCTGCGCCTCGATGCGTTTCGCCAGCGGGGCTTGGAGCGCGCCACCCGCCTGGGTTTTCCCACCACCAGCCAGGAGGAATGGCGATATACGAATTTGGAGCCGGTGGCCCGCCTGCCGTTTCAGCCCGCCCCCGTTGCGCGGGGCGCTTTGCCGGTCGCGGCGGAGCTCGGGAAGTATTTCACTGGCGGCGCGGCGGCGCGGCGTTTGGTTTTCGTTGATGGCGCCTATGCGCCCTCGCTTTCCTCGCCCGGCCCCGCCCTGGCGGGTTTGAAGCTGGGCAATATCGCCCAGCATGGGGTGTCCGTCGCGGATTGTCTGGATCGTTGCGCGGGCGCCTACGAAAATTTCATGGGCGCGCTCAATTCCGCCTTTTTTACCGATGGCGCTTATATTTCCGCCGAAACCGGGGTGGTGGTGCCGGAGCCCATCCAACTGCTGTTCATTAGCACTCGCGCGGGCGCGGGTTTCACCTATCAGCCACGCAACTGGATTTTGGCGGCGGCGAACGCGCGCTTGGCCGTGATCGAAAGTTACGTCAGTTTGGACGCGGGCGCCTATGTCACCAATGCGATGACCGAAGTGGTGGCCGGAGCGGGCGCCCAAGTGGAGCATGTGCGGCTGCAAAACGAGAGTTTGGAGGCGTTTCATTTTGGCGGGTTGCACGCCACGCTTGGCCGGCACACCCGTTTCAACTCCCATTCTATCTCTTTAGGCGCGCGCCTCGCCCGCCAGGATCTCCGCGCCGTATTTGCGGAGGCGGGCGGATACGCCTTGTTTAACGGGTTGTATTTGACGCAAGGCAGCCAGTTGACCGACCACCATACGCTGATGGATCACGCCAAGCCCCATTGTGAAAGCCATGAATATTACCATGGCATTCTGGATGATCGTTCCAAAGGGGTGTTCAATGGAAAAATCATTGTCCGGCTGGATGCCCAAAAGACCGACGCCAAGCAAACCAACCGGAATTTGCTCCTTTCCGACCAAGCCGTTATCGATACGAAACCGCAGTTGGAAATTTTCGCCGACGATGTAAAATGCACGCACGGCGCCACTGTGGGCCAATTGGATGAAGACTCGGTGTTCTACCTGCGTTCGCGCGGGATCGGCGCCGTGGAAGCTCGGCGAATGCTCATTCACGCTTTTGCCCGGGCGGTCATTCAACGAGTGGAGACGGAATGTTTGCGGTCGGATCTCGACCGTTTGATTCTGGCCAAGTTGGGTGGCGGGAAAGACGAGCATGAATGATGATTTGAGCGATCTCTATCAGGAAGTCATCCTTGACCATAGCAAGTGTCCAAGGAACTTCCAGCGATTGGCTTGCGCCAACCGGGTGGCGGAGGGGAAAAACCCGCTATGCGGCGACCAAGTCACGGTGTTTTTGAAAGTGGAAGATGAAGTGATCCGGGATATTTCATTCCAAGGATCCGGCTGCGCCATCTCCAAAGCTTCGGCCTCCATGATGACCGCGCAGTTGAAGGGGAAAACGCGCAAGGAAGCCCGGGCGATGTTTTCCGCATATCATGATTTAGTGACCAGCGGAACGACGCCAACGGAAGACGTCGGCAAACTGGCGGCCTTCGCCGGAGTGCATAAATTTCCCGCGCGGGTCAAATGCGCCATTCTGCCTTGGCATGCGGTCATGGCGGCTCTAGACGACAAAAAAGCCCCCGTTTCAACGGAATAACTCGAGGTATATTGGCATGTCTCAACCCATCCCACTGACGCGCGATTGCAAGGTCACCATCATCCCTTCCGGTGAATCGATTCTCTTGACTGCCGGCACGCTGGTGCGGGTTACCCAGGCCCTCGGCGGGACGTACACCGTGACGACCGAGAATGGAGGCATGGCCCGGATCGAAGGTAAGGACGCCGACGCGATTGGCCATGTTCCAGCGACGGCTCCCGTGGCGACCACGCCGCCGGAAGGGGCGCCCGAAACCGTCGCCGAGGAGAAAATCTGGGAGCAGTTGCGCACGTGTTTCGATCCGGAAATTCCGGTGAACATTGTCGATTTGGGCTTGGTATACGATTGTAAAATTTTACCCATGAATTCCGGCGGCGTCAAAGCGGAGATCAAAATGACGCTGACCGCGCCCGGTTGCGGGATGGCGGATTCGATTCGCGGCGATGTGGAGTATAAAGTCAGCCAAGTGCCTGGCGTGGCGGCCGTGGCGGTGGAAATGGTGTGGGATCCGCCTTGGAATCAAGGCATGCTTACCGAGGCGGCCCGGCTTGAGCTGGGACTCGTCTAGACCCGCGAAGCGCCGCGCTGGCGATTAGCTCAAATCAGCCAAGGATACGCCCTCTCGTTTCATCAAGGTGGCGTTGATTTTGGGCACGTATAACTGGGTTTCCGATGGTAAACGGGGGGCAATCGCTTCAAAACGTTTCACTTTCGATTTATCCAGCAATTTCTGCACGGTGCCTTCCCCCGCGTTATAAGCCGCCAGGGCGAGCGGCCAGTTTTTAAATTTCTGACGCAAATAATTCATATACTTCGCGGCGGCCCGGGCGTTTTTCTCCGGGTTGGTTCTTTCATCCCTCAACCAACCGGTGGAAAGGCCCAGGTTTTTGGCCGTGACGGGCATTAATTGGAAGAGCCCCACCGCGCCGGACGGGCTGCGGGCTGCCGGATCGAAGCCCGATTCCACTTCGGCCACCCAGATTAATTCCACCGGCGTTTTTTCCGCGATAAAGATCGTTTTTAATTGGGGTAAATACCGTTCGGCGGATTTCGGGACGGCGCGTTTTTGAACCTGTTGCTGCCAGGCTTTACGTTGAAATTCAGGGGTGGGGGCAGACGGGGTTTTGCCAGGTTCAACCACGGGGGCGGTGCGTTGAAATTGTTCGGCTACATCGAAGTAATCCAAATGCGCCCGAATCCAAGCGGCGTAGGGCTGGGTTTCTTCATAATGCTCCAGCACCGGCAGTGCGTTCGTCGCTATTTGTCGCCATGGGGCAAGCCCGCGAACGTCTGGATCCTGCAAACGCGTTTCGAGATCATCGATGTAGCCCTTGAGTTTGTCGCGATCCAACTGTGGCAAAGCCTGCAACACGTCGTCTTGTATATTGTCCTTAAGCCATTGCTCGCCCGTATCGAGCATATCCTCTAGCGAGGGAATTTCGTCCTGCGCCCGCGCCGGACAAAGCCAAACGCCCAGCCATAAGATCAACAGCAATTTTTTCATAACGGGCGAAATATTAAGGGCTTTTCACTGCCACGGTTTTATAGCCCAGTTGTTGAAACAAATGGACCAACAGCTCTTTCGAGCGCGTGGTGGCATCGTTGATGATGCCGCCGCTCATGGCCGCGCTACGAATATCGGCCACCGCCATCCGGCGGGCGTTTTGTTCGAAATCTTTGTCGAATTGACGCAAAATCCCGGTGGATCGCTCAATAATTTCCGTACGGCGATCATCCAAGTAAGCATCGGTGATGCGCGCGGGGGGAATCTGGATTTCGATCTTGTTGTCCGCGAGTTGGATATGCGTCGCATTGATCTGCCGTAAATCGACGCCCGCTTTGACAATCCCGTGCGCGACCAGCAATACCCGACTTTCCCCGTACCATTTGGCGTCCTCCACGATCACCACCTTTTCCATCACGTATTTCACGGTAACCAAGTCGCTAAGGCTTTGAATCTGTTGCAGGATGGTGGCGGTGTTATAGGTTCGAGGCGCGGGGGAGGGGCGAAACCATTTGTCCGCCAATAACCCGCCGGCTAACATCGCTAATAACACGACGAGCAACGCGCCAATCCCCAGGCTTGTCAGGCTTACAAGGCTCCGTTCATTCATGCGGTGGGCAGTGTAGCGGTTCGTGAGGCAAAAGCGAGTCTCAAACCGGATTCGTCTAGGATTAGGGGGCGGGCTTGTCACACAAGTATGTGACTTGTGGTATTTGGCATCCGCAGTAGTTTACTAATAACATCAATCTTGGAGTTTTAGTTGCGCTGATGAAAAGCCGTCCAGGTTTGACGATAACAATCGCGTCCATATTTCGCGTTATGTGCAATTACTTATTCACGCAAGCTCGGCAACGGACCGGCCAAGTACTCGTTTGCCGCCGGTTAAAGCCGTTAAATGCCTCCACCCCCGCTAAGCCTGCCCGGGGTTCGCGTCTAGTCGGCGCATTTACTTTGATTGAGTTGCTCGTGGTCATCGCCATTATTGCCATCTTGGCGGGCATGCTTTTGCCTGCGCTTGCCAAGGCCAAGTCCAAAGGCAAACAGACCACTTGCATCAACAACATGCGGCAAATCGGGATTGCCATGAACATGTACGTCACCGATTACGGGCAGTATCCTGGCAGTCTATCGGTGAAACATGACGTTTACTATGTTTGGCCGCCGCGTCTTTTGAGCCTGATGGGTGGCAACCGCAAGTCGTTTTGTTGCCCGTCCGCACTGGCTGAGAGCGCGTGGGACACCAATGTAAATAAAACCCTCGGGGCGACCGATTTAAACGGGGTAAAAGACGTGTATGGCATCGGTCAAAAGACCCGTTTTTCGTTGGGCATCAACGATTGGGGACTTAACATCGGTAACGCCACCCAACTTGGTTTAGGCGGTGATGTGGATGGTCCCATGTACAAAGGTCCGGTAAAAGATTCCATGGTGGTGAGTCCCACGCAGTTTATTGCCATTGGAGACGTGCCCGCGCTTAAGGAAGCATCGAAGATTTCCTACAACGCCAACATGGACCCAACCGATAATACGCCCGCACATACCCAATGGCCGTCCAACCGGCATAATCGCAAGACCAATTTGCTATTCTGCGACGGGCATGTGGAGAACGCGACTCGCAATGATGTGATTGACCCGAATAACAATACTTGGCGCTGCCGGTGGAATAACGATAATAAGCCGCATCTGGAAACCAAATGGGCTGTGACGGCGGCTTACGCGAACCAGCAGGATCTCTAATTTTCCGGCGACCTCCAACGCGGCTTTTGCCACGGAGGAAAATTCCCAAGCCTGGGCGGCCCGCGCGCCCGGGCTTTTTTTTAACCTGCTTCGTGGCAGCTTAGTTTGTTCTTGGCAGAGGTGGCCCGCGCAGGCATGTTTTAACCACCGATTTGAAGGCATGGATTTTGCTTCAAATCCCGGTGCGACGAATTGCGATAATCCCTATGAACGGCTATACTTTGAAATCGGTCCTGGCCATGACGGTTTGCTGCGTTTCCCTGCATTCTGGAAACTTGCTCCAGGCGCAAACCGCGAATCTTTTGGTCAATTTGGATGCCTCCACCCTGTCGGATACCACCGTCTGGATTAACACCGGAACGCTTTCCGGTGATTTTACGCCCACTGGGAACCCGGTGCTCCAAACCATTGCCGGGAAGCAGGCCGTGACTTTTTCCGGCCAAGGGGATGCTTTTGCCGGGCCCGCCACACCGTCCACCTTGACCGGTAATCATGCGCGCACCATCGAGGTTTGGGTGTACAATCCGGATATCTCGGACGAAGAAACCATGGTGGCGTGGGGACAACCCGCAAACACCGCCGGCGCCGATCTGGCGTTCAACTATGGCGCTAGCAGCTCCACCGGAGCCGCCCGGCATGGCAATCTCGATTTGAACTGGGGCACTTTGGTACCTGCCGCGGAAGCATGGCATTATCTTGTCTACACTTACGATGAAACCGACGTTAAGGTGTATGACAACGGGGTACTCGCGAATCAACGCGCCGCCGCGTTGGCCACCAGCACCAACGGCGCGATCGTGATTGGCGCGCAAAACGACGCCTCCGGCGCGCCGCAAGTCGCCTTCTCCGGATCGCTGTCCATTGCCAGCGTAATGATCCGTGACGGGGCTTTGACCGCCAGCCAAATCAGCTCGAATTTCCTGCAAGCCATCGGCGCGCTGCAAACCATTGACTTGCAGCTTGATACTAACATGGTGGTGGGCGGCAAACAACCAGCAACCGTCTTTGGCAATTACGCCAAATTGGCGAATCTCGAGATTACCAGCCTGCCGGCGGGAGCCTTCACCTCCGGTAATACGAATGTGCTAACGGTCAGCTCCGCCGGGGTGGTTACGGCGGTCGCCGCCGGCACGACGACTATTCAAGTTCAGTATCAGGGCTTTAAATCGACGAAGACCGTCACGGTGTCGGCCCCGGTCCCGGCCGTCTTGAAATACCGATATAGTTTTAACGATGCGGAATACAGCTCTACCACCGCGGAGTCGGTGAGTGGGGCCAACGGTTCGGTGATTGGCACGACCGCATTTGCGGATGGCGCCCTGGCGATGGATGGCAGCGATGGTTACGTGAACTTGCCCAATGGCCTGATTTCCGCGCTGAAAAATGTCACGCTGGATCTCTGGGTTAATTGGAGTGGGGATGGCATCGCCAACGAGCCGATTTTCGATTTTGGCGGTAATTCCAGCGGCGAGGATATGCAAGGTGACGCGACCTCCCACCTTTGGCTAACCCCCATGGATGACAATGGCGTGCTGCGGTTCTCTGTGAGCGACGGCGTCACCGTCGAATCCTTGACGGCGAGCGCGGCGCTCCCGGCTGGGAAATGGGAGCATATCACTGTGGTATACAGCTACGGCACGCTGGAGCAGAAGTTGTACGTGGATGGCGCTTTGGTTGACACCAAACCACTCAGCATCGCGCTAAGTTCGATTGATGACGTCAATAATTGGCTGGGCTGTTCGCAAACCAGTACGTACCGAAATTTCAACGGCCAATACGGGGAATTCCGGATTTATGATGGGGTTTTAACCGCGGATCAAATTTTCATGAGCGACGCCGTCGGCATGGAGCAAATTGGCAATAACGCCGGCTCTCTCAAGAGCATTTCCGCGCGTGTGCCGTCGGCCTCGATGCTGATCGGCGCGCTCCAGCAAGCGAGTGTGTTGGCCACTTATGACACGGTTACCAATCTCGATATAACCAGCTGGACGGGTGTCGCGTATCAAAGTAGCGACTCCGCGGTGGTGACCGTATCGGCCAGCGGGCAGCTCGAAGCGGTGGCGGTGGGGACGGCTTCGATCATAGCCCAATACCAGACGTTAAAAGCCACAAATTCCATTAGTGTTATCGCCGCGCCGGGTGTGCCCGTCACGCCCAGCTTGACCCACCGGTATAGCTTCAACGAGACGAATGGCGTTAGCTTGGTGGCCGACTCCGTTGGGGGTGCCGATGGCGAGTTGATGGGCGATGGGACGCCCAATTTTAGCGGCGGTAAACTAGCTTTGAACGGAGCGGTGGTTGAGCTACCCGGCCAACTTATCTCGGGCCTGACGAACGTGACGATCGAGGCTTGGGTGACTTGGGCGGGGGGCAGCAAGAACGACCAGCAAGTATTTGAATTCGGCGGCGGAGATCCATTGACCTGGCTTGGCATTTGCGCGCGCCGCAGCGACACCAAGGCGTTGGGTTTCAGCGTCGCCGCGGCGGACACCGATGCCTTGCTCAGCGCCGCCTCCGCCTTGCCTACCAATCATCAAACCCACGTCGTTTTGAGCTATAATCAACTCGCCAACACCGCTCGGTTATACCTCGACGGGGTTAAAGCGGGCTTACTGACGGGGGTTCCCGCCTTGAGCGATTTAAAAGACACCGCCGGATATCTAGGGACTACCGTCAGCGCGGCCAGCGCGACGTTTGACGGCACTTTTGATGAGTTTCGTATTTATAGCGGCGCGATGTCGGATGCCGAAGTCGCCGCCAGTTTTGCCGGTGGACCGGATACGCTGCCTGGATCGGTGACCACCGCCCCCACCCTGAAGGTAACCCATACTAAGAATAATGTAATCCTTAGCTGGATACAGACGGGTACCGGTTTTATCCTCCAAGCCACCGAAAATCCCGGCCTTTCGACTAGCTGGCAAACGGTGCCCACGACACAGGTTTCGGTGGGTGAGACCAATCAGCTAGCGCTCACCTCAACCACGGGTAAAATGTTCTACCGTTTGAAAAAGTAACTCGATTTGCGGCGTTTGATTTGTCAGCGGGGCTTCTATGCGTATGGAAGCCCCGCTTTTTTTAGGAGCAAAGAGTTTCTACGGATGGTTCAAGCGGAAAATATTCCACTCAAGGCTTGACAAGATCCCTCTTCTTTAAGAAACTTAATTAAATACCAAAAGAAGGAATGCATATAGCTTATGCCAATTTGCGCATAATCCATTTAGATTTAGTATGTTAGGAAATATTATTAAGTATTTACACCCATTCCCTATACCTCAACAAGATCACCCCAAATGAATAGAAAACATTAAACCGCAGCCAGGGTGGCAGCCCTCACCTCGCTCTCATTTTCGCTGTCGGGAAATGCCGAACTGATTCATCGGTATAGTTTAAGCGAAACCTCCGGTATCACGGTCAAGGACTCCGTCGGTTCCGCCGATGGCGAATTGAAGGGAAACAGCGTGGCTTTTGATGGGACGAGTAAGTTGTACTTGGGTGGGGGCACCTCCTCCTCCGATGCCGCCGATACCATTTCCGGGTATGTCAATTTGCCGAATCATTTCATTAATGTGCTGACGAATGTGTCATTTGAAACCTGGGTTCAATGGGATGGAGTCGCCAGTATCTGGCGGAGAATATTTGATTTCGGCACCTCCGCCAGCGGGGAGGATATCGCCGACGGTAATGGTGGATACCGGTTTCTGTCTCCGCAAGGGGACGCGAATATTCGTTTCGCGGTACGCGATCCAGCCACGGGTTCCGAGTCGGTAGTAGCCACCGCCGCCGCGCCTCTCGAGTCGGGGGTCCAAGTTTGTTTGACGGTGACTTATGATTTACGCGAATAACGTTTCACACGTCTACAGCAATAGCGTGCTCATCGCGTCCTCCATTGCTTCGGTGAAATTAAAGACGATCAACGATGTGAACAATTGGCTGGGCCGTTCGCAATGGAACGACCCCGTGTTCCAGGGTAAGTTCAATGAGGTTCGCATCTGGAACGGCGTGCTGACAGCCGCGAACATCGCGGCGGCCTACGCGGCGGGGCCGGATACTCTGCCTTCGGAAAGCACGGATCAACCCAAACTGAGCGTTTCACTTACGAGCGGTAAAGTGATGATAAGCTGGCCCGGCCCGGCGACCGCCTACCAAGTGCAATCCACCCTCCAGCTTGGGGCCAATGCCAGTTGGATGACCGTGGATACTTGGCCGCCGTGGATCAAAACGGCGGCAAATCACTCGCCTTGTCCCTTGATGGGACCGCCAAGTATTTCCGACTTAAGAAATAACTTCGTCGCTGGCTAAAGAGGCATCTTTAGTCATCTCTGGGTCGAAGAAAGGGCCGGTTGCAAAACCGGCCCTTATGCTATTTTGAGGGGCAACGGGGGCCGGACCAGGTCCGGTGCCTAGCGGGTTAACGGGGCGGTATTCTCGGCAAAAAACCGTCGGTCCGGGTTGGGATATCTGGGCAAAAATCGCTCTTACCGGGCTTTTTCGCCTGGTAGGTTTTACCTAAATAGGGCGAGCGGCGCTTTGTAACCTATTTATAGTCAATTTACTATTCAATATGGCACATCCATTGCTTCCCTCTGCTGGCAATGAATGTCAGTGTAACACAGGCCGCCGCCGCCATGAACGCCAATTCTCGCTGGCAGGAGATGATTTCCGAGAATCTGGCTGCCGGCTCAGTTCCCGGTTACCGGAGGCAGGACATGTCATTTCAGGCGGTGCAGGCTGGGGTGATGGGGGTGGGTGATAAAGCGACATCCGCCTCGCAAAAAGCCTTGCTCATGCCTAAGGCTATAGCTTCGACGGCGTTCTCCTCCGGGGCGATGAATCCCACGGGTGCGCAAACGGATGTCGCGCTAGACGGCCCGGGCTTTTTCCAAATTCGCCAAGCCGATGGTTCCACCGCTTATACTCGCAGTGGAGCTTTCAAGCTTAATGCGCAAGGTGAACTGATGACTGCCAACGGCCTGACGGTCATGGGTGAATCGGGGCCGATTCAAAAAGATACCAATAACCCCGCGCCTTTGTCGATTTCGAGCGACGGAACCGTAAGCCAGGGTTTGGACGTAAAGGGCCAACTCAAAATCGTGGATTTTAGCGACCCGCAAAAACTCCAATATATCGGCTCCGGTTTATTTGTCGCCAAAGGCACCGATGCGGTGCCCATCACCCCGGTGAACACCACCGTCCGGCAGGGCTTTCTGGAGTCTTCCAATGCGTCGACGACGCATGAAATGGCTAACTTGATAACGTCCATGCGCGCCTTCGAGGCGAACCAGAAAGTTATCCAAGCTAGCGATGATCGCATGTCTCGTGTCATCAGTGAATTAGGCAGCACCAGCTAGGCAATATTATGATGCGCGCACTTTATTCCGCTGCCGCTGGGATGCAATCCCAGCAGATGAACCTGGATGTCATCGCCAACAATTTGGCGAACGTGAACACGACCGGGTATAAAAAGAGCAAAATTGAATTTCAAGATTTACTCTATTCCACCGTCAGTTCCCCGGGAGCCGAACAGGGTGGTGGCACTCAATTACCGACGGGTCTGCAAGTCGGCCATGGCTCGCGCGCGGTGGCGACTTCCCGCGTGTTTACCGATGGGGAGTTGACTCAAACCGACGCGCAAACCGACGTGGCGATCAAGGGCGACGGCTTTTTTGAAGTGCAGATGACCGATGGCAGCCGCGCCTTTACCCGTGACGGCGCTTTAAAGATCTCTTCCGATGGTCGCGTGACCACCAGTGAAGGGCTCGTCGTGCAAGGCGGCTGGCAACCCATTACCGCCGGCAGCTCGGTGACCATTTCCCCGAACGGTGAAGTGAGCGTAAAAAGCGCCAGCGGCACCACTTCTTTTCAGGTGCAAATCGTCCGGTTTGCCAACCCCAGCGGCTTGGAGAGCATAGGGCACAATTTATTCAAGGAAACCGCCGCCTCGGGCTCCGCCGAGCAAGGCACGCCAAACACCAACGGGTATGGCGAGTTAGCCCAGGGCTACCTGGAGTTGTCCAACGTCAAAACAGTGGAGGAAATGGTCAATATGATCATGGCGCAACGCGCTTATGAGGTGAATTCAAAGGCGGTCCAGGCCTCCGATGAAATGATGCAGTTGAGCAATAATTTGCGCCGTTAAGGATTAGGCCATGAACATTAATCGAATCCATAAAATTGACCTCGGGCAGCCGAAGCTGAAGCGGGTGTGGGTGCCCGTCCTATGGTTGGTTTTGGCCTTTTCCCTGTGCGCCCAGCCATCCAATGCGCCCAGTGTCATCAGCATCCGATTGCTTACGCAGGCCGTGGTCGATAGCCAAGGTGTATTTCTCGACCAGCTCGTGGAAAACGGCGCGGCAAATCCTACGTTGCATTTGCGCGTGGCGCCGGCGCCCGCCTTTGGTCAGGCGGTGGTACTGACCAGCACCCAAATCCTGGCTTCCGTAAAGACCCAAGACGTCGAGCTAGTCAAAGGTGAATGGACTGGAGCGCAACGCGTGCGCGTGGCGCGTCGCACGCGCATCCTGCGGGAAGCCGATCTCAAAGAAATGCTCCTGGCTGTTTTACAGCGCGACTATGTGCGGGATCGTGGCGAGCTGGAAGTCAATTTAACCCGCGCTTGGACTCCGGCGGTGGTGCCCGACGAGGCTTTGGAGTTGAAAGTGCTCGATGCCCCCGTGGCGGGAGTCAGCCCCAGCTGCATTTTGCGATTCGAATTGCTGGCGGGCCGGGAATCCATAGGCAAATGGCAGACTACGATCCAGGCGAAAATCTGGAGTGAAGTCTGGGTGGCCGCCGCGCCGCTTAAACGCGGCCAGTTGTTGAGCGCTTCCGACTTGGTGCGCGAACGGCGGGATGTGCTGTCGTTGCGGGATTTGTTGGTGGAAGCGCCCACGGAGCGGTCGCCCATGGAATTGATCGAGAATTTTGCCGCTGGCGCGCCGGTCTGGCAGCGCTCGGTACGAGCCCGGGCCATTGTGCACCGAGGCGAGATGGTTGATGCCCTGATCCAAGATGGTTTCATGTCGGTTTCGCTCAAGGTGGAAGCGCTCGAAGAAGGTGCTTTCGGCCAGGCGATCCGTGTGCGTAATCCTGAAACCCGGCGCGAGTTGCGCGGAAAGATTCAAAATGAAAAAACGGTGCTTGTCTCTCTATAAAACCACGCTGTGGCTGGCCGCGCTCGCGACCTTGGCCGCGCCCTCGGGGCTGCGCGCCGATTCGCTTTGGAAAGATGACGCCAGCAAGCCGATGTTTGCCGACAAGCGCGCGGCTTCGGTGGGCGATCTGGTCACCATTATCGTTCAGGAAAACAGCACCACCGCCAAGGACGCCAACACTAAATCGTCGAAAAAATCCGGCATCGACGCCAATATTAGCTCGTTCCTTTACGGACCGTCGGCGAGCGGGCTCTTGACCAAGGGTGGCAAATATCCCGCTTTAAAAATGGATAATTCGACGACTTTTGACGGCAGCGGTTCGGTGGGCAGTTCGGAAACCATCGCGTCTCGCATCACGGTTCGCGTGGTCGATGTGTTGCCGAACCGCAATTTGCTCATTGAAGGTTCGCGCAAGACTTCTTTCTCCGGTGAGACGCAGGATGTGGTTCTGCGAGGCAGCGTCCGGCCTGAAGACATCATGGCGAACAATACCGTCTACAGTTACAACCTGGCTGATGTGAACATCAAATTCATCGCCAAGGGTACGGTGTCCGATTCCCAGAAAAAAGGCTGGTTCACCCGAACTTGGGATAAGGTCAGCCCCTTTTAGCGCGCGCGAAACGTTACTCGCTATCTTAGATCATGCTTAAACGATTTTTCATATGGTTGACGCTAGCTAGCCTGATGGCTGAATCTGTCCAGGGCGCCCGGGTGAAGGACTTAGTCATGGTGGCGGGCGCCCGCGACAACCAGCTCGTCGGTTACGGGATAGTAGCCGGCTTGGCGGGGGATGGGGATAAAAACCCCACCTACACCGTCCAATCAGTCGCTAACATGCTTCAACGCTTCGGGATCACACTCGCCGCTTCCACGCTGCAAATGAAAAATGTGGCGGCGGTCATGGTGACCGCGGATATTTCGGCGTTCGTGAAGAATGGCTCGCGGCTCGATGTGGTGGTTTCTTCGATGGGCGACGCCAAGTCCTTGCAGGGGGGGGTGCTGTTGCAAACGCCCTTACTGGGTGCGGATGGCAAGGTGTACGCCGTGGCGCAGGGCACGATTTCAGTCGGCGGTTTCACGGCGGGCGCGGGCGGCGGCGGCGGCGCCACCGTTACTAAAAACCATCCCACGGTGGCGCAGATCATCGGCGGCGCGCTGGTGGAACGGGAAATTCCCTCGACCGTGGTGCGCAACAATTGCCTGGAGCTGATGCTGCGCGAGCCGGACTTTACGTCCGCGGCCCGCATGGCGGTGGCGATCAACGAGAAATTTGGCGAAGTGGCGCGGGCGATCGATTCGATTAGTGTGCGGGTCCAAATGCCCGCCGGCATGGAAACCAATTGGGTGGATTTCACCGCCCGGCTGGAGAATGTGGAGGTCAATCCCGACACCTCCGCGCGCATTGTGATCAACGAGCGCACGGGCACCATTGTGGCCAATTCGCGCATCCATATATCCCATTGCGCCGTGTCGCACGGCAATATCACCATCAGCATCGCTTCGACCTTAACGACGTCGCAACCGGAACCTTTGAGCCAGACCGGAAAAACCACGGTGACCCCAAGCACCGACACCAAAGTCAACGAAACCAAAACGGGCCTGGTGCCTTTGCCGGAAATGCCAACGGTAGACCGGGTGGCGGCGGTGCTCAACGGCTTAGGGGTAACGCCGCGCGATATGATGGCCATTTTCCAGGCCATGAAACAGGCCGGCGCTTTGCAGGCGGAACTCATCACGCGTTAGCCATTCCTATGGAAACCACTTCCATCCATCGCCAGACGCAAATCTCTCAGATCCCGCTCGAGCAGCTGGCTAACAACCGGAGTGTTTCGGACGAGGAAAAAACGGCCGAGGTGAGCCGTCAGTTCGAATCCATTCTGGTGAAACAGATTCTGCAGGAAGGCCAGAAATCGAGTGTTTCCTCGCTGTTTGGCAAGCCCACGGCCGCCGACAGCATTTACCAGGACATGATCAACAACCAGTTGGCCGACGGCATCAGCAAGTCCGGCACCCTGGGTTTGGCCGGCAATTTAAAGTCCCAGCTAGTCCGCCAGGCGCAGGGGGCTCTGTCAGCTCCCGAAGTCGCCGGGACCGGCGACAAAACCATTACTCCGCAAAATTCATGACTCCGATTCTCGAACGTTTGATCCAGCTCCTCCGCGAGGAATTGCAGCAATATGGTGAAATGCTCGCCTTGCTGGATCAACAACAGGAATATATCATCACCCGGGCGGCGGACGAGGTTTTGCAAACCGTGGCCGCCATCCAAGCCCAGAGCCGCGCCATCGAATTGGCGCGCGCCCGGCGCGACGAGTGCCGTAACGAGCTGATCCAAAACCTGAGCCAACCGGAGGACATAGAGTTTGCCCAATTGCTGCCGCTGTTGCCGGCTTCTTACCGGCCGCTGGTGGACGCTTTGGTGAAAGAGAATAACGAATTGCTCAGCCGGGTGCGGCACGTGGCCCGGCAGAACCATCTTTTGCTTAGCCGGACCGTGTCTTTGATGCAGCGCTTTATGAGCGCTTTGATGCCGGCCTTGAACCCCACCGTTTACAATGGCGCCGGCGCCGTGCTGAGTCCGGTGCTACCCGCCCGCTCGATGTATGAAGCCGTCGGGTGAACGATTATGGATTTATTTGGCATATTAGGTTCCGCCCAGCGCTCGCTGCAAACCCAGCGCAAGGGGATCGAAGTCGCCGGTAATAACATGGCGAACGTATCCACCGCGGGTTACGCGCGGCAGCGGTTGAGAATCGAGAGCACCACGGTTTCCAGTTCCCAGTACGGCACCGAAGGCACCGGCGCCGAAGCGGTGGCGGTGCAACAATTGCGCGATTCGTTGATCGACTCCCAAATCGTCTCCGAAGCCAGTGTGTCCGGCTCGCTCGACGCCCAGCAAAAGGCGTTGGAGCAAATGCAAACCAAGGTGGGCCAGCAGATCGATCGCGCCGCCTCGAGCACGGATGGCACCGCGAGCGTTTCGGGGCAGAATGGTTTGTCGGATTCGCTCTCGGATCTGTTTAGCTCTTTTCAGAGTCTTTCCGCCCAACCCACTTCGAATGAAGCCCGCCAGTCGGTGATCGACCAAGCTCAGGACGTGGTGGATCGGTTCCATCAAATCTCCAATGGCATTGCGAGTCTCAACACCAATTTCAACAGTTCCATATCCGCGGACGTCACCACCGCCAACGGGTTGCTGGAAGACATCGCCAAATTAAACGACGGCATCGCCAAGGCGGAGGCGGGCGCGCGCGGCACCGCCAACGAGTTACGAGATGCGCGCCAGCAAAAACTCGAGGAATTAGCCAAGTTCACCAAAGTGGACGTGTCCAACAATGACGATGGCACAGTGGATGTCGCGGTATCCGGGGCCACTTTAGTCAGCGCGGGCCAACTGGCCGACACGCTTGAAGCTTATGACACTGGCGCCGGCAATATGGGTGTCCGGACCAAAACGGGAGCGGCGGCGCTCACGATGATGGGAGGCAGCATCCAAGGCAATATGGAGGTTCGCGATGGCGCGCTGGCGGACTTGAAATCGAGCATGGATACCTTGGCCGGGGCGCTGATCTCGGAGGTGAATCAAATCCATAGCGCGGGCTATGCCAGCGGCGGCACGACGGGGGCGGATTTCTTCACCGGCGCCAATGCGGCGACGATCGCCATCAATGCCAGCGTGGCGGCCAATCCCGCGTTGATTCAAACCAGCGGCAACGCCGGGGCCACCGGCGATAATCAAACGGTTTTGGCGCTCGCTCAGCTGGGCTCCAAGACCGTAACCACCTTAAATAATCTCACGTTCAATGAGAGTTTTACCCGGACGGTGACCACGGTGGGCAGCACGCTGGCTTCGGTGAAATCGGACATCGACAATCAATCGGCGGTGACCGATTTGCTGGCGAAACGCCGCGACTCGACCAGCGGGGTTTCCCTCGATGAGGAGTCCACGGATTTGATGAAATTCCAGAAGGCTTTCCAAGCCTCGGCGCGGGTGATTACGGTGGTGGATAACATGTTGGATACCGTGATCGGATTGAAATAACAGCTTAACGCACGGAACCGGTTATGCGCGTAACATACAATGGCTATTCGTCCTCGCTGATCAACCAGATTAACACTCTGGTGTCGCGCCAAACGACCCTGCAAAACCAGGTGACAACCGAGCAGCGCATCACTAATCCAGGGGACGATCCCGCCGCGTTCGCGCGGGTTATGAGCAATGACGCGGAAGCCAAAGCCTGCACGCAGTACAAGAATAACATCACTTTACTCCAGCAACAGGCGACCGCCTCCGCTTCGGTTATCAGCAGCTTGAAGACGATTTGCAGCCGGGCTTCGGAGATTGCCACGCAGGCGGATGGCACCCAATCGGCCAAGGATCTCCAAGATTACGCCACCGAAGTTTCGCAATTGATTCAGCAGGCCGTTCAAGTGGCTAACACTCAGTATAACGGCGAGTATGTCATGGGTGGCACGGCGACCAGCCAGGCCCCGTTCCAAATGACGACCAACAGCCAGGGCATAGTTCAGCAGGTCACTTATTCGGGCAATGCCGAGCAGAAATCCGTGGAAATCGATGATGGCGTGACCGTGTCAGTCACGCCGCCCGGGGTCAATGCCACCACGAGCGGGGCGCGCGGTTTATTGATGGATGGCAATTCGGGGGCGGACTTTTTCCAACATTTGATCGATTTGCAGAATAACCTGCAAAGTGGCAACGCCGGGTCGATCAGCACAACCGACAGTGTGAATTTAGGCAAAGATGAGAATAACATTCTTTACCATC
>DBTJ01000146.1 GCA_002306985.1 Verrucomicrobia bacterium UBA1319
GCCGAGAACGTTGCACTCTCAAGATAGATGGACTACGCGCGAATTCGCCACAATATACAATTAATCCGGTTTCCCGTGTCGTCCAACACCGGTTTTTTTCAGCCTGTCCGGCGCCGGTTCAGCGTTGCGCGCGAATGCCTTCACCGCGCATCAGAGCTTCGATTTCGGCTTTTGAAGCCATCGAATTGTCGCCCGGAGTGGTCATCGCCAATGCGCCATGAGCCGCGCCATAATCCACGGCCAACTGCGGCCCGGCGCCGGTTATCAAACCGAAAATAAAACCGCTCGCGAATCCGTCGCCGCCGCCAATGCGATCGAAAATCTCCAAATCCAAGTAGGGTCGGCTGCGGTAAAACTGGCCACCCATCCAGCAGAGCGCGCCCCAATCATTGCGGGTGGCGGTTTTAGTGGCGCGCAAGGTGGTCGCTACCACCTTAAAATTGGGATAAGCCCGCGCGGCGGCTTCGCTCGCGGCTTCGAAGGCTGGAGATTCCGACTCCGGCGTTGAGCTATCCATGCCGTCCGGCTCGATTCCCAGGCAGGTTTTCAAGTGCTCGGTGTTGCCGATCATCACATCGACGTGCCGCGCGATCTCGGTGTTGACTTCCCGGGCGCGGGCTTGGCCGCCGATGTTTTGCCACAGACTCGGCCGGTAATTGAGATCGTAAGACACGATGACGCCGTGGCGCTGGGCCGCCTTCACCGCTTCGAGGGCGAGGATTAGCGTGGTGTCCGATAACGCGGCGAAAATGCCGCCCGTATGAAACCAGCGGGCCCCGGGGCGGCCGAAAATGGCGTCCCAATCGAAATCCCCCGGTTTCAATTGGCTTGCCGCGCTGTGGCCCCGGTCGTACATCCCCGCGGCGCCGCGCACCCCGAACCCCCGCTCGGTGAAATTCAAGCCATTGCGGATTTGCCGGCCCACCCCATCGAACGGTCGCCACAACACATAACGGGTATCCACTCCGCCTTGCAGAATGCACCCCTCAAGCAATCTCCCCACCTCGTTATCGGCGAAAGCGGTGCAAATGGCGGTTTGCAGCCCAAAACAGCGGCGCAGGCCGCGGGCCACATTATATTCTCCGCCGCCTTCCCAAGCCGTAAACTCGCGCGCACAACGAACCCGGCTTTCGCCTGGGTCTAATCGAAGCATGACTTCGCCCAGCGAAACCAAATCATACCGGTCCGATGCCGCTGGTTTGATCGTCAGGAGGGAGGGAGAGGAATTCATAATGTTTGATAGACGCGGAATCTGAAAACAGAACCGCGCAGAAAGGCCATTCGCCCGAGGTTGCCTGGTTTTGCTTGGCCATCGGCATAGGGCTGGCTTGCCTCATATTTCTTCGTGAACTTAGCCGACATGAGTGAAATCATAGCCAGTTATGTCGCCTCGAAAAGTTTTTTTGCCAGGTTCACCGGCAAACCGTGTGGCGCGCCTATTTGCGGGGCGCATCACTTGAGCGCGTGTCGTATAGATGTTCGCCAATATTGCGGCTGGCGCGGACTATCTCCGCATAGGGTCGGTCGCAAACGTCGACGAAACCGATTTGGTAATTCTCCCCATCGCCACGTCCGGTGGTGGGCTGGTCGCGGTATTGGAACCAATGGGCGCCAACGACCAGTGGATGCTGGAGGGCCGATTGGATATAAGCGGAGAATTTACCCGCGCGATCTTCTTGGTTCAGGGCTGATTTAAGCCCGGTGTGGAACAGGCCGCGATCCAAGGCGCCAAAATGGAATTCGCCAATGATGAAAGGACGGTCGATGTCCGCGGGTGGACTGATCCGGCTCACGTTGTATTCGTAACTATTGCAGCTCAAAACATCCGCGTATTTGGCGGCGGCGCGCAGGGCGCGGTCGTTGATCCAAGCAAAACGGCAGCCCAAGTAAAGATGGTTGGGTGCCACGCGTTTGACTTCTTCGCGAACGGTTTGGAAATAGGTCTCCGCCAATTTACTGTAAAAGGCTTGCAGATCGGTTTTGGCCTTTTCAGAATCCGGTTTTTCGCGGGACTTCCCCAGGGCATCCCAGGACTCGTATTGGCTGGCCCAAGCGGAGTTCAGCTTTTCGATGGCGCCATATTTCGATTGCAGATCCTTGAGAAATTCAATTTTCGCGGGTTGTTCGGCGGGCGATAGCAGAGCGGCCTCCGCCAGCGAGGTCTCGTTGCCCCACGATAGTTCGTTGTCCACAAAGAAACCGAGGCACCAGGGGTCTTGGGCGGCGGTGGCGGCATGGTACGCCATGTTCTTGCGGACGGCCTCGCGAAAGCTGGGATCGAAAACGTCGGCGAATTTTCCCCAATAGCCCTCGGACCCCTCGATGATGCGGGCGCCAATGCTTAACGTGGCGGTATAGGGAGTATGGCGCAGGCGGCAGAGGCGTTCATCGGACCAATTGCCGATCGTGTTCAAACCCCAGCTACGCAAACGGCGATGAGCCATTTCGCTCGCTTGGGCGCGCCAGTTTTCACCGTATTTACGTTCCAGATTTGCCTGGGCAAAATCATAAGTTTTGTAGGGGGTATGCTTTTCATAGTAGCCCAGCGGCGCCCAAGATCCCGTGCCGTAATACCGGCCCAGCGGTTCCTCCGGCTTGGGCAAACCACGGAAATATTGTTCGCGATCCGTAATGGGAGTGGATTCGCCCTGGTTGACGCAATCGATGCCGAACGACCAAAAAAGATGGCCCTCGGGCGTGACGAGCCACCATTTGCCCTCGCGCTTCTCGGCGCGAAAATAGCCCGTGGCGGACAATTGAGGACCCTCGGACCAGCCGCCGTATTGGTCCCAATCCGTCGGCGCGGCGTGGTCTTTCATGTCTTTTTCCTCCAGTCGCTTTTGCGCCACCAAGTCTTCCGCCGATCTGGTTTTGCCCGTCCAATCGGCGTGGATGAATTGGCCTAGTTCATCGATGAATGGGAAAAAGGTCGCGGAGGGGAGATTCCATACTTGACCGGAGAGAACTAGGGGGCCGATTTCAAATGAAGCGTCCGTTTTGGGCTCATGCTGGAAAATCAGGAGCTGGGTGACCCGGGCGGCATCGAAGTTTTCGGATTTCCCCGGGGCGGCTCGCATGCCAATTAGGTTGGGGCCATCGGCTAACCGCCAGGGAGTGGGGTTGAGCAACCAACGCAAGGTTCCGGATTCGCCCGGTTTTAAGGTGAGATTGGCGTTGAGGCAGTTTTTCGCGCCGTCCGCGCCCGCATTGTCGAGGCGGCCATAAACCGTGATTTCCCGGACATCGAGATTCTTAACGGTCGTGGCGAGCAGCAGACGGGTGGATAAGTCGCCAAGCGCGGTCGGGATTTTTAAGGTAATTCCCGGCCAACGTTCTTGATGGCCCGTGGTAATGCGCAAGGTTTTCGCCGGCGTCCATTGCGCTTCGGCATCCGTTTTCACTATCGCTCCGGGGGGCAATTCGGCATCCAACGCAAATAGGAATTGGGTGACGACGCCGTTTTGGAAAGGCGTGGTTTGCCAGGTAAAGGTTCCGTCGGCGACGTTGACCGTAAAATTAGTGATGTTCCCATTGGTCAGGGCGGGGGAGAGCTGCGTTTGAAAAGGCCGCCAGAGGGAGCCGGTCTCCAGCGCGACCGCTTGGGATTGCGGGCCATTGCCAAGCCAGAGCTTTTTTAAGGCGAGCTCCGGGTCCCAAACTTTACCGCTCACTCTCTGGCCGGCGGCATAGGCGTTTGGTGTCCTCGGTTCGTCCAATGAAATCCCGTGTGGCTCTCCGCTGGGACGGTAGAAAGTTTCGAGGCCATTCGTCGTGACGCGAACGAGGCGGTATCCCGTGGCGCGGTCCTTATCCTCAAATACCTGACTGAGGGAACCGCCGCTGAGCGCGGGCACGCCCGCGAATAGCGAGGCTTGATCTTGATGATCATGGCCGTGGAATATTTGGGTGACCGAATGCCGTCGGACGACTTGCGCTAGACCGTTGGTGTCCAGGGGCGCGTGGACGAACAGAAATATTCGGCGTCCCGCTGGAACATTGTCCAGGTCGCGGTCGAGCCATGCGACCCCGTTCGAAGACGTACCCCAGCCCCACTTGCCGTTTACCGGATGCGCGAAATCGACACCCACAAAGTGGATATCCGCGTAATTGAACGACCAACGCAACGGGCCGGCCACGCGAGTGAAGAAACTGAATCCCTGCGGAAGGCTGGGATCCCAAGCGGGCGTGGCGTTAACTCCCGACAAGTCATGGTTGCCTGGCAGACAGAACAAGGGGATGGGAAAGTCATGAATCTGCTCTCCCAGGAAGCCGTATTCCTCCCGCGCTTGATCGTAAGTGTGGCAGTCGGAGCCATCCGTCAAATCCCCTGTCAAAATGCCAAAGGCCAGCCGGGTTTTGAGGACTTCCATATCGGCGCGGAAGTTTTGGAACTTGGCTTTGCCGGCCCGTGGCACATGCGCGTCGGTGCCGTGGACAAACAGGAATGGAAGTTCCTGTTTCCGGGGCTGAAGGCCAAAGTCCGCCGCGCCGTCCGGTTTAAGGGAGTCGAGGTTGATGTACCAGGGAGAAGAAGGCCAATAACCGCTGGGAAAGCTGGCCGATATCGCGGCGGTTCCACCAAGAACCAAGCCGGGGTCCGGCGCGGGGCTGATTTCATAGGTCCCATCGGGAGCGGTTTTAACGAATTGAACCCCATCGGTGATGGGAATATTGGGCAGCCCCGGCTCGCCAGGATCATGCCGGCCATTGCCGTTGAGATCGTGATAAACGTATCCGCGGATCGGTTGGGCGGCGTGAAGATGGGGTGGCAAGCTGGCGCAGAAAGCGAGGGCCAGAATCATGGGGCGCATACTCATTATCATAGTCATCCTAGGTTCGGGCCGGGGTGGGAGGACGCTCGGGGCGCCGCCGGATCACCCAGCTTGTTTTCGGGCGTATTCCAATTTCTTCCGAATGCTTTCCTTGGCGCTATCGGGCAAAATCTTCAACAGCCTTTCATAGTGGTTGGCGGTTTCGGCCCATTGGCCCCGCTTGGAGAGCAAATTACCCGCCGCCAAACCCGCCCGCAAAACCCAGAAAGGGTCGGGGGTTTCACCGGGGGCCAGGTTTTTTCCGAAGGCGACATCCAAGTAATGGTCTAAAGCGGTTTTCAGCAAGGCGGCTTGATCGGCGGGTGGGCGGTTGGTGTTGGCCGCCAGTATTTCATGCACCAAACCGACGCCCACTTTGGCTTCACTGCGCAGGGAGATGTTGGCATTGCTAGCGGCGAGGATCTTGGCGTAGTTTTCCAAGGCGTTCGTGTAGCGTACGGGGTCCACGGCGCCTAATTGGACGCTGCAATCGGCGATCAAACCCCAGGCTTGAGGCGCATAGCGATTGGTGTCCGGAATTTTCGAATAGGCGTTGATGGCCTCGCTAAAGTTGGCGAGAGCGTTGGTTTTATCGGTGGAGGCCTCGGTTCGGAGGTTGTCGCCGTACGCTATATAAGCCATGGCGAGCAACTCGGGCGGGCTATTCTGTTTCTGCAGGTTTTTAATTAGATCCACAAAATAATCGGACGCTTGCTGGTACGCCTGCCGGTTATACGCGGCGGCGCCCGCGTACAGTTTGGCTTGATACTTCATTTCGCCCGCCGGGTAATTTGTGTTTTGATAGAGTAACTGAAAGTTTTCTTCGGCGTCCTGATATTTGCCTTGGTCAAAAAAGTAATGGCCGATCCAGAACCGGGCCAATTGGCCTTTGGGGTGGTTGGGAAAGCGCGCCACGAAATTGGTGAACAGGGCGTAGGCGTTCGTTTCATGTTTGGCCTGTCCGCAAGTCCAGGCGCGATCATATTCGACATCGGGCAGCTTGGCGTGGTTGGTGTATTGCGCGATCCAGCCGTCGTACTCGGCCAGGGCGGCCTCCCAATTGCCATCCCGCATGAACGAATGGGCCAGCGCGAGCCGAGCCTCCGGCGCGAGCGCGGAAGCGGGGTATTTTTTAAGTAAATCAGCGTATCGGTTGCGCGCTTCCGGGGCGTGTTCTTGGAGTTCGAGAATCTGGCCGGCCAGCATTAAACAACGGTCCCCCAACGAACTCTGGGGATAATCCTTTAGCAACTGGTCGAGCGCTTTGCCCGCGGTCACCGCGTCCCCCAGCGGTTCGCTGGCCCGGACGATTTGATACAAGGACTGCTCGATCAAGGCGGCGGGAGCGTTCGTCAAGGCGCCATACTGGCTGGCCACGATCCAGTAATTCGCGATGGCGTTCGTGCGATTGCCAATCGAGTTCGTGGTTTCCGCCAATTTGGAAAGCGCCTGC
The DNA here is from genome assembly GCA_002306985.1 of Verrucomicrobia bacterium UBA1319. Taxonomy (GTDB): domain Bacteria; phylum Verrucomicrobiota; class Verrucomicrobiia; order Limisphaerales; family UBA1319; genus UBA1319. The sequence continues at coordinate 6,265 of DBTJ01000146.1, forward strand.
GCGTATTGGAAACGCGCGTTCATCTGATTGGTGGAAAGCGGCAATTTCTCCGCGGCATCCTTGTAGGCGTCGCGGCTTTCGGCGATTTTTCCGGATTCCCAGAAGCACCAACCGCGGAAGAGCTGCGCTTGGCCGATGCCCGCGCTTTTCGGGAAACTCGTGATAATCAAATCGAGGCTGGCCTGGGCTTGGTTGAGAATATTCGCGCGCGCCGCCGCGATTTCCGTGGCGTTGGTGAGATTTCCGGGCGTGAAGGCCAGATACTGTTTGACGCGCATTTCGCCCAACGATAGGCGGATTTGATCGATGGCCGGATAATTGGTGAACGTGCCGGCGAACAATTCCAGGCTGGCGATGGCGGGCATTAAATTGCCCAGCTGGGTGTGCCAGGCGATCAGCTGCAGCAGCACTTCCTGTTGTTGTTTCGCGGGCAAACCGGCCCGCTGTTGCTCATAAAGCTGGATGGCGTTGGGCAATTGATTCGCCGCTTGGAGGATTTGCCCTTGCAGCAGGACGGTGTCGGCTTGGCTGGCGGCGTCGCCGGTGGCCTTGGCGGCATTCTCCAGATTCGTCAGCCCGGGCACGGCTTCGCCCGCGCGGTTACTGCTCAATAAAATTCGGGCCATTAAGTATTGCCGCTGCCAGGCGATTTGTGGGGGTTGTTCACGGCCTGTAATCACCTTGAGGGCTTCTTCGGCTTGGCGTAAATCGTTCTGGCGCAAAAAAACCTCGGCGAGCAAGAGATAGCCGCGCAGCACGAATTCATCGTTCGTTTGGGTTTGGGCGATTTTTTGAAACACCGAGCCGGGCGGTTGAAGCCGGGCAATCGTGTTGGAGAGATTGCCCTGCCGGAACCAGGATAAAGCTTCGCTGTAACTGGCATTTGCCTTTAAAAACGAGTCCGGGTAGTCCTTGAGCAATTGCGCATACGCCGCCGCCGCGTTCGGAAAATCTTCCCGTTGAAAATGCGCGTCCGCGATGAGTAACCGGAATTTGTCGGGGATTTTGCCCGCTCGCCCCAAGCTGGCTTCCAGGCCTTTGATGACGCTCTCGTATTGCTTGAGCCGGAATTGGGCTTGCGCCTGACAGAGCAGCACCTCCGGAATGCGGTCCGAATTGGTGAAACGTTTGGCGAATTCCGCGAAATCCTTGGCCGCTTTTTCATAGAGGCCGACATTGAATTCCTGGGCCGCGGCTTTAAAGGCGATTTCCTCCTCGGCTACGACGGCGTTCGTAAGGTTGTTCGCCGTGTTGGTTGCGTCCGCGAGTAGTTGAGGGGCAAGGTGGCTAAGAAAGAAACCTATGAATAGGATTTGGCAGGCGCAAAAGCGGACGCATGGCCGACGGCGGACGGTGAAGGCTACCCATCTCGCCGCGGGGCGGCGCAGGAAACGAAATAGCGCGCTGAGGTCAGGCCGGTTGCCTAAGTTCATACTAAGTGATTATCCAAAGTTGCTGGCTGGATTGCATCCATTTTTAAAATTTTCCTCAAAAATTGACCGGTGTAGCTGGTTTCACACAAGGCGACTTCCTCTGGCGCGCCTTGCGCCACAATGCGCCCGCCGCCGTCCCCGCCTTCCGGTCCCAGATCCAAGATCCAGTCGGCGTTTTTAATCACATCCAAATTGTGCTCAATAATTAGCAAGGTGTTGCCCGTGGCGCGCAGTTTGAATAGCACTTCCAAAAGTTTGGCCACGTCGTGGAAATGCAACCCGGTGGTGGGTTCATCAAGAATATAGAGCGTGCGGCCCGTGGCTTTGCGACTCAATTCGGCCGCCAGTTTGATGCGTTGAGCTTCGCCTCCGCTCAGGGTGGTGGCGGATTGCCCCAGGCGGATGTAGCCCAATCCTACTTCGGCCAGGGTGAGACAAGGATCGTAAATCTGCGGCACGGCCCGGAAGAAATCCACCGCTTCCTCGACGGTCATATCCAACACGTCGGCGATGTTTTTACCTTTGTACGTGATTTCCAGGGTCTCGCGATTGTAACGTCGTCCCTGGCAGACTTCGCAGGTCACGTACACGGGCGGCAGAAAATGCATTTCGATTTTCAATAAGCCGTCGCCTTGGCATTTTTCGCAGCGCCCGCCTTTGACATTGAAACTGAACCGGCCGGCCCCGAAACCGCGCACTTTGGCGGCGGGCAGTTTGGCGAACAAATCCCGGATATGGTTGAACATGCCCGTGTAAGTCGCGGGATTGCTGCGGGGAGTGCGGCCGATGGGCGTTTGATCGATCACGATAGCTTTGTCGAGACGATCCAGCCCTTCGATGGCTCGGTGCGCTCCGGGGCGCTCTTTCGAGCCGTACCAATGCCGAAATAATGCGCGTCGCAAAATATCATCCACCAGGGTGCTTTTACCCGAGCCGCTCACGCCGGTGACGCAGGTCATCGTACCCAAGGGAAATCGGGCGTCGATGTTGCGTAGGTTATTTTCGGTGGCGCCCAAAATTTCGATCCACCCTTTTTCCGGGGTCGGTTTTATGCGCTTCTTGGGTACTGGGATGGAGAGTTCGCCGCGCAGGTAATTGCCGGTCAGCGATTTAGGGTTGGCGATAATGTCCTCGACCGTACCCGCGGCCACCAGTTCACCGCCCCGCACGCCTGCGCCCGGGCCTAGATCGATCAAGTAATCCGCTCGGCGGATGGTGTCTTCGTCATGTTCCACCACGAGCACCGAATTACCCAAATCGCGCAAGCCCTCAAGGGTTTTGAGCAGTCGTTCGTTGTCCCGTTGATGCAGGCCAATGCTGGGTTCGTCGAGAATATAGAGCACGCCGACCAGGCCGGCGCCAATCTGGGTGGCCAGTCGGATGCGTTGGGCTTCCCCGCCGCTCAAGGAACCGCTTTCGCGATTTAATGTCAGGTAACCGAGCCCCACATTCTGTAAAAAATGCAGACGGGAGCGGATTTCGCGCACGAGTTCCGCGACAACTTTCTTTTGAAAATCGGTTAATTGCAGGGCGTCGAGCACCTTCAAGGCTTCGGTAATCGATAACCGGCAAAAATCCATGATCGAATAGCCGGGGATTTTCGTTTTTCCCAGAGTGGTAAAGTAAGGAGTCTCCGGTTTGCCGCCGGATGAGAGGCTGGAAGGGGTTCCGGTGGCTTCCAAAGTGACGGCTAAAATCTCGGGTTTTAGCCGCAGCCCATGGCAACTATCGCATGGGTATGGGCTCATGAAGGCTTTCAGCCGGTTGCGCGTAAACTCGCTATCGGTTTCCTGGTATAGCCGTTCCAAGTTGGGTAACACTCCTTCAAAGACCCGTTTGACGGTGGACATTTTGCCCGCCCGCCAAAACTTGAACTCGATTTCTTCCTCACCCGATCCCCGCATCAGAATGCGTTTAAAATCATCCGTCAACGCCCGGTAAGGGACTTCGGTATTCTGTTCGTAATGCCGGGCAATCCCTTGGATCAGGCTTTTGTAGTAAAGGATCATCCGTTTGCCGCCGCGCCGCCAAGGAAGAATGGCGCCTTGATCGAGCGATTTGGCGGGGTCCGGGGTGACCAAACTTTCGTCAAACACGAGCTTTTGTCCCAGCCCATGGCAGACCCGGCAAGCGCCTTGCGGGGCGTTGAAGGAGAAATGCTTGGGTGTTAGGGGCTCATAACTCAAACCGGTGGCGGGGCTGATATAGCGGTTTGAGTAGGTAATTTCCGCCCAAGGATCGTTGACGGTGCCGCCCGGCGGTTGGTGGAGGACCAGCAAAGTGCCTTCCCCCCACTTCAACGCGGTTTCGACCGAGTCACTCAGCCGGATGCGGATTTTATCATCAATCACTAAGCGGTCCACGATCACATCGATTTGATGGGGTTGCTTGGCCTCGAGTTTGATATGGGGCGGGCTGGTTAATTCATGGAATTTGCCATCGACTCGGGCGCGGACAAAACCTTCGTGCGCCATTCGTTCCAAAACATCGCGGAACTCGCCTTTTTGTCCTTTAATGATGGTGGAGAGGATCATCACCCGAGTTTTTGGCGGTAATACGAGGATTTTATCGATAATCTCGCTGGTTGCCTGCCGAGTAATAGGCAACCCACTATCCGGACAATGCGGTTGGCCGGCATGCGCGTAGAGCAAACGCAGGTAATCGAAGATTTCCGTCGTGGTGGCGATGATGGAACGGGGGTTGGCGCCCGAAGTGCGTTGCTCGATCGCAATTGTCGGAGAAAGTCCTTCAATATAATCCACTTCGGGCTTCTGTAATTGGTCCAGAAACTGCCGCGCATAGGCCGAAAGGGATTCCACGTATTTGCGTTGTCCTTCCGCAAACAAGGTGTCGAAGGCTAATGACGACTTGCCCGACCCGCTCAATCCGGTGACGACCACCAACCGGTCACGGGGAATCGTCAGCGTCAAGTTCTTGAGGTTGTGCTGACGCGCTCCGACAATCCGAATGACATCCTTCGACATGGTGACTATTCCTTAACCCAACAATCCCTTCATCTTAACTCGCGCGCGTGGGGATGCAAAGGAAGATTCCCAAGGGATTGGTGGGGAGGAAAAAGCAATACGGCGGCGGCGGGATGCCGCGCCGCGCTAAACCATTGTCGAGAGAGTTGACTCGCGCCGATTCCGTGGTGTCCCAACCCGGGAGGCGGGGTGGGGCTATTTCGGAAAACCAACCGCTTGCGCCACCACGATATGTTGGCCTTCACGCAAATTCATGGCTTTGCTCAACGGATCGCGGTCCAGTTCGTGTACGACCGTTGCCAATCCCTCTGAGGAGCAGTAGAGATAAACATTTTGCACGATGCAGCCCGTATCCACACCCGCGTAGAGGTCGCGCTGTTCCGGCTTTACTTTGGGCATGCGGGTATAATCCGATACGAAGACTAATTGCACCGGCGCGATTTTGGCGAACGGCTGGCCACTGGTTAGCGGACGCAAATCCTGATCGGATACCTTCTTCAAGCTGTGAGGTTTGGCTTGGTATAGATAAACGCCGTCCGCGGTAACGGCGTAGATTTCGACATCTTGGTTATTCTGGGCCGATGGGGCCGTGCGATGATCGATCTCCGGCCGATTTATCCCAAAGGCGGCCCACAAGAGATCGGACATTTGCTGGGCCGATAAGGCGTCCGGTTTAAATTCCCGCGTCGATTTGCGCTCTTTAAGCGCTTGCATCACCGGTTTGCCACCGCTCGTTTGCGGAGCGGGCAGAGCTTTGGTTTCATCCGCCGCTTGCAGCACACCGCCTGCGGATATGGCCAACCATCCGATTAAAAAGTACTTCGCCGCCTTATTCATGGTGTTTCCCTTTGCGTTTTCGCCAACCTAATAGGCGGGGATGCGCGAGGCAACGAAGAAAAACAAGATTCTCGAATCCCAGTTGAAACGCGGCTTTTCCATTCGCCCGAAAGCTCCCCCGCGAGGGATGTTGGCCGGCAAAACTAAGCGGCAAGGTTTTATATGTCATGTCAGGGAAAGATCTCATACCGTTTGTCCTTGGTGGAATCGCAAGGTTACGGACGTTTGGCGTAGGCGCAACGCTTTGAAACTGCTTTCAAAGCGGTTGAGAACAACTAGAATTCCAGGCTTGCGTGGGGATGGGATAGTCCAATGTGAGGGTAGAAAGACAGTTTGATGACCACGGAGATGCAAATTGCGGCATTATTTAATTTCGCCACGATAATTGAATCCCTTTTAGGGCTGCATGCGTATCGACACCGTAATACGCCTGGCGCATTGCCCCTCGCGGGAATTTTCCTAGCCGCCGCTCTTTGGACGGTAACCGTGACTTTGGATTTACACCCGCAAAAGCTCGCGTTGGTCCTTGAGCGGGCTTTCCATGGCATCATGTATGCCAGCATCACGGCGATCTGCTCCTCCTGGCTGGTTTTTTGCCTGCGCATTACCGGACGAATCGCGAAGCTGCCGAGGTTTTATGTGGCCTGCGTGGCGGTTGTGGCCGCGGGTACCGCGCTTTTGGTTGCCACGAATGAAGCGCATCATTTGTTTTGGGTATGGACTCAACATAACGGCCGCCCTCACTTGCATGCCGAATGGGGGTACTGGCTGTTTCTCGGTTATGGTTATTTGCATATCCTGGGGGGCATAGGTTTGTTGGTTGTTTGCCTTTGCGAAGCGCCCGCCGCTAACTGGCGCCGTTGTCTTTTAATCGTCCTCGCGGGATCATTTCCCTTGACGGTTAATTTTGCCAGTCATCTGGAAATGCTCGCGGACATGACGTTCGATCCCACCCCGTTTGGTTTGCTGGCGGGCATTTGCCTCTTATGGTGGGCTCTGTTCCGCATGCGTATATTGGAGTTGATACCCATGGCCCAAAAACTTATTTGGGATCAGGTCCAAGTGGGGGCGCTGGTGTTGGATACAAAATTTCGCGTTTTAGATAGCAATCCGCTCGCGCGTTCCATGTTTCAAGGGCTTTCGCTTCAATCCTGCGGGCACCTCGCGCGGGAAACGATGCCCGATTGGCCGCAATTGAGCGAAGTGCTGGCGTTGACTCCACCCGTTTGCCGCGAGATTAGGGTCAAGCGCCCCGATGCGCTTCGATATTGGGATGTCCGCGTCAACATTATCAAGGGCTGGCGTGGCCAACCTAGCGGTTATGTGTTGCTGGTCACCGATGTCACCCAGCGCCATCAAACCGAAGCGGCGCGTGAAGAACTGGTCGGCAAACTGGGCGCCGCGCTGGCGCAAGTAAAGACCCTCTCCGGTCTGTTGCCCATGTGTTCGTCCTGCAAAAAGATCCGCGATTCCGCGGGGGAATGGCAAAATCTGGAGCTATATCTACGCCAGCACACCGACGCGAAACTCACCCACGGCCTTTGCCCTCAATGCGCGCGCCATATTTTTCCTGGCGCGGCCGATAAATTGAAGATTTAGGGCTGGCGCGAAAAGCGAGGCCCTTTTTTTGACGCCCGAGATCGCAACCGCTTCCTCGTTTTGTCCTTGACGACGATAGGAAGAATTTGAGTTGGAGCCACTTTTACTATTTGCCTTGTTAAAAATCATGTTATGGTAAAGGCCATGGATGCGAAAACGCTGGAGCAATTGCCGCCGTATGCCCGACGCCGATTCGTTCCGGCGGAAACGCCAATGAACGATTGGGCCCGGATCGAGCCGTGGTTTGATCGGTTGGAAGCCCGGGCGTCCGCCTGCCGCGAGCCAAAAGCGTTGGAAGATTGGCTGTTGGATTGGGGGGAATTGCGCGCCGCTTTGGATGAGGCGGCCTCGCGCCGCTATATCCTCATGACCTGCCATACCGACGACGCCCAGGCGGAAAAAGACTATTTGTTTTTCGTCGAGCAGATCGAACCGAAACTCAAGCCTCGCCAATTCCGACTTGAGGAATTATTTTTAGCGCATCCCTGGCGTTCCAGCCTCCCCCCCTCCCGCTATCAGGTGTTCGCCCGCCAAACCCAAGCGCGCGTGGAGATATTTCGCGAGGCGAATATTCCGTTGGAAACCGAAGAATCCAAGTTGGGGCAGCAGTACCAGAAACGTTGCGGCGCCATGTCCGTCACTTTTCAAGGCCAGGAGAAGACCTTGCCGCAAATGGAGCGCTTCCAGGAGGAAACGGATCGGGGGGTGCGCCAGAAAGCCTGGGAACTGACCGCGCAACGGCGTTTGCGGGACGCCGACACCTTGGAGAAACAATTCGAGGAAATGATCCGCCTCCGCGCGCAAATCGCCGCGAACGCCGGTTTTAAAAGTTACACCGAGTATTGCTTCCGAGCCAAGGGCCGGTTCGATTATACGCCGGAGGATTGTTTGCGCTTTCATGAGGCGGTCGAACAAGAGGTCATGCCGCTGGTGCGCGAATTACAGGCCATGCGCCGCCGCAAGCTGGGGCTGTCGATGTTGCGTCCATGGGATTTGGCGGTGGACCCGGATGGCTTGCCGCCCTTGCGGCCGTTTACGGAGGCGGCGCAACTGGCTCAAGGCGTTTCCAGTATATTAGACCGGGTCGACGGCGGCCTGGCCTGGCAGTTCAATCGCATGCGGGAATTGGGGCTCCTGGATTTGGCCAATCGCAAAGGCAAAGCACCCGGAGGGTATCAATCCACGCTGGCCGAAGCGCGACTGCCGTTTATTTTTATGAATGCGGTCGGCATGCAGCGGGATGTGGAGACCTTGCTTCATGAAGCTGGCCATGCTTTTCATGCTTGGGCCACCCAAATCGAGCCGTTCTATCCTTATCGCGAGGCGCCCATCGAGTTCTGCGAAGTTGCCTCCATGAGCATGGAGTTAATCGGCAATGAGTTTCTTGACGTGTTTTACAGCGGCCCGGAAGCGCGGCGGGCGCGGCGGGATCATTTGGAAGGCGTGCTGGAGATTTTTCCCTGGATCGCCACGGTGGACGCTTTTCAACATTGGGTTTACGCTCATCCCGCGCATACGCAAGCGGAGCGGCGCAACGCCTGGCTCGCTTTGATGGATCGTTTCGGCGGCGAGGTCGATTGGTCGGGCTATGGGGATTCGCGGGCCACGCGCTGGCACCGGCAGCTCCACATCTTTATTCATCCGTTCTATTATATTGAGTACGGCATCGCCCAATTAGGCGCGCTGCAAGTGTGGGTGAATGCCCGGCGAGATCGCCCGGGGGCGCTACGGGCATACCAACAGGCTTTGGCGCTCGGTGGCTCGCGGCCATTACCCGAATTATTTACGGCCGCCGGCGGGCGTTTTGATTTTAGCGCCGCCACCATCCGGCCGCTCATGGCGGCGATTCGCAAAGAATTGGAGACTCTGGAATAACCGGCTATGGACGCAGTTTCTATTTCGACGGAGCGCCATCGGCGCCATGCCCATCGGCGGCTCAGCGAGCACACCCCGCCGCCGCACAAAGTTTGCGACATGGCGACTGAAGCGTTGCTTTATCTAACCGTGGTGTTTGGTCCGTGGGCGTTCGGCACCACGCAGGAATGGGCCAAATGGACGATGAACGGCGTCGGTTACCTTTTAGGCGCGCTCTGGCTGGCCAAGTGGATTATTCGCCGCGCCACCGGCTTCAATCCCGGCAGATGGGGGGAAGAAACCGGGGAAGGACAATCGACGGAGGACGGAAAAAGCGCGACCGTGTCCTGGCCGACGGCCGCTTTGGCGGGGCTGACGATTCTGCTGGTGGCGTATTGCTTTGTGAGCGCCTGGAACGCCGCCGCGACGTTTGATTTCTCCGCGCGCGATTACCAGTTGCGCGACCATTATTTTTCCTGGCTGCCGCACAGCTTCGAT
>DBTJ01000028.1 GCA_002306985.1 Verrucomicrobia bacterium UBA1319
GCTAATTGCGAGACACTACACTAGTATCACCTATAGAAGTTAGGTTCGTGCGATAAAGGGGGCGAAGGTCTAATCCTTCAGCGGGCTGCGGCAAGGCCGCTTTTCTTGACGGTTATTCATACGAAGTATAAATGACGGAAATCTCCTGGTTACTACTGTAAACTACGTCCAGAGGCATCATCCAAAGCAGCAGGTATTGCGTCATCCGCTCCCCGGGTTTCAAGGTGTGGTTATGGCCCCATAGGGAGTTTGTGGGTTGAATGTCGTATTTGGAATATAACGAAAGATAGGACTCCAGTTGCGCTTGGGTTTTGGGTTTCTTGGGCGACCATTTTGTTTCCAGATGTATGGCCCAGCCGTATCCTGCGAGCGCCATAAAAATGGCAAACAGCGGGGGGCTCACGATGGCCATCGCCACTCCCAAGGCGATGCGCACCCCGCGTTGGCGGTGGCGCAGGGTTTTAATCGCCACCCAGATGGCGAAAGCCAGGGGGACGACGAGCAGAAAAACGCCTAACAACCAATTCACGCGGGTTTCTGTCATGCGCGCGCCGGTTGTTGCGGGTTAGCGGTTGGCGCGATGGCGCCGTTTGCGCGGCAAGCCATCGCGCGAGGGAAATTCAGCGTCCCGCGCCGGTTTAACAAAACTGCGCCAAGTGCCGGGCGGCGAGGATGAAGCCTTTTTCGCGGCTTACAGCGCTGTCCTCGTGCTCGATGCTAAGGACGCCTTTATAGCCCTGCATCCGCAGGTGGTTGATGTATTCGCCCCAGCGTATGCTCCCCGAACCGGGCACGACGTAGCGCCACCAACCCGGGCCGTAGATGCCGACCCGGGCGCGGGTTTCCGCGTCGATCAAGGTGTCCTTGGCGTGCGTGTGGAAGATGCGCTTGCCAAAGAGCCGGATGGGCAGCAGGTAATTGCATTCCTGGTGAACCAGGTGGGAGGGATCGTAATTCAGGCCGAAGTTGTCGTCCTTGATGGTTTCCATCAAACATTCGAAAGTGTCGATGCCGCGCAGGCAAGTCTCGAACCAGTTCTCGATGGCGATTTTAACGCCTTTGTCTTTGGCATAGCCGACGACGGGCGTGAACACTTTGGACACGACCTGCTTGATCTGGCTGATCCGGTCCAGGTTCGGTAAGGGCATGCCGGCGTTCATACAGAGGGTGGGCACGCCGAGCAGGACGGCGGCGTCCACCATCTTCCGGACGTGCTCCTGGAATTTTTCCGCGGCGCCAGGCGCGCAGGCGTCCCCGAAATACGAGAGGCCGCTGATTTCCAACTGGCGTTCGGCGAGCAGGCGCTTGACCGTTTCCGCTTTGGCGGCGTCGAAATTGACGGGGTCGATGTGTTTGCTGCCGGGATCGGCCACGGCTTCCAGACAGGAAATCCCGGCGCTTTTAGCGAAGTCGAGCACGTCCACCAGGGGTTTGTCGCCGAAGGGGGCGGTGAGCATGCCGACGCGCACGCCGGGCTCGCGCGCGGCGGGGGATTTAGCCGCCGCGGCGTCCGCTCCATCGGCGCCCGCCAGCGCCACGGTTGCGGTTTCCACCAACATAGCCACCCCGGCGGCACCGGCCGTCGAGCCCAGAAATTTTCTGCGATTAATCATAAATTGGGTCGAAATAAACCGAACACACTGCGTCCGTTTGGCGATTCCCCAGGGGATCGCCGCCATTCAATGAATGGGAGAATACTGGCACTCCGGCTTACCGGCGACAAGCGCTTTTATAGCGCGCAGGTCGCGAAACGAGGGCTCGTTGAGCGACGGGGGGTAGCCTTGGCTAAAAGTCGGAGCCCGGATTTTAACCCGGACCCCGAAATAACGCGAATCTTTGACCGAAGAATGGCGCGGCGATGGCGGCTAGAATCTGACGCTCCGGCTCGCGAGTATCAATCCGCCGGACCCCAGTGTCGCATCCGTATTGATCGGGCTGTGACGGTGTTCCCCGGCTTTCATCCAATCGGCGCGCGCCAGCGCCTCAAAACCGATTTTGGCAATTTGTTTCGCGGCCAAAGCGGCGTAATCCTTCGGGTCGGGCAGGGGCTCCCGCTCGGTTTGATCCCACTCCCACGGCTCGGAGGTTCGAGCTCGGATATCGAGGACTCGCCGGCCAAGTGACCCGGAAATGTGGTTACGCCCTCCAAAAGGGCGCCCGTCGCTTTTACTAGTAACCCATGAGTTCCACCAGGTTTATAGGCGGGCGCGCGCGGTATGTCCATTTTTGATCCAACGCATCCAGACCGACAAGATTCGTTTCCAGCGTGACGCACATGGCCTGGGTAGGGTTGCCGCGCGGGTACACTGGAAACGCCGTGTAGTAAACCCAGCCACTGCCTTGGCCGCACATCGACCAGGGGATGTTGAAGGTTCCAAATTTGACCGCGTTGGTGGCGTGGTTTACCCAGCCGGAATGGACGCTTGAATTGGTGGGGTCGAGGGAGCCTTGACCCGCTTTCCGGAGATACCAGGTATAACTCATGCTTCCACATGCGCGTCCGCCTGACTGAATCACCGCTTGGCGCGTCAAAATAAACGCCCCGATTTCCGCGCCGTTGGTTACCAAAACGACTCTGCCGTCAGGAATGGGGCGGGAATAGCCTGCGGATTGGCTGCCGGGGGGCTGACTGCGCAGGCCGCAGAGCGCCATAAAAAGGCCGATAAAAGGCACCCAGAGCAACTTCCCAAGAGCGCGAGGTAAACTGATCGCCGAGGGTTCGCGTTCGTGCCGTGCCGACCTATTTGGGCCCTCGTCATTCCGCTTGTAGGCACGGCGAAACCTCGCGAGCTCCCGGAGACGATGTGCTTGGAACATGCCAAAAACTATAGCCGTTATTTGCCGCAAATACAATGAATATGGGGCGGCGAACCGGGCAATGTTCCGCGCCTTTTGATCGAAGGATTAATGCGTCGACGCCGAATGCATAAGCAGGGCGGCAGTCGCCCAGCCAAACGGATGGAAACGGCGCGCGATGAGGCGGAGAGTCGCCGTCGTGATCCACAATAAAACAGCGAATCCACCCACCAAAACACTGGCTTCGCAGGGAACCCAAAAATGCGCTGGCAGGGTCAAAAAACTGGCGATGACAAGTATGCGGGCCATTCGCAGAGCCACTTCTTGATAGGTGACGCCAAACATCGAGAGCCCTTTTACTGATCGATCCGCGGGATTGTCAACCCTTTATGGCAAGCGTCCGGCGGTGCTGCTCGGCTCAAGCAGGTTTAGTCAATTAGCCAAAATAACGTCCTATTAGCGCAACCTATTTCCGATCTTGCCGATACCAGCCTTGCGTACGGTTTTGAGCCATTCTGGAAAACGCCTGGGTTTCACCATTGGTCGCGACCGTATTAGCTGCAATTCCAGGATAGTGCCAATCCCTCCGGAAATCCCAACTGGATTTCATCATTTAGCTCGGGCTTGACGCATAGAAAGGTAAACCACCCTGACGGATTTCTTTCATGGCGCGGGCATTGGGTATGACGCGCGAAATTTTTGGACCCGTTGGTGCGGGCACTTTGCCCCCCCCAATCCTTCAGGATGAAAAAAGGCGCAACTCGGCGTATCCGATCATTATGTGTTGCATCGTGAATGTCTGGCCGCCGGGGTTTGGGACGAGCGCATAAGGCCGCGGCTAGGTGATAGCGCGGTTTACTCCGGCAGCACGCCTTCAAAGGTGGGCACGGGCAGAGTGGCGCAGCCGGGGGCGAGGGCGCGCCACATGTGGAACACGGCCTCGGCCAACAGGCCGGTGTCACCCCGGGCGTCGTGGCGGCGGAAACCGGCGGTATTGAGGCGCAGGCGGGACAGCATGGCGTCCATGGCGTGCCCGCGAACCCCGGGCCACATTTGCTTGGAAAGGTAGATCGAGTCGCTGTACACGGCGGGTCGGGTGCGCAGACCGGCTTTACGGCAGGCCGCCGCCACGAACGGGGTGTCGAACCGGCGGCCATTATGCGCCACCAGCACGCCGTTGCCGGCGAACCGGGCGAACGCCGCCAGCGCTTCGGCGATGCCCGGCGCCGGCGCTACCTGAGCGTCGGTGATGCCCGTGTATTGGACGATGAACGCGGGGATGCGATAGCCCGGATTGACGAAGGTCGAGAACGCCTCGGTATGGCGCACGCCTTCGCCGGTCACCCGCACGGCGGCAATCTGGATGATGTCATTCGCCGTGGGCGAAAGACCGGTGGTCTCCAAGTCGAAAATCACGAGGTTATCGATGGGCAAGGAAGCTACGATTTTACGGGCGGCTTTTCGCGGCGCTAGGATTGACGGTTCCATGGCCGTTGCTTATAGACCGCGCAGGACGCGGGGTCGATGGAAAATGGCGGCGGGAGAAAGTAAGAAGGCCGGGGTAACCCC
>DBTJ01000064.1:0-49301 GCA_002306985.1 Verrucomicrobia bacterium UBA1319
CAAGCCTCCGGCTTTGCCGGAGGTTTCTGACTAACTGGAAGTTGCTCATGGCCTGTTTATTAGGTTGAACAAGCGGGTTTTGGTAATGATTTTTCTCGCAAACTACGGAAAAGTAATGAATTTTAAATCTCGGTAATCGTTTTTCTATTTGACAATGCCTGACTCAAACGAAATCTCCGACTCTCGGCAAGCGGCAGGGTATCTCCTGCTGCAACAACGCCATGACATCCCTTGCCTGCCCCATTTCGTTGAGTCGTTTATCGGCCAAGGCGCGCGCATAACCCATACCAACGCCTTGAGAACAGAGGAAACTTACCCCAAAATTTACTGGCCTGGCGAGAGTGATTTTGACCATTTGGAGTTTGCCCTGAAATATGAGGGTGTCCACCTTCAATTTTTGCGCGCCTGGCTGCCCCAAGTTCCGGCGGACGAACTGGCCGCGTACCTCCACTCCAAACCTACCAGCAGCTATGCCCGGCGCATTTGGCTGCTTTATGAAACCTTTGCCGGACGGCAACTCGACTTGCCTGATGTCACCCAAGGCAATTATGTCGACTTGCTGGACCCGCGCGACTACTACACTGGGCCCAAAATCCGCAGCCCACGCTATCGCGTAAATGTGAATCTCATGGGCACTTTCGATTTCTGCCCTCTCATCCGCCGCACCAAAACCCTCCAGGCAGCCGAAAACCTGCCGCTCGAACAAAACTGCCGGCGAACCATCTCGGCGATCCCGCCCGAACTATACGCCCGCGCCCTGCAATACCTCTACACCAAGGAAACCAAATCCTCCTACGCCATCGAGCGCGAAACGCCCAGCCAGAAACGAGCCCGGCAATTTGCCGACGCGCTTCGCGAAGCCTCCCGGCGCGATTATCTGCTCAAGGAAACCTTGGTTTCGCTCCAACAGGCCATTGTCGACCCTCGCTATGCCAACGCCGGCTGGCGCGATAGCATCCAGGAGCAAAATTATGTGGGCCAAACGGTGGGATTTAATGAAGAAGAAGTCCATTTTATCCCCCCGCGCCCGCAGGATTTGAGGGAACTCATGGCCGCTTATCTGGAGGCCTCGCGGCGCATCCTCAATTCCCCAATTCATACCGTCATCGCCGCCGCCCTGATTGCCTATTCCTTCGTTTTCCTCCATCCGTTCACCGATGGCAATGGACGGTTGCACCGCTTTTTAATCCATTATGTGCTGGCTTATCGCCGCTTCGCGCCCGATGGGGTCATCTTCCCCATTTCCGCCACCCTGCTCCATCGCTTGAAGGATTACGACGCTAGCTTGGAGTCTTTTTCCAAACCGCTCTTGCCCCTCATCGATTACCAGTTCGATGTTGAAGGGCGAATGACCGTCCTGAACCAAACTTGCGATTTTTACCGGTACATCGATTGCACCTTTATCGCGGAAACCCTTTTCAGTTTCGTCGCCGACACCATCGAAAAAGAATTGCCCGCCGAAATCCGCTATCTCCAGCAATACGACCTGGCCCGCCAGGCCATGCGCGAGGTGGTGGATTTGCCCAACCGCCACGCCGATTTGTTCCTTCGCCTGTGTCTGCAAGGCCAAGGCAAGTTATCCAGAAACAAGCGCCAGTTGCCCGAGTTCGCGCCCCTCACCGATTCGGAAATCGCCGGATTGGAAGCCGCCGTGCGCGAAGCTTTCGAACTGGGTAAAGCAAAGTAACTACCGACAGGCAGCTTATCCTACCCGTTGGGTTGCTGGCGAGTGGGAGGAGAGCAGGAGTTAGCATTTCCCGGGGCACTCCCCAGTGAAAAGTCAGCTTGCACTGGCTTTTCCAACCGCCCCCGGTTTAAATCCCTCTTTCAGGAGCGCAACCCATACATTGGCGGTGTTTTTGCTCGCGCAAGCGGTGCGCCATCTTGGCAAGCGTGCTTTCATTCTCGCTTAAAATTACCGGGATATGTTCCTCTTCCACCTGAGCGATCAGTTTTAGGTCATTCGTAATAATCCGGTGGGTATCGCCTTATTCGCGGGGCATCGTTTCCAGCGCGTTTAGGTATGCCGCCGCCTGAATAGCGTTGGGCAAATTATAGGGCTGGATGCGAAAGTGCTGGAGCGGCAAGTCTTGAAAAGACTGTTGCACGGCAAACTCTCCCGCCGCCACTACGGAAACATACAGGGGTATCTTTTGGGTCACGCAGTGCCGGAAATAATCGACTGCCGTCATGAGCCGGAACCCCTGTTCAGTTTAAAACGTGATGGTGTAAAAAGACAGTTTTTTAAGCATGACGAGATATGCCGGAAAAGGTCTAATCATTTGGTTGGAGCGGTTGAGACGCGGCTAAATCATCGGGTGGGTCGCTCGATGCCTCCGTCGCACTCGCAAATTGAACCGGGTGGCAAATGAGGCTGTGGCATTGATGAAAATGGATTTCCTAGTTCGAGGGGCGCGCCGGTTTTTGCGCTTTCGGGTGGGGTGGGTGGTGGCGGGTATCATCGTAACCACCGTGCTAGCATATTGGGTGGAAAATTGGCGGGGGCGTCGGGCTTGGGTGCGGTATGTTCAAGAAACTAACGCGCAAGGGTTCCCGGTGGCATGGGAAGCTTGCATTCCGCCCGCGGTGCCGGACGCCGAAAACTTCGCCATGACTCCACTGTTCGCGCAATTGTATGGCCTTTACCCGGAGTCCCGCGTCACGGTTTCCATTACCACTCAAATTAGCGCCATTTTGGGTTGCTTCAGAAGCAACAGAATCGATTTTCTCGTTGGCAAATGGATGGCGGGACAACCGGTTTCGCTGGTTGCCTGTTGGACCAATCAATTGATACTGATAGAAAAACGACCTCGTATGAACCCCGCCATTTTAAGGCGTTATGGTTTAACCAGGGCCGATGTTGAGAAGGCTTCAGCGTCGGATCAAGCCCGGGATGATGAGGTAAATGCCCGGATAATAAAACTCATCGCTGAGCGTAGCGGTTTGACTTCGCGGCAGCAGGCGGAGTCGCTTTTGGCATTATTGCAACCCTTGGAGCCGGTTTGGGAGGAATTGCGAGCGGCGATGGTTCATCCGCGTTGCCGGTATCCGGTTAATTACGACATGCGTCCACTGGATGCCATCCAGGTGCCGCATGTCGGAGTTATCGGATACCTGGCCCAGTTTCTGCGACTTTCCGCCGTTTGCCATTTGGAATTAGGCCAAACCGATGCGGCCCTGCAAAACTTGGAATTGGGTTTTTATCTGGCTAATTCGTTGAAGACCGATCCAGGAATGTATTCCTATAGTGAACGATCAGCGGCGACTCATTTATTGACGCAGGCAATTTGGGAAGGGGTGGCGAAACATCAATGGTCGGCGAGCCAATTGGAACGGCTACAAAAATTACGGCCGCTGGGAAATGAGGTTGCGGAATATCATCGGATCTTGCTGTGTTATCGCGCCAAAGAATTGGGCTCCGTGAATGAGCGGCGCAAACAACGGCAAACTAGTTGGCGTGATTTTTGGCGCTCCAGCCTATCAATGGAGTTTATTCAATCGGTCTTTTATTTCGATTTCGGTCCTCGGGGGTGGATGGACTGGGAGAAGCTGCGTTTATGCCAGCGATTCGATGAGTTCTTGCCTCAAACTCTGGATATATCCGTCGGACGGATATGCACCAATGAGCTGTTGCGATTCTCCAAACTTTGGGATGCGCCTGAAGATTTGTTGGCGAATCACGGCGTTCTTGCCGACTTGTGCGGCGCTCAAATCTATCGTGGGATTGAGTGGGTCTCGCGAATGCAAGCCGCCGCCGATTTGGCCTTTTTAGGATGCGCATTGGAACGGTATTGGCTTGAGCAAAAGACGTATCCGGTAAGCTTGAGCGAATTGGCGCCTCAATACGCCGAGCATGTGCCGATCGATATTCTAACCGGTGAGCCTTACCGATATAAATGGGAAGGCAAAGATGCTTACGGGTTATTTGCCACTCGCATCGGTCGCAAAGATGAAAGCGTGATTAGTTATTACGACCCCCGGTCCTATTTGCGCATTAACATCGAAGGTGATTGGATTTGGCGAGGAGGCAGCCAGGATAAACCCGCGACAGCACCCGCCAGTGGTTTTTGATCGAGCAAGTTCCAGGATTACTCGTTAGCGTGTGGTGGAGCGGTATCCTCATTAATGGGTGCGCTCCGGTGCGGATGGCGATCAGGTCCCAGAACTATGAAACCAACGAGTTTGCACGGCAATATTACGGGATGAAAAATATTTTAATGCCGTTAGGATGTTCTTCTGTTCTCGTATATGAAGCCAACGCTCCGCTATAATTACAACTTGCCCTGGAAGGGGGTGATTGCGGGGAGGTGTTTTTATGCGGGGCTATCCATTTATTTGGCTCGCCTAGCCCTGGGGGGCGAAGGCGTGGTTTGTATTGTCTTGGCCACCTTGAGCGTATTATTCGCTGGCTTGGGGCTGGCCCTGCTGGCTCGCCGCATCTGGTTTTCGCGCGTGCTTGAATTGTCGGAGGAGACAATACGGTTTCCTCGGGGCTTTCTCCGGACGCGAATAAACTCGCACCCTTACGCCTGATGAATCCCGGGCGAACCCCACGCCAAACCAAGATTTATAGTCCAGCCCGCCAGTTGGAATGCGGAAAGTTCCAGTGCCGGAAATACGGCGCCGAGGCGGTGGCTGAAACTGCCGAAAAGGCTTTCCTAGGGGCGGACGCGAGGGCATCTTATGCGCGTTAATCCTGATTCTATTGCTATAAGCAAATGGCTGGCGAAAGTGAGATAACGGCATGAAACCCGGACTGCGCGGTTTTTTTCGGAGGCTTCGCGGCTTGGCGTTGAGCTGCCTGGGCGCCGGACTCGCGTTTTTAAGTGGCGGCTGTTCGCATTATCCGGTGAACGCGCCCCAAGTTATGGAGGCGCCCCAGTCGGGGTATCGATTCCAGAATTCGCTATCCCCCGAAAATTCCGAAGATTTAATGCTGATGCTGGCATTCTCGGGTGGTGGCACTCGGGCCGCCGCCTTGGCTTATGGGGTGCTAGAACAACTAGCTCGAACCGAGGCTGGTCCTCCCGGGCATGCCCACCGGATGCTGGACGAAGTGGATCTTATTTCCTCAGTTTCGGGCGGCAGTTTCACCGCCGCATATTACGCGCTGTGGGGTGATCGTATCTTCACGGATTTCGAGCCGCAGTTTCTCAAGAGGCATGTCCAAAACGGCTTGATTTTCAGCTGCTTGGCTCCCTGGAACGCGGTCCGGCTGGCGTCACCGCTGTTCAATTCGAGCGACTTGGCCGCCGAGTACTACGACCGGCACATGTTCAAAGGCGCCAAGTTTGGGGATTTGACCCCGCGTTCAGGTCGCCCGTTTGTTCTTATCAATGCCACCGATATCGCCTTGGGCGGGCGTTTTGAATTTAGCCAGGACCAGTTCGATCTCATTCGATCCGATTTGTCGCAATTCCCGATCTCCCGCGCCGTGGCGGCGTCTGCGGCTTTCCCGCCGATTTTAACGCCCATCGTCCTGAAGAATTATTCCGCCGAACTGCCAGTGCCCGAACCGGCCTGGATTCATTCCGCGTTGGCGGACCCTGCCTCCTCGAGCCGCTTGCGCAACCTGGCCTTGCAAGAGCGATCCTATCTGGTCGCGGGTCGTCGTCGGTTCATTCATTTGCTCGATGGCGGTATCACGGACAATTTGGGGCTGCGCGGTTCGATGGATCGCACCATTGTTTTTGCGGGTTCACCGGACCCGGTGTCCAGCCTCTCGCTCAAAAAAGCGCGCCGCGTCGCCGTGATCATTGTGGATGCCCACGCGGACCGGGATTACGGCTGGGATTCCCGGGAGAAGGCGCCCCGGCTGTGGAATTTGCTCGGCGCGGCCGGCGGGGTGCCGATCAGCCGTTATTCCTTCGAGACGATTGAATTGTTCAAAGAGACCGGCGCGCGCCTGGCTCGTCAGATTCAAGCGACGCGGGGCGAAGGCGCCTCGGGCGAGCTGGCCGTTTACACGGTCGAGCTGCATTTCAGTCAGTTGGAGAACGAGGCCGACCGTGGTTTTTTCAACCGCGTTCCCACCCGAATGCAGCTGCCGCCCCAAACCGTGGATCGCTTGCGCCAGATCGCCGCCTCGGAACTGGCTGGGAACGCGGAGTTTCGCCGATTAGTGAAGGATCTCGGCAAGAGCGTTATCCCACCATAGTTTGTCGCTGATTCGCTAATTGCGCGTCTCCCAGTTTGGCCAATGAGCTTCAGACGTTATTAGCGCCGCCATGGGCTTAAGTTTAATTCATGGCGCCGATGCCAAAGCTGCGAAAATTTTCGAAATAGGTAGCGAATGCTAGAGCCTTTTTGCCGCCAATTGCCCGGGCAATAGCTTCCGCCTCGTTGCTGGTGAAGTTTTGGCCGCCGCATAAAAGTTGGGCGAGCCGTTCGGGTGGGAGGCCGGCTCGTTGCGTTAATTGTTCCCGCGTCAGACCATTGGCTTGCCCCAGTAACCGCACTAGAGTCCTTGAAGCTCAAAACACGTTGTGAACAGATCCAGTTTCAGGAAGCCGGACCGTCAAATAGTTGGGTCCGAGGCTCCGCCTCTCCAGGGTTTTCCGAACCGGTTCGTTGGTCATGCGAATAGGGTGTCCTGACCTGTTCGTTTAGTCACTAAATTAGCGCTTGCGGACGTCCAAAAGCGCGGGGAATTTGCGGCTGGGAAAGGCGGCGTTTCCAGTAATGGATTCCGACCTTGGCGATACATCGAATTCTGGCCGCTTCGCGGATTTGGGGCTGACGAGGGGTGAGGGCACGGGGATTGTGGGATTGACGCGCCCGGGCATTCGTGCCAATACCGGGGCAGAGTGAATATGAAGAATTGTTATCGGTGTTGGGCGGAAGTGGATTTGGGCGCTTTACGGGAGAACCTGGCTTGGATTCGCAATCAGGTAGGGCCGGAGATAAAAATCATGACCGTGGTCAAGGCGGACGCCTACGGCCACGGCTTGAAACAGATTGCCGCGCTCCTGATGCAGAGCGGCACGGATGTGTTTGGTGTGGCCAATCTGGCCGAAGCGGCGAACATCCACGCCGTGGGCCGGGGATGGCCGGTGTTGATGCTGGGCGCTTGCTTGCCCGAAGAAGTGGAACTGGCCGTGCGGGACGAGGTGATGCCGACGCTTTCCACCCTCGCCGAAGCGGAGCATTTTTCCCGCGAAGCGGTGCGGCAGGGCAAAACCGTACGCTTACACCTGAAGATCGACACGGGCATGGGACGCCTAGGGGTCGAGCCCCCCGAGGCGTTGCCGCTCATGCGCGCCATCCGGCGCTTGCCGGGGCTGCAATTGCATGGCGTGTTCACGCATTACTCCTCCGTCGAGGATGATCCCGATTATTCACAACGCCAAGCGGATCAATTCATCCGGCTGGTGCGCCAGGCGCGGGCCGAAGGAATGGAAATCCCTTTGGTGCATGCCAATAGCAGCGGCGGCTTGCTGCTGGAGCCGGAGACGCTTTTCAACCTGATCCGCCCCGGGCTCGTGGTTTATGGCGTGGTGCCCCCGGGGGATCGCCCCGTGCATGCGGAATTGGCGCGGCACGTGCGCGCCGTGCTATCCCTAAAGTGCCGGGTTAGCCTCGTGAAGGACATTCCCGCCGGAAAAGCGCTCAGTTACGGACATACCTTTGTGGCTTCGAGCCCCATGCGCGTGGCTACGCTGACCGCCGGATATGGCGACGGATACATGCGGGCGGGTAGCAATCGAGCCTACGTGCTCATTCGCGGTCGGCGCTGCCGTATTTTGGGGCGTATCACGATGGACCAAATGATCGCTGATGTGACGGAAGCGCCGGAAGTCATTGATGGCGATGAGGCTGTGCTCATTGGTCGCCAGGGTGGAGGAGAGATTACGGCCACCGAACTGGCCCGGTGGATGAACACCATCCCCTGGGAAGTGTTGACCAGTATCACTTACCGGGTACCGCGTCTCTACCTGGGCGGGCATGCTTCCTGACCGTTAAAACTCGTTGTTTTCTGGTGTCCTGAGCGGTAAATCCTGTCTTGCCCTGGCGGCGACGACCGTGCATTCTCACGGGGTGAAAGCCTGACGGGGCGGGAAAATGACGCGTCCCCATTAATTTGCGGCCGGGCGACGGTGAGTGGAAGGCGTGTATCCAGACGCGAAGCCCGACCGCCCAGATCCGGGTTACCCAGCCAATAACGGCGGGTTTCAAATTGAAGCGCGAGCATACAAAATTCCAACCGCGCGGTGTGGTAAAGGTGTGATTTGTGACTGCGCCAGCGTGGCGCATGGATTGGCAAGTGGAAGCTTAATTTTTAACTTATGGCAAATAGCAAAGACACGAGTCCCAAGAAAGTCCCGGCGCCGGCTCCTGTTCCCATCAAAGTTCCCCCTCTATTTCGTCCCATCGATTGGTTGGGCATGGCCATTACTTTCGCCTTCATGGCGATCATTTATTTTCTGACTTTGGCGCCGGAAGTGACGCTGCAGGACTCGGGCGAACTTGTGACGGGCGCCTATTACGCCGCGATTCCCCATCCACCGGGCTATCCGGTGTGGACGATTTATAGCTGGCTCTGGACGGCGCTGGTGCCGGTGGGGAATATCGCTTGGCGCTCGGCGTTGGGTCAGGCGGCGGCTGGCGCGCTGGCTTGCGGGTTGCTTTCACTGATGGTTTCGCGCGGCAGTAGCATGATCATGGAGGGCATCGAGGAGCTCAAGCAGATGACCGGCAGGTGGGAAAGCGCCATCTGCTTGGTTTCGGGTGTGGTGGCGGGGCTGATGGTGGGCCTGGACGGGTTCATGTGGAGCGAATCCATCGTGGTGAACCGCATTTCCGTGTTCGGCGTGCCGTGGATCATGCTCGTTTTAATTTGTTTGTTGCGCTGGACTTACGCGCCGCAACAGATGCGCTATACGTATTGGGCGCTGTTCATTTTCGGTGTTTGTATCACCATTCATCAAAGTTTGTTCGTGTCGGTGCTGGGAATTCAAATCGCTCTCGCGATGGGCAAGCCGAAGCTGGGACGGGACGTTTTCTTCGGGAATAGCGTCATTTATTTGGCTTACAACGCGCACACGCTCTACTCGGGCCATCATCTGGTCGCCAATCTGGGGGCGAAATCGGGCATGTTGTTATTGTTTCACCTGGTGGGCATTGCCTCAATGGTGGCTTGTTTCTGGCTGGCGGTGCGCACGAAAGGATTCCTGAGTGAATGGAAGCACGTGATTATCATGGGGCTTCTCTGGGTGTTGGGCACGTCGTTTTACTTCTACATGCCGATTACCGGCATGACTAATCCGCCCATGCAATGGGGCTATCCGCGCACGGTTGAAGGCTTTTTCCACGCGCTTACCCGCGGTCAGTACGAGCAACCCAATCCCACCAACATCTTAGGCGAGCCGGTCCGGTTCCTGGGGCAGTTGGGCATGTTGGTCGAAGGCTTGTTTGAGGAGTTTAACTGGATCTTCCTAGCGCTGGCGTTGGTGCCGTTCTTGTTCTACTTCAAGATGAGCAAGCGGGAGCGGACGTGGCTGGTGAGCTTGGCGGCGATCTATGGGTGCCAAGGCGTGCTGCTGGTGATATTGTTGAACCCGACGCCGGACCGGGCCTCCTCGGATCTGGTTAAGGTGTTCTTTAACTCGTCCCACATGGTCATCGCTTGTTTGTCGGGCTATGGCATCGCTTTGGTGGCGTCGTTTATGGCCACGCAGTACACCCGGTTTCGGAATTGGGGGTTGATCGGCGGGGCCTGCGCCGCGGTGTTGGCGTTTTTCAGTTTATGGAAACTCACGGGCCTGCATTATTTCGGCCCGGCGGGCAAGGTGGGCTTGGGCGATCTGCCGCATTGGATCGCGCAGGCGTTCGCCAAGGATCAATACGGGTTGCCCATCTACGCGGGCCTGCTGCTGGTGGCCATCGCGGTGATCTTCCTTGTGGCCCTGGCGTTGTATCGCGATCGCGCCCCGCTGGCGGTTACGCTCGGGTTGTTCTTGGCCATGCCCCTGCACTCGGGCATGTCGCACTGGTTCGATAGCGAGCAGCGGGATCACATGTTCGGATATTGGTTCGGCCATGACATGTTCACCCCGCCGTTTAAAGGTAAGGATACCCAACCGCTGTATCCGGAAATGACCAAGGACGCCGTGTTATTCGGCGGGACCGATCCCGGCCGGTTTTGCCCAACTTACATGGTCTTTTGCGAAAGCTTTACCCCGCATCCTTGCCAGCCGGCGGAGGATCAAAAGTTTGACCGGCGGGACGTGTACATTATCACCCAGAACGCTTTGGCCGATGGCACCTATCTGAATTACATCCGCGCGCACTACAACCGGAGCACGCAAATCGATCCGCCTTTCTTCTCCGAGTTGACGAAATCGCTCGGTTTCGTTTCCCGCATGGTGTCGCCGTTGGACACGTTTTTTACCCGTTTGGGCGACCAAGTGGAAAAGCGCCGGCGGGTGGGCACTTCTTATTTTACGGATAAGGATTTCCCCGCTTTATCCAGTTTCGCGGCCAAACTGAAACCTGGGGCCTATCAAGATCCTTGCTCCAAGTGGATATACGAGCATCTCGATAAGGAAACCCAAACGTTGCTCACCGGCCAAGCGGATACTAACCGCCTTGCCCACGCCTTGGCGCGAGGGTTGAATCAACTGCTGGAGCGCGAGCTGACCGCCCGGAAGCGACTGGACGAGTTGCAGAAGCAAAAAATGGATCTGGAATTTCGCATCTCCGATGGCGGCTCCGCTTCGCTGAAAACCAAACTGGAAGACGTCAATAAAGAAATCGCCGAACTGGGTAAAGTGGAACCGCTCTATTCCGCCCAGCGGTATCCGCAGTCCGCCGTGACGCCTTATTTGGCGGATTTTATCAAGGAGAACCCGCAGAGCCACACTCGCATACGTTTGAACCGGCTCTTGCTGGAATCGGCGTACCCCGAGATGCTAGCCAAGAGCATCGGCGGCGTTTACCCGGATCGCGAGATCTACATTCCGACGGTCGGAGACTCTCAGGATTGCTTCAACCAATACATCTCCGATGCCCAACGGCGGTTGTCCATGAACCCGCCCCAGCGCCGGCCGGGCGAGGAAGTGTCCATCGGCGCGGACGGCCGTTTCCAAGTATCCGGCCAAGTCGCGGTCATGGCTATCAACGGCCTGCTAACCAAAGTGATTTTCGACCACAATCCGGGTAATGAATTTTTCATCGAGGAAAGCTTCGCGTTGGATTGGATGTACCCCTACCTGTCGCCCTACGGCATCATCATGAAAATCAACCGCGAGCCGCTGCCGATGTTTACCGAGGATGTGCTGCGCCGGGATCATGAATTTTGGATGGCCTATTCCAAGCGGTTAACGGGCGATTTTATCGATTACGACACGCCGGTGAAAAAAATCGTGGACTGGATCGAGAAAACCTACTTACGCAAAGATTTCAGCGGTTTCACGGGCGATCGCAAGTTCATCCGGGACGAGGAGGCGCAGAAGGCGTTCTCCAAGCTCCGCAGCGCCATTGGCGGTATTTATGCCTGGCGGTTGAGTCCGCAGTGCCCGGCGGAATTCCGTCCGAAAAACGATGCCGAGCAACAACGGCTCCTCAAAGAGGCCGATTTCGCCTTCCGTCAATCCTTCGCATTTTGCCCCTTCAGCCCGGAAGCTTTGTACCGTTACGTGAATTTGTTGGCCAATCAAAACCGGTTCGATGATGCCTTGTTGCTGGCGGAAACATGCAAAAAGTTCGATCCGGAAAACAAAATGATCCAGGAAACCATTGGCCAGTTGAGCCAATTCCGCCAGGCTATGCCGGCGCAGCAAAGCCAATTGCAGCAGTTGGAGCGTGAGTTTAACGCGAACCCGGCCAATGTCTCCCTGGCCCAGAATTTGGCGAATTACTATTCGCAGCAGCAACAAACCGCCAAAGCCTTCGAGATTTTAGACAAGGCTATCGCGGCCGTGCAGGGACAATATCAAACCAGCCCGGCCAATCATTCGCTGGTGTTTGCGATCTCCACCTTGTTGCAACAACGACAGAAAAACGACGAAGCCACCCAGGTGCTGTCGAATCTGGCCGGCCGGCTCGAGACGGAAACCAAGCAAAACCCCGCCAATGTGGAGGCCGCCCTATACTTGGCCCAGACCTATCACCAAACTCAGAAAAAGGGCGAGTCGGCCGCTGTGCTTGAGGGCTTGCTAGCGCGGACAAATCTGACTTCTCCCCAGCTGGTGACCATGGCTCAAATTTATTCTCAATTAGGAATGGCCCCGCAATTGGAGCGCGTGTTGAACCAAATCGTGGCTTTGGAACCCAATCGGGCGGAGGCTTGGTTCGATCTTTCCGCTCTACAGGCCATGCAGAACAAGCTTGAACCGGCGCTCAAATCTCTAACCCAGGCCATGACCTTGCGGGAGCGCAATCTCAAGGCTAATCCGGCCATCCCCAACTTCGCCGAAATCGCCGCCAAAGACGGCCGCTTCGCCGGTTTGCACGCGAATCCGGAATTCAAAAAGTTGGCGGAAAAGAAGTAGCGATTGTCACTCCGGCTTCGCTTCTAAGATCGCCTCGCGTTGCCAGGTGGGCAGCAGGGTGGGCTTGCCGTCGGCGCCGGGTTGGGCCACCCGGAAGAAGCAGCGGCGGCGATACCACCGCAGCGCCATGACGTCGGCAATGCCCCGTCCCAGGCGGTTCCAGATGCCATACTTGGAAAGACCAAATTGACGGCTGCGATGAAGCACCGGCACTTCCTTGACCACGGCGCCACCCCAGTAGGCTAGCAACGGCAGGAACCGGTGCATGCCGTTGAAGGGGAACAAATGCCCCACGAGTTCGCGCTTGAACAGGCGCAAGGCGCAGCCGGTATCTTGGAAATCAACCCCCAAAAAGGTTTTGCGGGTCCAGCGCGCGATCTTCGATGAGCAGCGGCGGACCCAGGTGTCCTGGCGTTTTTGACGCACGCCGCAAATCAGGTCGGCTTCCTCCAGGTAGCGGAAAAAGGAGGGGATATCCGCCGGATTGTTCTGCAAATCCCCGTCCAGCGTGGCAATCAATGGGGTGGTGGTGCGCAGAATGCCCGTCCAAACCGCGGCGCTTTGCCCCCGATTCTGGCAATGGCGCAGGCCGCGCACCTCGGGATGGGCCCGCACGGCCGCTTGGATTTCTTCCCAAGTCTGATCCCGGCTGCCGTCGTCGACGAACACGAGTTCATACGGGATACGGCCGTCGGCAAACGCGGCCGCCACCTCGCGCACCATGGGTTTCACGTTCTCGGCTTCATTATACACCGGGACGAGAATCGCTACTTGCGGAAGTTTTGCGGGCCGCTTCACCGGGGCGGCTTTGTCATCGGGCTCGAACACGCCGGTCATCCTGCGCAAGACCATGCCCCCAAGGCAATAATGTTTTTTGAGCGGCGCCGGGCTATTTCTTCAACGGACAGGTATGAACGCCGCCCGGGGTTAGCGGGTCGATTGGTTCTGTTCCCACTCCCAGCGCGCTTGGCGAAGATCCTCTTCCCGACGCTCTTGGGGATCGAGGGTTTCGTAGTACTGGCGGGGGTACATATCCCGAAATTGGGTCGACGTCATGGTGGTTTGCCTTGGCGGCCCGTCGGAGGCGCAGCTGGTCAACAGGGCGGTAAAGCTGGCTGCCGCGATGATTTGAAGCCCGGTGGTCGTTTTCATTTTGCATCCCTTGCCAGCCGTATTTGTTAGAGTTAAAATAGTACTTCGGTTGCCTTTTGACAAACATAATCGCGCTCAGCCGTTGGGTGAATGCCGACGATATCGACTGGTATGAGAGCTCGAAACGGCGACGCCAATTCAGGGGCTGTGGGACGGGACCTTGAGCAGAAAGTTCCAGCTGGCGGGCTAAGTGGCGCCACCAGCTGGAAGGAGAAAGCGGACCGCTTATTTCGGCTTCAACTGCGGGAACAAGATGACGTCGCGGATGCTTTCCTGGCCGAGCAACATCATGCACAGGCGGTCGATGCCAATGCCTAAGCCGCCGGCGGGGGGCATGCCGTGTTCCAGTGCCGTGAGGAAATCCTCGTCGAGTTTTTGTTGTTCGCCGCCGGCTTGGTGCTCCAGCCGTTCACGCTGTTCGACGGGGTCGTTCTGCTCGGAGTACGCGGGCGCGATTTCCTGGCCGTTGATGCAACATTCGAAGACCTCGACCGTGGTCGGGTCGCCCGGGGTTAATTTGGCCAGCGGCACTAATTCCTTCGGCAGATGCGTCACGAAAGTAGGCTGGATCAAGGTTGGCTCGATGAGTTTCTCGAACACCGCGCCGGTCACTTCGAAATCCTCGTATTCCTTGCCGATTTCCGCGCCCAGCTCGCCGGCCCGGCGGCGGCGTTCTTCCGGCGTGATTTCGAACCAATCGGCCCCCGCCTTTTCGCGGATCATGTCTTTGTACTTGGCGCGTCGCCAATTGGGGGTGAGGTCGATGACGTGTTTGACGGTGCCATCGGCGTTGTGGTGCTCAATCTTTAGCGTGCCCAGTACTTGCTCCGCGATGCGGCAGATCATGGATTGCGTCAGCTCCATCATGGTCTCGTAATCCCCGAAAGCTTGATAGGCCTCCAGCATCGTAAACTCGGGGTTGTGACGGCGGGAGAGGCCTTCGTTGCGGAAATTGCGGCCGATCTCGAACACGCGGTCCATGCCGCCCACCAGCAAGCGCTTGAGATAAAGCTCCAGCGCGATGCGGAGGTAGAAATTGCAGCCCAAGCTGTTGTGAAAAGTGACGAAGGGTTGAGCCGCGGCGCCGCCGGGGATGGCCTGCATCATGGGCGTCTCCACTTCGATGAATCCGCGCTCGTTAAGGAATTCGCGGATTTCCCGCAAAATCCGGCTGCGGTTCAAGAAGATGGCTTTAACGTCGTCATTGGACATGAGGTCCAGATAACGCTGGCGATAACGAATCTCGGTGTCGGCAATGCCGTGCCATTTCTCGGGTGGCGGGCGCAAAGCCTTGGCCAGCACGACGAAGGCGGAGATCTTGGCCGTCACCTCGCCGGTTTTAGTGGTGAACAAGGCGCCGTTGACGCCGATGAAATCCCCTAAATCCAGCAGCTTGAAAATCTCGAATTGCGCGTCTCCCAGCGCCGTCTTGTGCGCGTAGATCTGAATGCGGCCCGACTGGTCCTTGATATCGATAAACAGGCTTTTACCCATATCACGGAAGGCGGTGATGCGGCCAGCCAGGGCGACTTCCCGGCCTTCGGTATAATTGGCGCGCGCCGTGGCGCAGGCTTCCCGCGGCGTAAATTTATTGGCGAAAGGATTCACCCCTTTGGCCTTGAGGGCCTCCAGTTTGGCTTTCCTTTGCTCGATCAAAGAATTTGTGTCTTCCATACCCATAAAAACCCTATTCAAACACGGAATCCGGGCGTTTGTCCATGCTGTAGAGGAATCGTTGCGTCTCCTTGACATCGGCTTCGATCCATCATTCAATGTTCCCGGTATACTATGAGCACAGCGGAAAAACATCAATTTCAGGCCGAGATCGAGCAAGTCCTCGATATCGTTATTCATTCCCTTTACACGGACAAGGAAATCTTTGTCCGCGAACTGGTTTCGAACGCGGCGGATGCCTGCGAGAAGCTCCGGTTCCTGCAGACCTCCGGTCAGGCGGTCTTCGAGCCGGACCGGGCGCTGGGCATCGCCATCGCCACGGATGAGAAAGCGGGCACTATCACCATCACCGACACCGGGGTGGGCATGACTCGCGATGAATTGGTGGAAAACCTGGGGACCGTCGCCCATTCGGGCAGCCGGGCGTTCCTTAAGAAATTGGCGGAGGATAAAAAGACGGACGCCAAATTGATCGGGCAGTTCGGCGTGGGTTTTTACGCGGCGTTCATGGTGGCCTCGAAAGTCACCGTGCTGACGCGTTCCTGCCAGCCCGACCAGCCTTGCTGGAGTTGGACGTCGGAGGGCGCGGGTGGCTACACCATCGAGCCCGCGGAGGGACTGCCGCGCGGCACGAAGATCGTCCTTGAATTGACCGAAGCGCAAAAAGATTTCGCCAAGGATTTCACCATCGAGCGGATTCTCAAACGGTACTCGAACTTTGTGCCGTTCCCCATCGAATTGAACGGTAAGGCGACCAACACCACGCCGGCCATTTGGACCCGCCCCAAGAATGAAATCAAGGAGGAGGAGTACCAGGAATTTTACCGGTACATCAGCCACGACACCGAGAATTCCCTGTACCGGCTGCACTTCGCCGCCGACGCGCCGCTAGTCATCCAGACGGTGCTCTATGTGCCATCGAAGAACATCGAGCTGTTGGGCATGATGCGCATGGAATCCGATGTCCATCTGTACTGCCGCAAAGTGTTGATCGACGCGAAGCCGAAAGGCTTGCTGCCCGAATGGCTGCGGTTCCTCAAAGGCGTGGTGGATAGCGAGGATTTGCCGCTGAACATCTCGCGCGAAACCATGCAGGATAGCTCGCTGGTGCAAAAGCTAAACCAGGTCATCACCGGCCGGTTTTTGAAATTCTTGGAGGAGCAATCCGAGAAGGATCCGGCGTCCTACGAGCAGTTTTACGCCCAGTTCGGCCGTTACTTGAAAGAGGGGGTGGTCAACGATTACAACCATCATGACGCCTTGGGCAAACTGCTGCGCTTTGAATCCTCCACGCTCGACGCGGGGAAAAAGACTTCGTTGGCCGAGTACATCAAGCGCATGACGGGCGATCAGAAAGAGGTTTATTACTTGCTCGCGCCCAGCCGGGAAGCCGCCTTGAGCAGTCCCGCTTTCGAGGTGTTCCGCTCGAAAAATTACGAAGTGTTGCTGCTGGACGATCCATGGGATGAGTTCGTGATGGATCATCTGCGCGAGTTCGATGGCAAGTCCTTGAAAGCCGCCGAGAAAGCGGAGTTGAGCGCCGAGACGCCCAAAGAAGGCGGACTCGACGAGGAAAAGGCCAAGGCGCTCGCCGAATGGATGAAGGCACAGCTCAACGACCGGGTCGCCGCCGTCAAGCCTTCGCAACGGCTGGTGGATTCGCCGGCCATTTTGGGCGACAAAGACAAATTCATGACCGCCAGCATGCGGCGGCTCATGAAGGCCATGAAAAATTCCACCGACGCCAAAGAGGAAGGCGCTCAGTACGAGTTGGAAATCAACCCGCGCCATAATTTGATCGTGCGCCTGAATCAGTTGCGCGAGAGCGATCCCGCGTTGGCGAGTCAAGTGGCCGAGCAATTGCTGGATAACGCCAAGTTCGCCGCGGGATTGATCGAGAATCCCAACGTGATGTTGAAGCGGATGAACGAGTTGCTCGAACGCGTGGTGGGGCCTAAAAGCTAATGCCTATGGCAGCTTCCCCGGCCGGCAAAATTCTCTGCCTGGGCGCCACCCCGGCTACGCAACGGGTCATGGTGTTCCGGGCGCTCCAGTTGGACGCGGTCAACCGCGCGGCGACCACGCTGGACGGCGCGGCGGGAAAATCGATCAACGTGGCCAAAGTGTTACGGGCGCTGGGGGCTCATCCCGTGGCCACCGGTTTTCTCGGCGGCGACCGGGGGGATTACCTGCTCGCCACGCTGCAAGCGCAAGGTATCGAACAAGAATTCGTGGCCGTGGCCCCGCGCACGCGACAATGCATCACCGTGATCGATGAGGCCGCCGGGACCCAGACCGAGCTAGTGGAGGAGAGTCGTCCGGTTACGCCGGAGGACTACGCCCGGCTGATGGTGATCGTCCAACGCCGGCTTCCCGGCTGCCGGGCGCTCGTGTTGTCCGGGTCGCTTACGCCGGGCGGTCCCGCCGATTTCTACCGGCAATGCGTGCAATATGCCCATGAATTGGGGGTGGTTTCCATCGTCGATGCCCAGGGCGCGCCTTTGATCGAAGCGCTCAAAGCCCGCCCGGGTTTGATCAAACCCAATCGCTCGGAGTTGGCGGCGACGGTGAACCGAGAGCTGAAGAACGACGCGGACGTGATGAACGCCATGCGGGAACTGGTGGCTGCGGGCGCGGGTGCCATGGTGGTGACCGCGGGCAAGGCGCCGACCCTAGCCTTCGACGGACGTCGTTTCTGGCGGGTGGCCACGCCCGCGATCCAGGCTGTCAATCCTATTGGGTCGGGCGATTCCTTCACGGCCGGACTCGCGTGGCAATGGGCCGCCGGCGAAAACTTGGGGGAAGCCGGTCGCTGGGGCGCCGCCGCCGGCGCCGCGAACGCGCTGACCTGGATGGCCGGTGAAGTCAACCGGGCCGACGTGGAGAAGCTCGCGCAAGCCGTCCGCGTTGAGTCCCTCGCCTGAGGGATTTGAGGACGGTCAGCGGAGGGTGAAAAGTCAAGAATTGGCATGCGGTGGTCAATAATCGTCATTTTCAAATTTTCTAATATCGGGATCATGGGGCATCCGGGCGTCGAAGGAGTCGGCTGTGTCACCAGGGGTGTCGCCGGTCCGCGTTCCCATGCCGCCCGCGGAATCTCGAAGCCCGATTATGAAAACCAAAGTTGCCCTGCTGGCCCTGGCGGCCGCGTTGACCTTGCCGTTGGCCGCGCAAACCACGAATGTCCCGGTGGCGACCCCGATCGCTCCCGGCCGCTTCAAGCCCACCGCCGAATCGCTCGCGAAATACCAATGTCCGGAATGGTTTCGCGACGCGAAGTTCGGCATTTGGGCGCATTGGGGACCGCAAGCGGTCCCGCTGGACGGTGACTGGTACGCGCGCGGCATGTACGAGCCGGGCAACGGCCACTATAAGCATCATCTCGAAAACTACGGGCATCCCTCGACTAATGGGTACAAGGATATCATCCCCTTGTGGAAGGCTGAGAAGTGGGATCCGGATCGCTTGATGGCGCTCTACAAAAAGGCGGGCGCTCGATACTTCGTCAGCATGGGGTCGCACCATGATAATTTTTTCCTGTGGAACTCCAAAATCCATCGTTGGAACGCCGCGCAAATGGGGCCCCGGCGCGACGTGGTGGCGGATTGGCAAAAGGCGGCCCAAAAACAAGGGCTGAAATTCGGCGTGTCCGAGCATTTGGGGGCGAGCTTCACCTGGTTTCAGAGCAGCCATGGAGCCGATAAAACCGGCCCGTTGGCCGGGGTGCCCTATGATGGCGCCGATCCTCAATACCAGGATTTATACCATTTCCCGGCGAATCCCGGGGACAAGGATTGGTACAGCAAAGACCCGCGCTGGCAGCAAATTTGGTATAACAGCATCAAAGAGTTGGTCGATAATTACCAGCTCGACCTACTCTATACCGACGGCGGCGTGCCCTTCGGCAACGAAGTGGGGTTGAGCATGATTGCGCACTTGTACAACACCGATTTGAAGAACCACGCCCGGCAGAGAGTGGTCTACGCCTGTAAACAGGAATCCAAAGGCATGTGGATCGAAGATCTTGAACGCGGAGTGATGCCAAAGATCAATCCCAACCCGTGGCAAACGGACACCTCCATTGGCGATTGGTATTACAACCGGAATTGGAAATTCCGTTCCGTCAGCTGGAGCATCCATATGTTAGTGGATATTGTCAGCAAGAACGGCAATTTACTGTTGAATGTGGTGCAGCGGCCCGATGGTTCCATCGATCCGGAAGTTGAACAGACTTTGGAACAAATGGCCAAGTGGATTTCCATTCATGGCGAAGCCATCTACGGCACACGACCCTGGCTGGTCTACGGTGAAGGCAAGGTCAAAACCAAGGGCGGCAGTTTCAAGGAAGATTTCAAATACTCCGCCAACGACATTCGGTTCACCACCAAAGGCAAGAACCTTTACGCGTTTGCTTTGGGCTGGCCGGCGGATAATCAGCTAGTAATCCGGTCCCTGGCCCAGCCTGCGGGAACCAACGGCAATCGCATCAAAAGCATCAGCCTGCTAGGATCCAAGGCGAAAATCACGTGGACCCAATCCCCCACCGGTTTGGTTGTGAAACTGCCCGCGCAACCGGTTTCCGAATACACCGCGGCTTTGAAAATCAAGGGTGAGGACCTAAAGCCAGTGGTGGTTGAGGAAGCGGTTCAGCCGATCAAGCCGGATGCCCAAGGCCAATTGAAACTGGCCCCCGAAGAGGCGGAGATGCATGGCACCGGGGTCAACACGGAGGAGCGCGACGGGCAATCCAACATTGGCTTTTGGGATAACGCGGCCGAATGGGTCTCATGGAAGGCGCGGGTGAATCAACCAGGGAAATACCGCGTTCTGGCAACGGCGGCCGCCCTTCAGGAGGGCGCGCGGTTAAACCTGGTGATCGCGGGTAAAGCGGTGACTGGTTCCGTGCCGTCCACGGCGGATTGGGGAAAATTCCAGACGTTCGAGCTGGGGGACATTGAAATCGACCAAGCCGGGCCGGTGGATATCCTGGCGCGTCCGCAAGATGCCAGCCACTGGCATCCCATCAATTTGCGCTCGCTCGTCTTGACCCCGCGCTAAGCTTTGTGCGCGCCCGGCGGGTCCGCATGCCATGGGGGGATCAGTAAGGCGTCCAAACCGCGCGGTAAAAACGCCGCGGGTTGCCGGCGGCGAGCGGGTCGGTTACTGGGATCGAACCAATGACATTTTGCGCGTTGGTTAATGGGGTCCAATCGAGCAGATTGGTGGAAACGTCGATACGGTAACTCAGCGCGCCGCCGTTGACGAAAAACTGGAAATGTTTGCTTGCCGGCATGCGGAGCGAAGTAAATTGGCTGGAGCGAATCGCCAGCCGATAGACCGTGCCATAGGCATTGGCGCCGCCACCCGATAAGGTGCCGTACAGCGCGCCATCGGAACCCTCAATCGGAGCGCCTATCGGGTACGAGCCTTCGGAGGAGGTGAAACTGTAAACGATCAAGTATTCCGTGCCATTGGTTTTTATACTAAACACGGTGCCCAGGCCATTTGCGCCGCCATTGTGGGTGGCGCCATAGAGCGTGTCGTCGCGACCTTGCCTCAGGCCACTGGGTGATTGCCCATCCAATCCATTGGTGCTAAACGCGTAGAGTTGAGCGTAGCCCTCGCCACTGGGATGCAAGGTGAATACGGTGCCCGCGTTATTACTGCCTCCGTACGTAGTAATGCCATAGAACCAGCCGTCGTTTCCCAGGATTAGCGCGCGGGGTTGGCGTCCGTCCGCTCCGGTGGCTAGGAAGTTATAGATCACTTTATAATCCGTGCCATGGGTGTTCAGTTGATAAACAAACCCCCAGCCATTGCTCCCCCCAAAGCCGATGCCATAGAGCGTGCCATCGGGTCCCTGGGTTAACGAACCCGTCGGGTAAGCCCCCAGCAAGGTGTTCGTGCTGAATCGGTAAAGCACTTCGTAATGCGTGCCGTTGGTTCGGATGGTATAGATGGTGCCATACCCGGGAGGCCCCGTTCGGGTGCTTAGGTTTCCACCGTAGGCGGTAATCCCATAAAGCGCGCCGTCGGGCCCCTGAATCGGCGTCCCTGTGGGATATTGTCCATCTAGATTGTTGGTGGCGAACGTGTGCAGGATTTGGTATCCGGTTCCATCGGGGTTTATCCGGTATAAAACCCCCACTCGATTGCTGCCACCCGAGGCGCTTCCGTACAACCCGCCGTCGCGTCCAAAGCCCGGCCCAGCGGGCCACTTGCCGGTGGTGCCATCGGCGCTGAATAGGTAAAACGGGGCATAACTCAGCCCGGTGGGGATTATTTTGAACAGGGTGCCAGAACCGTCGTTAGCCCCGCCATTGCCCCCTGAGGAGGTCGCGCCATACAGGGTGCCGTCCGCGGCTTGCGCTAAGGCAATTCCCGGGGCTGCCCCATCGGTGGCGTTCGCTTCAAAGGAATGCAGCACGGCGAGCGCGCCCGAAGGCGGGGTCAGTTTAAAGACCGTCCCATAGCCCGGATCGCCGCCCGCTAAGCTGACGCCATAAAAGGATTGGTCGCTTCCCAAAATGAGGCCGCTGCTGGGAACCTCGGCGTCGTAACCGCTCTCGGCGGCGAATTTCCAGAGCACTTGAAAATCCGTGCCGTTGGTTTTAATTCGGAACGCATTTCCCTGCCCGCCCGCCAGGGTGGTGCCGTACAAAGCTCCGTCCTTACCCTGAACCAGCGCGCTTGCGGACACCGAATTGTGGTCCACTCCCTCCGTGGTAAAACTATAGAGCTGGGTGTAACCTGCGCCGTTGGTGTTCAGTTTGAAAATGGTCCCCAGCGCATTGGTGCCGCCGGCTATAGTGGTGCCGTACAAAGCGCTATCCTCGCCTTGGATCAGGGTGGTGGTGGCGTAGCTGGAAGGATAGGGGACGGTCGCGCTGTCATAGCCAAAAAGGTACAGGATCGAATATCCCGTGCCATCGGGATTCAGTTTGTAGATGCCGCCGCCGGTGTAGTTTGTGCCGGTGAGTGAACCGGCGAGAGTGGTGCCATATAAGGCGCCATCGCGTCCTTGCGCCAAGCCGCCCACGGGCGCGCTCAAGTCCGGGGTCGCGGTGGACCTGAAGAGATGAATCTCCGAATAATCGCCGCCACTGATACTCAGTCTGAACACCGCTCCGCTAAAGCCACCGGAAGCGCCTTCAATCACGCCATATAAGTTCCCGTCGCGGCCTTGGATCAGGTTGCGGGGGAAATCGGTTTCACCGTAACTCAGCCCCTTATGGAGGGTGAAACTGTGGAGTATCTTAAAACCCGTGCCATTGGTGCGGATGCGATAAACGGTGCCGGCGTTGGCGGTCCCGCCGTAGGCAGTGACTCCGCACAGCCAGCCATTGGAGCTCAAGACCATGTCCCCAACCGGGAAGGCTCCGTCACTGGCGTTGTTCGTGGTAAAAGCGTGCAGAATCGAGTAGCCCGCGCCATCCGAATTAATCTTAAATAAGGTGCCCGCGTTGTTATTTCCGCCAATTTCGGTGGCGCCGTAGAGAAATCCATCTCCGCCTTGCACGACCTTGCACGGGGAACGACCATCGGAACTGGCGCCGCCAAAAGAGTAAAGGACGCGTTCGTTAACTTGTCCGCTGACGATATTAACCAGGCAAAATGACACTACCCCCATGATAAGTTGAAACCTGTTCACAATAGACCTTGGGTTGAACAAAATTGAATTACCGGAGCATGATCCCGCCTTATTTCATTGTCAACGCGACTGATTATAAATGAAGAGCTGATATACGGATCAATCCGCGGGATACCCTACATATTCTGACAGCCCTTTGGTTGCCCGGCGGCGTTGCTCGCTCGGTCAGAGGCCGCTGGGGCAGCTTTCCTCGCTCGCGCCTTGCCGGACCTCCCAATGGCTCGCCATAAAGTGTATTCTATCCTACGGATAGATCAGTAGAAGGGGGCGATAAGCCGAATTTGGGCCAATCTGGAGGGGTGCTTTACAATCATTCGCCATCAAGTATGATTAAAACGAATAAGGGAGGTTCATGGACTTGGTTTATATAACATCCGGTCTGGCATTTTTTTCTCTTTTTCCGCTCGCCTGGGCGTTGTCGCGGCTGGAACGGCCGGTTTTACCATGGACTTGGCTGGGGCTGAGCGGCGTTTTTTTGGGGGCCAGCCAGTGGCTGGATTTGTTAAGGGAGGTATTGCAAGCGAGCCCGGGGCTGGCGATCGTGAGCTTTATCTCGTCGGTTCTTGCCTCCGTGTGCCTGCTCGGCTTTGGGTGGCTCAGCTTGCGCCGCCTGCCCGTTCCTCGTTTTGGCGTCAAAGAGTGTCTCTTGCTCGCTCTGACTGGTTTGGCTGGAATCGCAACCGGCCTGCCGTCCATCCAGGTGGCGGTTTTACATGCTTTGCGCTGGCCTGGGGCCTGGTTGTTCGCCGTGAGCATGGGGCGGCTCATAACCCATAAAGCTTGCCGTTCGCGTCCGCTTGTGGCCGCCGCCGCCGGCTTGTGGTTTGCCCTGTTGCTGATGGGGTGGCAGGCGCAATCCTTGCGCGAGGCCGTTTGGACTAAGCCGGTCGCCTGGTTTTTACCCGCCTCTGAGGCTCTGTTTCCTGGTCTTGCCTTGGCCGGTGGCTTAATAACCGTCGCGGGATTGTGGCGGCATTATTGGTCCGAATATGGCTGGCGACCCCAGCAGGAAGCCTCCGCCTCCATCGCCTTGTGCCGGGATCGCATGTTGAGCGCGCTGTTAGTTTTGGCCGGCCTGCTAGCTTGGCTGGGGGCCAATTCGGCGGAGCGGACGCACATCCACGAGGAATACGAGGAGTTGGCGCAACAGGCGGTGTTCACCACTTCTTTTCTGGATCCCGAACTACCGTGGCGGCTGGCGCAACGGGACAACTTTGTGGCGTCGCCGGATTATCAAACGCTTAAGAATTGGTGCCGCCAAGTTTGCGGCAATATCCCTAATATTCGACTGGTCTCCCTGTCGGCGCGGCAAGAGGGACGCTGGTTTTATTTAGTCGATTCCGCGCCGCTGGATGCGCCCGAGTATTCCCCACCCGGTTCCCGCTTTCCGGAAATGAAACCGGATTATTTACCCAAAGAGGCGGGCGCCAAAGTGTTTATTTCCGGTCCGTATGCCGGCAACCAGGGCCTGCGGGTGACCGCTAGCGTGCGGTTGGCCGGAACGAAGCGCTTTAAGGAGGGCGGCTCGGAAATCTTCGTCCACCTGGACTCTGATGCGGCGGAGATCACGCGGACGGGGGCGTGGGCGCGGCTTCCGATCCTGGTTATTTTGATATTGGTCGACCTGCTCATCATCGGTGGATTTGTCTATGGCCGACGCACCCGGCTGGACGCGTTGGCGCAGGCGTTGGAATTGGAGCGCAGCCGCCGTCAAGAATCGGCCATCGCCCGGATCGCCGCCTCCAGCACCATTGCCAGCGGGGACTTGAAAGCCTCCGCCGGCGAGGTCACCCGGTTAGCGGCCGACATCCTGCGGGCCAGCCGGGCGGGCGTCTGGCTGGGCAGCCTGGAAAACGGCCAGTTTCAGTGTCTGGCGCTGTATCAGACCGCGACCGGGACTTTCGTGGACGCCCCGGCCTTAAATTCCCGGGACTATCCCAAATATTTTGAAACGCTCGCTTTAGGCCGGACTGTCAACGCGTCGGACGTTTGGAGCGATCCGCGACTGGTGGAGTTCCGCGAGAGCTATTTTAAGCCGCAAGGCGTGAAGTCGTTGCTGGATTCGCCGATCATTTTGGAGGGCAAACTGGCGGGGGTGCTTTGCGTGGAGCAAACCGGCGTCGTCCGCAAATGGATGGAGGACGAATTTCGATTTGCCGCCGAGCTGGCGGAAGCCATGGCTCGCGCCCTCTTGAGCGCCCGCCACAAACAGATGGAAGACGCGCTATTGGAAAGCGAGAAACGCCTGACGGAGATTATCAACTTTTTACCCGACCCCACTTTCATCATCGATCGGGACAAAAAAGTCGCGTACTGGAACCGGGCCATGGAATTGATCACCGGCGTGCCCGCCGAGCAGATGATCGGCAAGGGCGACTGCGCATATTCATTACCTTTTTACGGGCATCGACGGCCCATCTTGATCGATTTGGTCTCCTTATCCGATGAGGAATTCGAGCGGGGCTATCTGGAGGTCAAACGCGAAGGGGATAGCATCTACGCCGAATCTTTCATTCCTTGCCTCGGGGCGAATGGAGCCATTTTGTGGGGAGCCGCCCGGATGTTGAAAGATTCCGAAGGCCGGTTTACCGGCGCCATTGAAAGTGTGCGCGATGTCAGCACCCGGCGGCGCATGGAATATGCGTTGCGGTCGGCGCATGATGAACTGGAGCAGCGGGTCAAGGAACGAACCTATGAGTTGGCCACCACCAACGCCCGGCTCCGGGCGGAAATTAGTGATCGATTGGAAGCGGAAGAGCGGTTGCGGGATTCCAACCGCCTGCTCGGGGGCATGCTCGATGGCATTCCCGACATCGTTGGATTTCAACTGCCCGACCACACCATAATCCGCTACAATCGCGCCGGCTACCAGGCGTTGGGTTTGACGCACGAAGCGGCGCAGGGCCGCAAGTGCCACGAATTGATGGGGGAGGCGGAACCCTGCAAAGGTTGCGCTTCCGCGCTGGCCTGCGTGGAGAAGCGAGTGGTGTCCATCGATCGGTTCGTGCCCCGGTTCGGCTGTTACATGGAATGCCGTAGTAATCCGGTGTTGGATGAGAGCGGTCAGGTTACCGTTGTGATCGAGCAAATGCGCGACATTACCGAACGCAAACGCAATGAGGATGCCTTGCGTCAGGCGCATGATGAATTAGAGCAGCGCGTCCAGGAACGCACCGCCGAGCTGGGCGCCACCAACCGGTCGCTTACCGCGTTGTTAAAACAACAAGAGGTCAACATCGATCTCGCCCAACAAGTGCTAGCCTTGATCGATTCCTATCCCCCTCGCCACACCGCCTTGCCTGGCGGGCTAAACCTGTTTATCACCTCCTACTACTTCCCTTGCCACGCCGCCGGCGGCGACCACTGCTTTGTCCGGAATCTCGGCGGGCCGGGGCATCGGCGCACGATGCTGAGTTTGAAGGACCAATCCGGTCATGAAGTGGGCTGTGTATTGCGCAGCATCATGACGGATTTGATCCACAGCAGCCTGCTACAGGAGCGCGAGACGCCTTCGCTCGAACAGGTTATGGGCCGGTTGAACGACGAGATCTGCGCGTCGGATTTGTTCGCCGAGGGCGATTTTTTCACCTCCATCAATGTGGAGATCGAGCATGCGCCCCTGGCGTTACGATTCCTCTCGACGGGCCATCCGCCGTTCCTCCTCCTCCGCCAAACGGCGGTGCTCAGCCTGCCCGGAGAGCACGATGCGGGCGCCAATTTGCCGGCCGGCATGTTGGGAAATCAAACGCTTTCGGTGGGTTGCCAGCCCTTGTATCCCGGGGATAAACTGATCTTTTTTACCGATGGCTTGCTGGAGGTTCCTTGCGAACAAGGACATACGACGCTGACTTCCGCCCAGTTGCGCGACCAGGTGGAAGAGATCCTGCGGTTGGCCCCCCGGGCGGGTATATCCCAAATCTGCCGCGCTTTGTTGCAAACGCTGGGCCATCTCAATAGCTCCTGGATGCAGGCGGCGCAACGGGATGATATTGCCATGCTGGGAGTGGAAATCGAGTTGGAATCGGAAATTCTCGAAGACGTCATCCGGCCGGAAAACGCGGAAACGCTCAACCAGCACGCCTTGCGGCTCTACAAGCAGATCGCGCGCGAATGGAAAGATCACGGGGTGGAGAACCCCGATGAGCGCTTGCGCCTGGTGTTGGAGGAAACGCTGCTCAACGCTTGGCGTCACGGCAATCGGGCCCAGCCCGGCCGATCAATTACCCTGCGCCGTCGGTATGGCAATGACGCGCAACTCGAGGTGAGCGACGAGGGCATGGGTTTCAACGCCCAAACGATTTACGATCCCACCGCCTTTGAAAACTTAGTTAAACCATCCGGCCGCGGGCTCTTCATCATTCGTATGCTGGCGGACGAAGTGCAATGGAATGGAAAAGGCAATGTGATCACCTTGTATTTCGACCGGCATCCACTGCCACCGGGCCTCAAAAAGGGTGGCGAAGCTCGGAAAAACCGCATTGAATTATGGCGGCCCGTTGGTGGCCATGGGGAAACTTAAGAGTCCCCGCAAAATCACTTTGGGCAGGAGTTTTTCCTAAAGTATATTCGGCGCCCGCCGATATTTCCATCCGGGGGGCGTAACGTATTCCGGCGATGAGGGTGGGCGGCAATGGTATATTGCATGCTCCCAACGCAATAGCCATTTACCAAGCCCGATATTCCCCCCGAAGCAGGAGGACGAATGATCTTCAATATGATAGTGAACGGAGACGATTGCCGGATAGCAATCAGCGGGGAGATCGACGAACGGGGGGCGGAAGAATTAAAAAAACGTTTTCGCGAAGTTCAAAGCAGCCAGTGCCGCCGGGTGACCATCGATTTTAAGGGAATCAGCCATATTGGCAGCGCAGGCATCGGCAAATTGCTCGTGCTCTACAAAGATTTAGCG
The DNA here is from genome assembly GCA_002306985.1 of Verrucomicrobia bacterium UBA1319. GTDB lineage: Bacteria > Verrucomicrobiota > Verrucomicrobiia > Limisphaerales > UBA1319 > UBA1319. The sequence goes on from DBTJ01000064.1 coordinate 27,878, forward strand.
GTTCGCGGGGCCGCCCTGCAATTGGTTAATGTGTCTAGGACCATTTACCGCCTCTTGTGTGAAATGAAGCTCAACGCGATTTTTTCCATATCCGAAGCGACGAATCAACCGGGAGGAAACGTATGCGGAACCGCTGGTCACTGAAACGCAAATTAGTCGTGGGCGGAGTGTTGCTGGCCGCCATCCCATTGCTCATTTTAGCGGCGGTGGTTTTCACCATGAACCAGAAATCCATCGCCATCACTCGCGTCGAGAGCATGCGTAGCGCATACAGTGATTTGGATCACATTGCCCAAGGGGTGTTCGCCATGGTGCAAGCCCAGCAGGAAGTGTTGCAGCAGCAAGTGAACGCTGGCTTGAACGCTTCCAAGGAATTGCTGGAACGGATGGGGGGGATTCAATTGGACAAAGAGACCCTTGCTTGGTCGGCTGTCAATCAAGCCACCGGGGGGAAAAGTCAGGTCGTTTTGCCCAAGATTCGCATTGGCGGCGAATGGCTTGTTTCTAATCCAGATTTGCGGAAACCTAGTCCATTTGTGGATTTGATTGGCCGCTTGATGGGGGGCACGAGCTCCGTGTTCCAGCGCATGAATGCGGAGGGTGAAATGCTCCGGGTAGTCACTAACGCGGAAACGCCGGATGGACAGCGGGCGATCGGCACTTTTATCGCCGCGCGCAACGCCGATGGCACTCCTCACCCGGTGCTCCAAAGTGTCCTCAACGGCAAACGATATCAGGGCCGCTCTTACGCCAATAAAACTTGGTATCTCATCGCGTGCGATCCGTTGATGGATGCCGCGGGGAAAGTTATTGGCATGCTGAGTTACGCGATGAAAGAGCAAAGCGTCGCGAGCCTGCGCCAGGAAATCTTGAAAACCAAAATTGGCGAATCAGGCTATGTGTATGTGCTGGATTCGGAAGGGCGCTATATTATTTCCAAAGACGGCAAACGCGATGGCGAAGTGATTCTGAACGCGCAGGACGCCAATGGGAAATTCATGGTTCAGCAAATTATCAGCGTCGCCAAGGGTTTGAAACCGGGCGAGATCGGCGAGGTTCGTTACGAGTGGCAAAACTCCGGCGAAACCCACTCCCGCACCAAGGTGGCCCGATTGATGTATTTTGCGCCCTGGGATTGGGTGATTGGCGTCGGTTCCTACGAAGAGGAATTTCTCGCCGCCTCGTTCAAGCTCACTGAAATCGCGAAAAACAATAATCGCACGGTGGGGTATCTGTTTGCGGCCATAGCGGCGCTGGCCATATTGCTTACTTTATCTTTGGCGGTCTCTTTGTCGAAAACTTTGTCGCATATCGCCGAGTCGTTGCGTACGGGTGCGAGTGAGATAGCCCTGGCGAGCGATCAAATCTCTATCACCAGTCAGCAATTGGCCGAAGGCGCTTCCAACCAAGCCAGCGGCTTGGCTGAAACCAATTCCGCCTTGCGGCAAATCACGGAGCGTAGCGAACAGGTCAGCGAATTGACGGCCGGAGCCGACGCGCTCATGCGGCAGAACATTCAAAAATCCGGCGCTTCGTTGCAGTCAATGGTTACGATGACCAAAGCGATGGAGCAAATCGAAGCCGATGGCGCCCGCATGGCGATCATCATCAAAACCATCGATGAAATCGCCTTTCAAACCAATTTGCTCGCGCTCAACGCGGCGGTCGAAGCCGCCCGGGCCGGGGAGTCCGGCCGGGGATTCGGCGTCGTGGCGGAGGAAGTGCGCAGCCTGGCCAAACGCGTGGCCGAAGCCGCGCGGACGACCCAGGAATTATTGGATGGTAATATTCACAAAGTGCGGCAAGCCACCAGCGGGATCAAGGGGGTTAATCTGAATTTCGAAGCCATTGTCGAAACCGCCACGGTGATGGGGGAGAAAGTGGTTTCCATTACCGCGGCCAGCCGCGAAGTCGCCAATATTATCAAGGAAATCGCCAAAGCGTTGTCCGGCTTGGACGATGTGGTGCGGCGGAATGCCGCCGGGGCGGAGGAATCCGCCAGCGCTTCCACCGAAATGTCCGGCCAAGTGCATTCGTTCGATCGATTGGTGGCCGAATTGGTCAACCTGGTCGAAGGTGCCCGGGGCAAAGCGACTTCGTTGGCCTCGGATGATCCACAAACCGATGGCCCGACGCCCAACGGCAAGAGCTATCAATCCGCGGCGGTGCCGGAACACCAGCCTGCACCCCTGGCTTGAGCCCGTTAAGGTTGCGGTCCCGTTTCCGCTCCCGTATGGCGATTTTGTCTTTTGATCAGCGGCGCGTCGTTGCGTCGCCGGACTGCCGCCGCTTCCACCGGCAGAAAATCCCGCATAAAAAGCGGCTTATCGTTTCGTCCTCCCCGTTGGTAATCGCGCCAGAGCGCGGGGACAATTTCCGCCGGTTGCCGGCCGGTTTGTTCGGTGAGATAGCGGAAAAAGAGTTCCATTAAGCGGTTGAGGGCCACCCCTTGAGTCGTGGGCACTTGCTGGTTCAGCCACTCGCTCCAAGCTAGAAAGGCGTGAAACGGCGAGCCGCCGTCCCGCCAGAGCAACGGGGTGGATTCCACGAAATTACCGCTATTGGCCACCAGGTCGAACGCGCGGGCAAACCGGCGCAATTGCTGTAATTGCGCGGCGCTGAGCGTTTTGGTTTTCAAGATTTCGTACGGTGGAAAGGGGTTGTAAACCATTTCCCAGGTCTGATCGTGCTGGCTGATGGGAGCGCCCCGCAGGCGCTTGAGCATGCCCACTTGGATTTCCTGGGGATGCAGTGAAACCAAGCGGTCGAAACTCGCGGCAAAGGATTCCCAAGTCTCCCCCGGCAAGCCAAAGATGAGGTCGGTGTGCAAATGGGCGCCGGTTTCCCGCCGGAGAAAACGCAAGTTCTCCTCGATCGCCGCGTTGTTTTGCCGGCGATGAATGCGTTGGGCTACCTCTTCGGTAAAGGTTTGCACGCCGATTTCCAATTGCAACGATCCGGCGGGAAATTGGCGCAGGCGTTCTTTGAGCGGCTCGGGCAAGCGATCCGGCACCATTTCGAAGTGTAGGAATAAACCGGGTCGCAGGTTGGCCAGAAAGAAATCCAGGATGCGCGCCGCTACTTCGAGTCGCAAATTAAAGGTCCGGTCGACAAATTTAAACTGGAGCAGCCCGCGCTTCAGCAGGCGCTCCATAGCCGCCATAAACTCGTCCTGGGGGAAAAGGCGCGTTTTTTCATCCAGCGCCGAGAGGCAGAAATCGCAGGTAAACGGGCAGCCCCGCGAGGCTTCGACGTAGACTAGCCGGTGCTGAAGGTCCGGTTCGGAGTATAAATCATAAGGCAGGCGCACGCGCGCGAGATCGGGCAACCCCGGCCGCAGGATTTTCGTGGCGGGCGGGCGGCCATCCAGCACTTGCTGGCACAAACCCGCAAACGCTAAATCACCTTCGCCGAGGATAACATAATCCGCCCAGGGAAAGATGGGGTGGGATTCGGTTTCGTGGCTGATTTCGGGACCGCCTAAGACGAGGGTCAACTCCGGGCGGACGCGCTTGAGGATTGCCGCGACTTCGCCAGCCGCCGCGACGTTCCAAATATACACGCCCAGCCCCACGATGGCGGGCTCCCGCGCCAGAATTTGCATGGCGATGTCGCCCGGTCTTTGATTGATGTCGAATTCCAGCAGTTGGGCGCGCGGCTGCAACGGACCCAAGTTCGCGAACAAATAACGCAGGCCGAGCGAGGCGTGAATGTATTTGGCGTTAAGTGTGGTTAGTACAATGTCCGGCATGGATTGGCGGCGGCTGGCGCTTTCGCCCGGCAAAAGATAACGGCGCCGAGGCGGTCGCGCAAATCCATTAAACGGCGGTTTTACGCTGGATCGTGTCGCGCTTAGCCCATACGGGATCGGTTTGGAGATGGTCCAAGTTATAATGCAACCCGCGGCTTTCCGGCCGGGCTTGGGCGCAAGCCACGATCAATTCAGCCACGGTGGCGATGTTGCGTAGTTCGAGCAAATCCCGGGTTACGGTGAAATCCCAATAATACTCCCGGATCTCTTCCTGCAAGTTGGCGATGCGGGCGCGGGCGCGTTGCAAGCGCTTATCCGTGCGCACGATGCCGACATAATCCCACATGATTCGGCGGATTTCGTCCCAGTTATGCGAGACCACCACCAGTTCGTCGGGATTATGCGCGTTGCCCGATTGCCAGCCGGGAATATAAAGGTTCACGGGGGTGCGCACTTCGGCGGCCGCTTTGGCCGCCGCGCGATGGGCGCAAACCAAGGCTTCCAACAGGGAATTGCTGGCCAAACGATTGGCGCCATGCAAACCGGTGCAGGCCACTTCGCCCACGGCGTAGAGCCCGGGGATCTCGGTCTCGCCATCCACGTTCGTCAGGACCCCGCCGCATTGATAATGGGCCGCGGGCACGACCGGGATCATTTCCTTGGTCATGTCGATGCCGAAACTCATGCAGGTGGAGTATATGTTCGGGAACCGGGACATGAGAAAACGAGCGGGTTTGTGGGTGATGTCGAGGAAAACGTGATCCGCGCCCGTGCGTTTCATCTCGCTGTCGATAGCCCGCGCCACGATATCGCGCGGAGCCAGCGATTTGAGCGGATGGAAAGAGTCCATGAACTCATCCCCCTGGAGGTTCTTGAGCACCGCGCCTTCGCCCCGCACCGCCTCGCTGATCAAGAAGGACTTGGCGCGCGGGTGGTACAGGCAGGTGGGATGGAATTGCACGAACTCCATGTTGGCCACCGCCGCCCCGGCGCGGTAAGCCATCGCCACGCCGTCGCCGGCGGCGATGTCGGGGTTGGTGGTGTACAAGTACACTTTGCCGCAACCGCCCGTGGCTAGCGTCACCACCGGCGCGGTGAAAGTCAGCACCTGGTTGCCGTTGACGTCGAGCACGTAAGCCCCCAGACAGCGGTTGCCGCCTTCAAAGCCCAGCTTGCCCGTGGTGATCAAATCGATGGCGCAGTGATTCTCGAAAATGCGGATGTTTGGCCGTTGCGCGGCGGCGTTGAGCAACGCCCGCTCGATTTCTCGGCCGGTTATGTCTTTGGCATGCAAGATGCGGCGTTTGGAATGCCCGCCTTCGCGGCCCAAATCCAGTTCCTTGGCGCCATGGGAAGCGGGGATTTCGCGCTCGGAAAACCGCATGCCCAGCTCGATCAACTCGGCGATGCGCGCCGGCCCGTCTTGGACAATCGCGCGCACCACATCTTCGCGGCACAACCCGGCGCCCGCTTCGAGCGTGTCGCGCACGTGCATGTCGAAGGAGTCCTCTTTGGAAGTCACCGAGGCAATGCCGCCTTGGGCGTAATTGGTGTTGGACTCGGCGCTTTGCTTTTTGGTCACAATGGCTACTTGGCCATGCTCGGACGCTTTGAGGGCAAATACCAGCCCGGCGATGCCGCTGCCGAGCACGAGGAAATCGAACGATCTAAAATGATTTTCACTCATAAAAAATGCGGGCCCGCCGTGGTCGGCCGGCCGGGGTTTACAGCAATCCATTATCGATTAACCGCGTTTTTCCCATAAATACCGCCATGGCCATCTGGACGCCGGGCGCCACTTGGCTGGCGGGTTCCAGGGTGCGTGGGTTGAAAAACTCGAGGTAATCCACCCGGGCGGCGGGGTGGGCCTGGATTTGACGGGTGAGTAGCGCTTTGAGCTTGGCGGCGGGCAGGGGGCGCGCCGCTTGGCGCACTTGTTCGCGCGCCGCTTGGATGGCTTGCGATAGCGCCAAGGCCTGGGGCCGTTCCGCCGGTGAAAGGTATTTATTACGCGAGCTTTTGGCCAGGCCATCGTTCTCGCGCACGGTCGGCGCCACGATGATTTTAATCGGGAAATGGAGATCGCGAACCATGCGCCGGATAATCGTCGCTTGCTGGAAATCCTTGGCTCCGAACACGGCCACCCGGGGCAGCACGAGGTTGAATAACTTCGCCACCACGGTGGTGACGCCCCGAAAATGAATCGGTCGCGAAACCCCTTCCATGCGCCGGGAGAGGTTTTCCTCTAGCACATAGGTGCTGTACGCTTCGCCCGCCGGTTGCGGGTACATTTCGGCGTCGGAGGGTACGAACACGACGTCCACCCCGGCCTCGCGGCAGCGTCGCAGATCACCCTGTAAATCGCGGGGGTATTTAGCTAGATCTTCGGTGGGGGCGAATTGGGTGGGGTTCACATAAATGCTCAAAACCACCTTGCCGTGCGCGCCAACTTCTTTACGCGCGCGTTTAACCAGGCTAAGATGGCCTGCATGCAGATAACCCATGGTGGGGACAAAGCCGACCGGTATGCGCTCGCTCTGCCAGCGCCTGGCCAGGCGCTGCATCCCAGAAACCGACGTTAACTTTCGCATGAATCCAAATTGCGTCAGCCGCGTCGAAGTATCAATCGAATAATAGATTATGCTTAAGTTCAAAAAAACAACAGTTATCGCGCTATTATGCGCCAGCGCAATGGTTTGCAATGTGGTTTCGGCGGCGGATTCCGGTTCCAAAGAGGGCCAGCCAACGCAGACCGCAAAGCAACTTAAAAAGGCCAAGAAGGGGTGGATTAAACTCTTTGATGGCAAGACATTAAGTGGCTGGCAGGCCATGGATCAAGGCCGCTGGAGCGTGAATCCCGAAGGGGTGGTGGTTGGTGAAGGCCCGGTGGGCCATCTCTTCAGCCCCAATCAGTACACGAATCTCGAATTCAAAGCGGAGGTTAAACTCAACCACTCCGGCAACAGCGGCATGTATTTCCGCACTGCCAAGGGCAACGGTTTTCCTAACGGCTACGAAGCCCAGGTCGAAAACACCAGTCCCGACCCTTCGCGGACGGGCAGCCTCTACAATTTTAGCAAAGTAACCGAACAACTCGTGCAAGACGACACTTGGTGGACTCAGCATATCATCGCCATCGGCAACCATATCATCATCAAAGTGAACGACAAAGTGGTGGTCGATTTCATCGATGAGAAAAACACCTATCGGTCCGGGTTTCTGGCGTTGCAGCAACATAACGAAGGCAGCGTGGTCATGTACAAAAACGTGATGGTGAAGCCGTTGCCCGAGGATGCCGCCAAGGCTTGGAAAACCGCCGGGCTCGATATGCCGGAAGTAGCCAAGTACGCGAAGCAAAAGTAATCGTTTTCCCTTGGGCTTCGCCACAGTTGTGTGGCGAAGCCTGCTTTCGGCGCGGCGCGGGTTTGCGTGGGAGGTGATCGTCGGTTTAAAATCGTTCCTCGGCGGCTCTCGGGGGTGTTCGCGGCGTTTACTTCCAGTCTGATTCTTAATCCATCCAGGTGGTGGTCTTTGCTTGAATATCGCTTTCAATCCCGCAGAATCCGCTCATGAAATTCACCCCCTGCCTCTGGAGCCTACTAGCCAGCCTGCTGTGCGCCTCCGCTTGGGCTGCGAACGATCTCACCCTTTATGTCTCACCTCATGGCAACGACCAATGGTCGGGACAGAAAGCCGACCCTGCCGCCGATGGTAAAGACGGCCCGCTGGCCACGCTGGAGGGCGCGCTCCAGACTGCGCGCAAACTCCACTCCGCCACCCGGGCAAACGCGGGCAAAACTTCCATTTTCTTGCGGCAAGGCACGTACTGGTTGGACAAGCCCATCGTGCTTGGCTCGGAAGCATCCGGTCTGGACGCCGCGCAGCCTTTTCTCATCGCGGCTTACGCCAAGGAAACTCCCGTGTTAAGCGGCGGGCGCCGGCTCACGGGGTGGAAGCCAGTGCCGGGCAACGACCATTTGTGGCAGGCTGAAGTCGCGGAGGCCAAGCAAGGCTGGTATTTCCATCAATTGTTTGTCGATGGCAAACGTAAGCAGCGGGCGCGGACTCCCAACGAAGGTTTCTATCATATCCAAGGCGCGAGCCCGGAAGATCGGCCTGTGAAATTGAAATACCGCCCGGGCGATATTAAGCCCGAATGGGCGAAAGATGGCGACGTCGAGGTCGTCGCCTATTTGGCTTGGGCCGATTTCCGGCTGCAAATCCGGGCGGTGGATGAAGCCAGCCATGTCGCCACGCTGGCCGGCGATCCCGCGCCTTCCAATAAAGAAAGCGATGCTCAATATTATATCGAGAACGCGCCGGATGCCTTGGATCAGCCCGGGGAATGGTATCTTAACCGGCGCACGGGTATCGTGACCTATTGGCCGGAGCGGGGGGAAGATTTAACCCAAGCCATGGTGATCGCGCCCAAGCTCACCAGTCTCCTGCAAGTCCATGGCGACGCGGCGCAAAAGAAACCGGTGCGGCACTTAATCTTGCGTGGGTTAACCCTTGCCCACACGGATTGGACCTTGGAGGATCGCGGGTACACCGATGTTCAAGCGGCGATTCATATTCACGGGGACATCGAGTTTGCCCATGCCCAGGATTGCGCCATCGACCATTGTACGTTGGAGCATCTCGCCGGATACGCCATCGAATTAGGACGGGGCTGCCAGCGCGTAAACATTGTCCATAACACGATTCATGGCATTGGCGCGGGCGGGTTGCGGGTAGGCGAAGGGGAGATTCGGAAGGAGGCGTTTGACGCCAATCACAGCCACCAGATCGCCGATAATCAGATTTATGATCTCGGCATTGTTTACAAACCGGCGGTGGGCATCCTGGTGTTGCAGAGTGGCCAGAACCAGATCGCGCACAATCACGTTCACGATCTTTGTTACACCGCGATCTCCGTGGGGTGGAATTGGGGGTATCAGGAAACGCCCTGCCGGGAGAATATCATCGAGTTCAACGATCTCCATGATATTGGCAAAAGCCGGTTGAGCGATATGGGCGCCATCTACACGCTGGGTATTCAAAAGGGAACGGTCATTCGGAATAATCTGATCCATGACGTTTACTCCTACACCTACGGTGGGTGGGGCATTTATCCCGACGAAGGCAGCACCGATATTCTCATCGAAAATAATGTCGTCTATCGCACGAAGAGCGCGGGCTTCCACCAGCATTACGGACGGGACAATATCGTGCGCAATAACATTTTCGCCTATGGCAAGGAGAACCAGGTTATGCGCACCCGGGAGGAAGACCACCAATCCTTCCGCTTCGAACGGAATATCGTGTACTTCGACTCGGGCAATCTGCTGGGCAGCAATTGGGCCAAAGATCGCTACGATCTTGATTATAACTGCTATTTCGACGCCCGGCCCGGGGCCGCGCCCGACTCGTTGAAATTCGCCGGAGCCACCTTCGAGGAATGGCGCAAACGGGGTCATGATCAGCACTCGATTATCGCCGATCCTTTATTCGTGAATCCCTCGGCCTACGATTTTCGCCTTCAACCCGAATCGCCCGCCTTGAAGCTGGGGTTCACGCCCATAGACTTGAAGTCGGTGGGGCCGCGTTCAAACTGAGGCGGGCGGCGGTTTTTGTTTGCGACCGCCGAAGCCCCACGCTATACCAAAACCGCATGAAAATCGAATCCTTGCATGTCGGCTTGAAAGTGAAACATCCCCAGTATGGGGTGGGGGTGGTCAAAGGCATTTCCGAGCACGCCGCCGAAGTGAGGTTCGACGATGCCCTGCGAACCGTCGATCCGGAAATCAGCGGTATCCAGCCGGCTGTGGCGAGCGTGGCCATCAAGGATTTGGAAGTCCCCTTGGAGACCCTCTTGGCTCAAACCATCGAGCGCACCGTCCTGCGCATGGGGTGGGAAAAACCGGATGCGGTGGTGACCGAGTTGGGCGCGCGGTGGCACAAAGGCAAGTTGGTGATGCACCCCGCCGATCCCACCTTGCAAACCAAGGAAGTGCCCCTGGAAACGTTTTTCCACAAAATCGTCGGCATGCGCAATCAAATGCGGGTGCTGGAGCAAAAAATCAACAGTCATCCCCAGTTGAGCGACGCGGATAAAACCGAGTTGCAGCAGTACATCACCCGGTGCTACGGCTCGATGACCACGTTCAACGTGCTCTTCGCCAACAAAGCCGGGGAATTCCGGGGTGGCTCCCAAGCGGGTTGAGAAGTTGAGGCGCACGGGCTAACCTATTGTGGATGTCCGAAAACGGTTTGGCCGTCAGCCCAATGACGCGCGCTATGCGCTTGAACCCCTATAGCTACGGTCTGGTGATGCCGGTCTGGATCGCCCCAATGGCGGAGGGCGGCGGCTCGGACGCGCCCTCGTTTCTCTCCCTAGCCTTGCCGTTGCTGGCGGTTGCCGGGCTTATGTTTTGGTTCCAGCGTCGCTTGCGGGTCGATCAAACCAAGCACCAAGAACTGGGGGAACAAAGCCGCGTTCGCCAGCGCGAAAAAACAGCGCGTTCCCTGGACCGCATCCTCAATGCGCGGCGTCCAAAGGACGGGGACGATCAAGGGTCTGACCGGGTCCCGTGAATTCCTTGGGCTGGCCGGTGGAGAGCAGCACGCCGCGCCACAGTTCGCTTTTCGGCGAGACGCGTTTTTTCTCCGCCACCGCCAAGGGGATGGGCAGATGCGTGAACACATTGTGCCAATAACCGATGAGCACATCGGTTTTGCCCGCCATGCCCGCGTGCACCGCGTGGCGGCCCAACTGGTCGCAGAGCAAACTGTCGTCGCAATTGGCGGCCACGCTGCGGATCGAATAACTTGGATCGATATAGCGCAAATTCACGGTGACGCCGATTTTTTGAAAATGCGCCGCGATCTGATCTTTAAGGAAGAGTCCGATATCGCCGAATTTCACATTGCCGGAAGCGTCTTTTTCCTGCGGGGCGTCGCGCAGCAAATCCTGCCCGGCGCCTTCGGCCACGACGATAACGGCGTGAGTCCGTTTCTTAAGTCGTTTGCGCAACGTTTCCAGTAGGCCTTGGGGACCGTGCAAGGCGAACGGCACTTCGGGAATTAGGGTGTAATTGACGATCTGGCTGGCCAACGTGGCGCCCGCCGCGATAAAGCCCGCGTGCCGTCCCATCAGTTTCACCAGGCCGATGCCGTTAATGGCGCCCCGGGCTTCCGCATGGGCGCAAAATAAAATCTCCCGCGATTTGTCGATGGCCGTCGAGAGGCCGAAGCTGCGGTACACGTACATCAGATCGTTGTCGATCGTCTTGGGAATCCCCACCACGGCGATGGGCAAGCCGCGCTTGGTGATCTCGGTGTAAATATCGTGCGTGCCGCGCTGCGTGCCATCCCCGCCCACGCAGATCAGCAGATTGATTTTTTCCTTCACGAGAAAATCGACGATCACCGCGTCGGGTTGGGGCCCGCGCGATGAGCCGAGGATGGTGCCGCCTTCCTCGTGGATGTTCTCCACCAGGTCGGGCGTCAGTTTGAGGGGCGGTTTGCCCACGGCCGGATTCATGCCCGCGTATCCGTACCGGATGCCGAAGACTTCCTGGACGTGATAATTGTAATGTAATTCCAGGAAGGCGGAGCGGATGACGTTGTTCAAGCCGGGACACAAGCCGCCGCAAGTCACAATCGCGGCGCGCGTTTCCTCGGGCCGGAAAAAATTAAGTTCGCGCGGACCGGCTTTTTCAAAGAAGACATCCTCCCGGCTGTCGAATCCCGTGTTCAATTCCACTTGGTAACGCACGCGCGATTCATCGGGGATAAAACATCCCATGTTATCGGCGGGATCGGTGGATAAGGGCAGTGGCGACTTGGCCAGTCGTGGACCCAAATTGGAAACCAAGACGTTTTCAGGTGTGATTCTCATAATGACCCAGCGCAGCGAAAAACGAGCTGCGGCGCACACTATGCCCGCGGCCTCGCGCCAGCGCTAGCCAAAAAAGAAGCCTGCGGATCGCGCGCTAAACGGAAACTCCGCTTTGCCGCCCCGCCGAGGCTTAAGACGCGTGATCGGGCTCTCCAGGGGCTGGCGGCGCGAGCGGGGCGGGGGATTCAGCCAGCATCAATTGGCAGTAGACAATATCCAGCCAGCGCCCGAATTTGCGGCCGACTTCGGCCAAATAGGCCGCTTGGCGAAAGCCCAACGCTCGTTGCAGACTCAAGCTGGCGGTTTGCTCGGCGCAAGTCGCCGCGATGAGAGTGTGAAATCCGGCTTGGCGGGCCCGGGCGATCAGCTCAGCCATGAGCTGGCGGCCAATGCCTTGGCGGTGTCGGTCGGCTCGGACATAAACGGAAATCTCCACCGTTTCCGCATAGGCCTGGCGCGTCTTAAATTCGGACAAAGCAGCCCAGCCCACCACTGTGCCGGCGTCTTCGGCGACCAAGACCGGGTGCCGTGGCGAATGGGATTCGAGCCATTCCAGCCGGTCGGATTCACTCAACGTTTCGGTGTAAAACGAGGCTGTCGAATGGAGGATGTAGTGATTAAAAATGGCGCAAATCGCGGGTACGTCGCCGGTTTGAGCCTGACGCAGATTAATCATAGACGTTCCAGGTCGGGGTTAATCCGGTTCGCCCGGCAGGTGCAATACGATGGATTCTTCGCAAACCGCGCCATGGGGGCGCAGGGTTTCGTAGTTTCTTTGGAAACGCAGTCGGGGGTCCACTTGGCGCACGAGCATTTCCGTCGGCTTTTCGGTCAACTGTTTGCAGACGATGCGAGTGTCTAGGCCCAAGATGCGACAGGCCTCGAGCGTGGGACAAAAGTTTTTGGAGCCAAAAGTCAGGCGTCGGTCGTCTTGGTGGAGAATGGGGGCTTCGGCGGGAGTCACGCCCAGCCGTTCCAAGAGCACGCGGTAAGCCGTTTCCAGGGGCTTGCCTGCAATGGCCGGCAGCGTGGCTTTGTTCGCGTTGAACCACCGCACCCGGTTCACCCCGCGCTCGGTGGCGATATCCCGCAGCGCCGCTTCGCCGGGCTGGCGCAACTGTTCGATTTGCTCCCGGACTTTGGCGTTGTACAGCACGGCGCAACGCTCACGCAACACGCCTTCGCGCAGGGTTACTTTCAAGCCCGCTCGCTCGAAGATTTCCCGGCAGCTGATATCGATGCGGCGGCGCCCCTGGCGCAACGATTCACGGATGGAATACCCGTAAAATATTTCGTCGATGCCCGACCAAAGGAGCGCGGTGGCGCACATGGGGCAGGGTTCATGGGTGGAATAAATCTGGCAGCCGCGCAGGTTTCGCCCGCACCGTTTGGCCGCCTTTTGGATGGCGCCCATTTCGGCGTGGGCGGTCGGATCGCCGCCGGTTTTCTCCGTGTCGTGGCAACGCGCAAGGATTTCCCCGTGGCGAACCACCACCGCGCCGAAACCGCAATTCCCCTCTTTGAGGGACGCTTCCGCTTCCGTCACCGCCACCGCCATGAAATCTGTATGGTCCATAACCCGCGTTTCAAATTTGGTCCAACCCACCGATCGATCCATCATATGAACCTTCGGCGGCAAAGGAAAGCAATGAGAAAGACCGCGCGCACCGCTAGCGCTTGCCGGGCGCGAGCGGGGCGGGGGTGGCTTGCGCGAGGCGGTCGCGTTGCGTAAGCTTCTGGCTGGCAGAGATTCAATTTATGAAAGTCATTGTCGATTTTTGCGTGATCCCGATTGGCGCCGGGGTGTCGTTGTCCGCGTACGTGGCCGCCTGCGAAAAAGTGCTCCAGGCGACGGGACTCAAAATCGCCTTGCACGCGAATGGCACGAATGTCGAGGGGGAGTGGGATGAAGTGTTCGCCGCCATCAAGCGGTGCCACGAGATCGTGCATCAAATGGGCGCGCCACGGATTAGCACGATCGTTCATTTAGGTACGCGGACGGATCGTGAGCAATCGATGGAGGATAAGCTCGCGAGTGTGCGCGGCAAAATGCAGGCGGGGTGAGCCTGGCCTCGCTGTTGTCGGGCATAAAAAAGGGGGCTGGACCGCGAGTTAACGATCCCGCCCTCCTGGGTGAATTAGTTGGCTTGACCGGTGGCGGATTTATTTGGCCTTTAACCGGTAAATTCGTTGAGTGTTTGTGCCGATTTCGTAGCTGAACACCATGGGCTTATCGTCGCCAAATACGATTTGATCGTCCGTCCAAACGGAGTTCTTCAACGAATCCGTGTATTGCACCGTGTAGGTGTAGCCGAGGGTGGAGTCGAACGAGAGCACCAACAGGTTGCCGGTGCGCTCGTACTTCAATTTCCAAGTCGGATTGGCCGCGACGTTTACTTTCAATAGGGCGGTCGCGCTAGGAGTGGTCCCATCGGGATTGCTAACGGTGACGCTATAGGCTCCCGCGTGGTTGGTCTTCACGTTTTGAATGACATACGTGGCGTTGGTCGCGCCCGCGATCGGACTCGCGCTATAAAGCCATTGATACTGCAAGGACTTGCCAGTGGCGGCGACGCTGAACGTAACCTCGTCCCCCGACATCACCGTCTGGCTCTTCGGGTCCTTGGTAATGACCGGAGGTTCCAGCACCGTTAGGGTTACATCCGGGCTATTCGTTTGGCCTTTGTCGTTGCTGACGACCACTCCATAGATGCCCTCATTTTCGGGTTGGACTTCGCTAATCGTGTAGGTGGCATTGGTGGCGCCGGCGACCGGGTAGCCATTGAACCACCATTGATAGCGCAAGGGCGCGCTGCCAGTGGCCGTCACTATAAATGCCGCCGGGTTCCCCGCAACCACGGTCAAGTTTGTGGGCGGCGTGGCAATGGCGGGCGGCAGCGTGACGGTCAAGGTCACATCGTCGCTGGATTGTTTCCCGGCCGAGTTCCGGACGATCACCCCGTAAATCCCCGCGTTATTCGCCTGCACATCGTTCAACGTGAGCGTGGCGTTGGTGGCGTCGGCCAAGCGATTGCCGTTAAACCACCATTCGTAAGTTAAAGGGCCGGTGCCGGTCGCGGCCACCGTCAAAGTAACCGAGCTGCCAGCGGACACGCTTTGAGCTTGCGGTTGCGTGACGATGGTGGGGGGGATCAAAACGGTCAGAACGATGTCCACGCTCTGGGTTTTGCCGTAGGCGTTCCAGATGGCGACGCCATAACTGCCGGCGTTTTTCGTTTGAACGTTCGATAATGGCAGCGTGGCGTTGGTGACCCCGGTCAGTTTGCCGCCATTGTACCACCATTGATAAAATATGGGCTCGCTGCCCGTGACGCCGACGGTTAAATCCACATTGCCCCCCTCGACCACCGATTGGTTCACCAGGTCCTGGGTTACAATGGGCGGAGATAGCACGGTCAAGGTCACATTGGTGCTCGAGGCGTTCCCGTACGGGCTGGTGATGTCCACCTTAAAACTGCCGATGTCGGTAAGTTGGGTGTTCGTTAAAACTAGCGACGCATTCGTCGCGCCGGCGAGTTTGACGGTCCCCTTCCACCATTGATAACTCAAAGGCTCCGTTCCGGTGGCGGTCACGCTGAAGGTGACGTTGGTGCCGACGAAGACCGTCTGGCTCACCGGTTGCTTGGTGATCGAAGGGGGGTAACTCAAGGGGATGAAACGCGCCACAATATAGGTGGGGTCCGTCAGCAAATAGAGAGTGCGGCTGGTTGCCTGGTTGCCATCGCTCCAACCGGTGAACAGCCAGCCTAAATTGGGCGTCGCGGTGATGGTTTGCTGCGAGCCGAGCGAGTAGGTCCCGCTGCCGGTCACTACGCCGCCATCAGCCGGGTCGGCGCTCACGAAGAGTTCCACCTGATCAGGCTGGGCAAAGATGGCGGTAAACTGCGGCTGGTTCGCCGAGACGGTGATGGTTCGCTGGGCGCTCTGATTGCCGTCCGACCATCCGGAAAAATACCAGCCGTTGTTCGGCGTCGCGGTGATGGTTTGCTGCGACCCGGTCAAGTAGGTGCCGCTGCCCGTCACGGAGCCGCCTTCCGCGGGACTAGCGACGACCGAAATGGTCACCGTGGGTACCTGGGCGAAAGTCGCCACGTAAAAAACGTTCAGCGAAAGCACGGTGATCGTATGGCTGGTTTCCTTATTGCCATCGCTCCAGCCGGTGAAGGTCCAGCCGACGTTCGGCGACGCCGTCAGAACCCATTGATCCCCGATCGAGCAGGTCCCGTTGCCGGTCACCGTTCCGCCTTCCTCCGGCGAAGCGGTTACCGTCACGACGCATTCACCCGCCGAAGCGGACAAAATGCCCCACATGACGGCGATAACGCAAAAAATGTATTTCATAGGATGACGCATGACAGTGGTGTCTTATTATTTATTGATTATTATGCTGCTGGTTTATATGTGGGTATATATTATGGTATAAAAATGTGCCTCTTCCGAGCCGTCGGCGAACCGCCGATGCCGAGTTGCCGCCAAAAATCGCGTCCGCTGATGATGGGAAAAGAGGTTGCTCCGAAGTGGCCGCTTATAGGGAGTATTTACGCCTGTCAGCTGGCAATGGCTAGAGCAAGCCAGCTTTGGTGGCGCCCTCAAATGGGCTCGCGGGAAAACGGGGACTCACACCGCCCGCTAGACTTCTGAAGTCCACACCCGCTAGCCTTCCCATGTGTCATGAACCACAAATTCCTTGATGATCTCCTCCTGGTTACGCCGTAACATCCCCTTAAACAGCCGTTTATCGCAGGCTTGCGCCGAAACTTTAAAAATCCTCCGGGTTTCCCCGGCGTGGCCGGAGAAGCCTGGGACAACCATGACCGCGCATCGCGCCTGGCGCGGTTCATTACCGACACTCAATATCCTCTATATCGACGGATTCCGCGAAAAGTTAAGCGATTATTTCCGGGAAACACCTCGGAATTGGGGGGCGATAACCATAGGTATGACCGTCTTGGCGGTAAGCCTTAAGCCGCGCTTTACAGGGCTTAGGTGGTAACTTACTCTAGTTAAGTGTCCGAGACGCCGGCGCCATTACCCGCCGAGATATACCCGAAGGTTGGTTTTTGGGGCGTGAAAATGGGGCCAAACGCAGCGTCCCATTCACGAAGCGGTGGCCGCGGTGGTGGGGCGTGTTAGGCGTTGCTCCCAACGATCATGAATCACACAACCCAGGCGAGTTATTCGGAGATCCAGCGTTTCTATGGCGCCAGCGCGCGGAACGAATGGCGGATTTTTCTGTCGCGTTTCGATTTGGCGGATGGATTTGCTTTGCATGCGCTGCTCTTGCCGAGCCCGGCGGGGGCCGCGGTTTGCGAGCAATCCCTGGCGGACCACCTGCGGGGAATGGGCAAACAATTGCTCCCCTTGCGCGCCACGGACGAAGCGGCTTTAGCGCGGTTGCCCGAACAACTCCTGAACTTGCGGCCGGAGCCGGGCGTGGGCGGCCTATGGATCGAGTGGCTCGCGCCCGATTCGCAAACCTTCGACCGGTGGGAAAAGGCCTGCGCCCAAACGCTCGCCTCGCTCAATCAGCAGCGCGACCGCCTACAGCGCGAGCAGTTGCTCCCGGTAATCATGGTTGGCGGGCCCTGGTTGCAAACCACCCTTCGCGAGGCGGCGCCCGATCTGTGGTCTATTCGCATCAAAGCCGTTCGATTGGAACCGGAAGCGCCGCTCGAATCCCCCGGCGCCTTACCCTCTGGGAACCGGGAAATCACGCTGGCGGGCGACGATGAGGCCGCCGCCGATCCCGGTTATGTCTTGCAGCAAGCCAACAAGTTTCGCCATCACCCCGAACTAAACCCTTCGCGCGCCGATTTATTATTGCGCGCGGGGAAAGGTTTTTATCTGCAAGGGTGGCCCGAAATGGCCGAAGTGGCCTTGCTGGAAGCGGGGCAAATATTCCAAGATCTGGCGAAACTCGGACCGGGTCAATTCCTGCCCGAAATCGCCCGCGCCAGAGGTAATCTGGCGATCGCTTTGTCCGCCTTGGGGCGCCGCGAGGAGGCGCTGGCGCAAGCGGTGGAGGAGGTGAAGTTAAGAGTTCAGCTAGCCCAAGAGCGCCCCGGGGTGTTCCGACCGGGATTGGCCGGTTCGTTGAATAATCTGGCGATTTGTTTAAGCGCCTTGGGACGATTGGAGGAAGCCGTGACCAAGGCGGAGGAGACTGTGCGGGTTTATAGTCAGCTGGCGCAAGGTCGGCCCGGGGAATTCCTCCCGGAATGGGCCAGAGCCCGGAACAATCTAGCCACCTTGCTAAGCAAATTGGGGCGACATGAGGAGGCGCTGGCGCAGGCGAGCGAGGCGGTGGGGATTAGAAAACAATTGGCGCACAAGCGGCCCGAAACGCATCTGCCGGAATTGGCCGGCGCTTTGAATAACCAGGCCATGATGCTGACCGATTTAGGGCGGCGCGAGGAAGCGCTGGCGCAGACCGAAGAGGCGGTGCGGATTTATGTCCAATTGGCGCAAGCGCCGGCGGAGGGCTATCGACCCAATCTGGCTCAAGCCTACGGCATGAAAGGTCGGATTTTATCGGGTCTGGAACGTTATCAAGAAGCGGCGGCGGCGTTTGCCGAGGGCATTCGGGCTTTAGCCGATCACTTTCAAAAACTGCCGCAACCGTTCGCTGACATCATGGGGTATCTGTGCAAAGGTTATTTGGACGCCTGCGCCAAAGCCAGCGCGGAGCCGGATATGGAACTGCTCGCGCCGGTGATTCAGACCTTCAAGCAACTGGAGCCGGCGGCCGCGAAATAGCGGGAAACCTCTGCTTGTCGCTGGTTGTCTTAACCGGCGAAGCCGGAACCAAGGGCAAAACCTCAGCGGTTTTCTGACCCGCTTCAAATTCGTCTGAACCAAGGCTGGAATCGTAGAAGCATGCCGGCTCAGTTCAAGGATGGCCACCGGACGCTAAGCCACGCTTTACAGGGATTTAACGTTCGCCTACTCTGGGTATATGAGCGAAACCGAAACTGCCATGCAATTGCTCAAAACGATCTACAAACGGCTAGACCCCGCCAAACCGGTGGAGCCGGATAGTGATTTTTATCAACCGATTTACGGAAAAGATGGGCGCGAGGACCCGGTCGCCCGCATGCGGACGCATATTCAATTAAACGAGATCCAGAGTTTGCAGCTATTTTCCGGCTTTCGCGGTTCCGGCAAAACGACCGAACTGTTTCGCTTGCGGCGGGATTTGAGACAGGAAGGCAGTTTGGTCATCTATGCCAGCGCGCTCGATTACTTGAACCCGTCCGACCCGGTCGAAATCAGCGATTTACTGATGGTTTTTGCCGGCGCTTTCGGCGACCAATTGGAACAAGAATTTAAAATTTCATTGGGCTCCGAATCCTTTTGGAATCGGTTTACCAATTACTTGAAGAAGACTAGTCTGCAAGTGACTGAGGCAACCGCGAAGGTCGAAGCCGACGGCCCGGCCAAAGAGGTGCTCGGGGGCTTGGCGGGCGGGCTGGAATTAAAGTTTGCGATTAAGGAAGCCAGTTCGTTTCGGAAAAAACTGCGGGAATTTTTGCAGAACCGGCTGCCGGAACTCAAGCGGCAGGTGGACGCTTTTTTCGAGCAGGGAGTTAAAGCCCTCCGGGATAAATGCGGGGATCGCCGGATTGTGTTCATTTTTGATCAAATGGAGCAACTTCGCGGGTCGCTGAATAACGAGCGCGAAGTGATGCAAAGCGTGGAGCGGATTTTCGCCAGCCACCTCGATAAGCTTCGGTTGCCTTTTATCCATGTCATCTGCACGGTCCCGCCTTGGTTGCAATTCCTGCTGCCGGGCGGGACAGCCATTGAAATCCTCCCTTCGCTGCAACTCTGGAAAAAGGATGTCGAGCGGTCGCGTTGCGAAGCGGGATGGAAAGTAGTGAGAGAATTAGTCTGGCGCCGACTGGAGGATCAAGGCTTGAACCTAATTTTTGGCCCCGAGGTTCAGGGCCGGCGCATACTAGTTGATGACCTGATTGCGGAGTCGGGCGGCCATTTCCGCGATCTACTCCGGCTTTTTCAGGAAGTGATTGTGCGCATTCTGACGGAAAAGGCCGGCTTGCCGGTGCCCGATAAAATCGTGACCGGCGCGATACGCCGCACGCGGGAGCAATACTTGCCGATTACGGAGCAAGACGCGGCGAAATTGGAGGAAATTCAGCTTTCTCATGCTAGCGGCTTGGGGAGTAATTCGAGCGATGAAATTGGTCGCATTACGCGTCTGCTCGATCTTCATTTGATGCTATATTTCTCGAATGGAGAAGAATGGTACGACACGCATCCGCTCGTGCGTGATGAGGTTGAAGCCGTGATGCGGCGGGTTAGAAGCCGCTCCCAAGCATCATGAGCCCCGAGCCGCTCGCGAGTTTGCCGGAGATCCAGCGTTTCTACGGCGCCAACGCCTGGAACGAATGGCGGGCTTTGTTGGCCCATTTTGATTTGGCGGATGGCTTCACGTTGCTGGTGCTGCTCCTGCCCGGCAAAGCGGGGGCCGCGATATGCGAACAAACCCTGGCGGATCACCTGCGGGAAACTGGCAAAAAACCGCTCCATTTTCGTTGCGAGGATGAAACGGCTTTAGCGCGGTTGCCGGAACAATTGTTGGGCTTGCGCCCGAAGCCGGACATTGGCGGCGTTTGGATCGAGTGGCTCGCGCCCGATCCGCAAACCGTAGAGCTATGGAAAAAGGCGTGTTTTCGCGCGTTGGCTTTACTGAACCAGCAACGCAATCGGCTCCAGCGCGACCTGTCGGTTCCGGTCATCTTTGTGGGCGAACCCTGGCTGCAAACCACTTTTCGCGAGGCGGCGCCCGATCTCTGGTCTATCCGCGTTAGTATCGTCCGGCTGGAACCGGAAGCGCCGCTTGCATCCGACCATTCCTTGATCGTGGGGCGCGTGGAACAGTCGATGGGTAGGGACACTGAAGCCGCGGCCGATCCCGATTACGCCTTGCGGCAAGCCAATAAATACCGAAATCGTCCTGATCTTGCCGAATCTCGGGCGAACTTGTTGCTGCGAGCCGGCAACGGTTTTTATGAACAAGGACACCCCGAAATGGCCGAAGCCGTTTTCAGAGAGGCTGGGTATATCTATCAGCAGCTTGCGAATGGTGACTTTGAAAAATACCAGCCCGATGTTGCGTCGGCAAAAACGGGGCTTGCCGTCGCCCTATCCGCTTTAGGCCGGCGCGAGGAAGCGTTAACGCAGGCGGCGGCGGCGAAGATATATGGTCAATTGGCGCAAGCGCGGCCCGAAGCGTTTCTGCCCGGCTTGGCGATGTCGCAGAATAATCTGGCCGCTATGTTGAGAGCATTAGGCCGGCGCGAGGAAGCGTTAACGCAGGCCGAGGCGGCGGTGAAGATATATGGTCAATTAGCGCAAGCGCGGCCCGATGCGTTTCTGCCCGATTTGGCGATGTCGCAGAATAATCTGGCCACTATGTTGAGTGAATTAGGCCGGCGCGAGGAAGCGTTAACGCAGGCGGAGGCGGCGGTGAAGATATATGGTCAATTAGCGCAAGCGCGGCCTGATGCGTTTCTGCCCGATTTGGCGATGTCGCAGAATAATCTGGCTAATAGTTTGAGAGAATTAGGCCAGCGCGAGGAAGCGTTAACGCAGGCGGAGGCGGCGGTGAAGATATATGGTCAATTAGCGCAAGCCCGGCCCGAAGCGTTTCTGCCCGATTTGGCAAGTTCGCAGAATACTCTGGCTAATAGTTTGAGAGCATTAGGCCGGCGCGAGGAAGCGCTAACGCAGGCGGAGGCGGCGGTGAA
>DBTJ01000064.1:49645-58167 GCA_002306985.1 Verrucomicrobia bacterium UBA1319
GCTAATAGTTTGAGAGAATTAGGCCGGCGCGAGGAAGCGTTAACGCAGGCGGAGGCGGCGGTGAAGATATATGGTCAATTAACGCAAGCGCGGCCCGATGCGTTCAAACCGAATCTGGCTAAAGCCTATGGCGTGAAAGGGCAGATTTTATCGGGTCTGGAACGTTATCAAGAAGCGGCGGCGGCGTTTGCCGAGGGCATTCGGGCTTTAGCCGATCACTTTCAAAAACTGCCGCAACCGTTCGCTGATATCATGAGGTATCTATACAAAGGTTATTTGGACGCCAGCGCCAAAGCCAGCGCGGAGCCGGACATGGAACTGCTCGCGCCGGTGATTCAGGCCTTCAAGCAACTGGCGTCGGCGGCCGCGAAATAGCGGGGAAATTTCGCGGCTATGGCTGTGGTTTGCGTTTGGAATTCGCTTTTGACCTATGCTGGTGGCCGCCGTTGAAACGCGCCGAGGCGCGCGGCGGTTCACACTTTGGTAATCCACTTGCGCTCTTCCCAGATGGCTTTGAGGGAAGTCAGATGGCGGGGATTGAGCAGGTGTTTGGTGGCGGAGACTAGATGACCTTTTTTGGCGTCATTCCAGGCGTCACTCAAGCTCACGGCGAGGGACTGCATGACGCTGGGGTCGCGGTAGCAATCGATCATGCACAAGGTGCAACCGTCGCGGATCAGCTTGGAGGCGTCGAAATCGTAGATCTTGCACATCGGCTTGGACCAGTAATGGCAACGGTAGAGGTTGAGGTTCCAGTCCAGGTAAAAGTACTTGTGCCCGCCGAGGCAGCCGAATTTCTCGGGTTCCTTGCGCAAGTGCCGTTGCATGTCGTTGAGCGAGGCGGTGGGGTTGACGATTTGGAAATGGTTCCGCACCTTTAGCTCCTTGATGCTTTCAAAGACGCCGATTAACTCTTCGGTGGAGTAGTTGACGAGTTTGGAGTCGCTAAAGCTCAGGTAACTCGAATCCAGGGTGGTCAGCGGATAGCTGAAGGTGCAACTGGTGAAGCCCAGGGATTTCAGGAACGCGGGCAGTTTTTGGTAATCGTCGATCAGCTTGCTGGCCGTCACGCTGGCGGTGGTTTGCACGCCCAATTTGCCGAACACCTCGTTCGCGCGCTGAATTTTGCGGCACACGTCGGGCAGACCGCGGTTTTGCTCATGGCGCGCCACCTCGTGGGAATCGATCGACATGATGACGCTGCTCAGGCCGCTATCGGCCAGCTCGCGCATGTTGCGATCCGTCCAGAGCGAGCCGTTGGTGCAGATCATCGGGGCGATGCCACTTTCGGCGCAATAACGCGTCATGGCGGTGACGTCGCGGTGTGCCAGCGGTTCGCCGCCGACGAAGAGGAGGTAGCCGATGTGGTTGCGCTTGGAAATGTCGATGACGTCCCGCGCTTGCTCCAGCGTCACGCTGCGGCGTTGCTTGGGATCGAAGCGGTCGACGGCGAAATTACAGAAATCGCACCGGGCGTTGCAAATATTGGTGATGGCGAACTGGAGGTAGCCGGGGCCGCCGTGGTCCAGCACTTCGCGAAACAATTGCCAGCCGCCTTTGCGCGGCGCTTTAAGCGGCGGCAAATTCGCGGCCGCCGGGGCGGGGTTCGCCGCGGAAGCGTTGAGGGCGGGGGCGGTGTCGGCCATGGCGCGGCGGCCTTACGCGGCGGCGGTGTGTTGTTTGCGCTGGGACATGAATTTGAAGAATTCATAACCCTCGCGCAAGCGGCGGACCATGACGTTTTTGTCGCGCAACATGGTCTTGACGATGCGCCAGATGGGCCGGGCGCGGAAATAATACTGGCGGTAGAAGCGCTCGACTTCCTCGAAAATCTGCTCCTTGTTGAGGCCGGGATATTGGAGGGAGGAATCCTGGATGCCCAAGTTGTCGATCACGGCGGATTTATCCTGCGGCGCGAACCAGCCGTTCTGCCGCGCTAATTCGTAGAGCTCGGTGCCGGGGTAGGGGGCCGCCAGGGATACTTGGATGCTGAACACGTCCAACTCCATGGCGAACCGGATGGTTTCCTCGATGGTTTCCCGCGTTTCCACCGGGAGCCCGAGAATGAAGGTGCCGTGAATCACGATGCCCAGTTCGTGGCAATGCCGGGTGAATTGGCGCATTTCCTCGACCGTCACGCCTTTTTTAATGCGATCCAGAATCGCCTGATTGCCGGATTCGTAGCCGACCAGCAGCAGGCGCAGACCGCAATCTTTCATCAGCTTGAGCGTCTCGTAATTGACGTTGGCGCGGCTATTGCAGGACCACGTCATGCCCAGAGGCTTGAGTTGTTTGGCGATCTCCCGGGCGCGGGGCAGGTTCGCGGTGAAAGTGTCGTCGTCGAAAAAGAATTCCTGCGCTTGCGGGAAGAGTTTCTTGGCGTGAGCCATTTCCGCCGCCACGTTTTGGGCGGAACGCACGCGGTATTTATGTCCGCCGATGGTCTGCGGCCAGAGACAGAAGATGCATTGCGCGGGGCAGCCGCGGCCCGTGTAGAGCGAAACATACGGCTCTTTGAGGTAGCCGATGGAATATTTCTCGATTTGCAGGTCGCGCTTGTAAACGTCGGTTACCCACGGCAAGGCGTCCATGTTGGGGATCATTTCCCGCTCCGGGTTGTGCAGGACCTTACCGTCTTTACGATAGGAAAGACCGGTGACTTCGCTCAAGGGCCGGCCCTCGGCCACTTCCTTGCAGGTATAATCGAACTCTTTGCGGCCCACCCAATCGATGGCCGGGGAGGCTTTGAGCGTCTCGGCGGGCAGCACGGCCGCGTGCGCCCCCACAAAGCCGATGACGGTGCCCGGTTTTTGCGCTTTGATCGCCTCCGCCACTTTGCAGTCGTTCTTCAGCGACGGCGTGGAGGTGTGGATGATGACGTGATCGAACGCTTTGGCTTCGGCCAGACACGTCTTAACGTCGATGTCATGCGGCGGACAATCCATCAGCTTGCTATCCGGGACCAAGGCGGCGGGCTGCGCGAGCCAGGTGGGATACCAAAAGGAACGGATCTCCCGGCGCGCTTGGTAGCGGGCGCCGGCGCCACCATCAAATCCGTCGAACGAAGGAGGGCTTAAAAAAAGTGTTTTCATCGAGCAATAGGCGATAGCTTGTGGGTGGCAAGATAGGGACCCGGTTTAAGTCCGGGTTTTTTTGGCGGCGAGCTTTTGGAGTAAGGCTTCGCGTTCGGAAGGCTTACCGGGGGCGGTTTCGGCCGCTCCGCAACCACCACCGATTTTAACGGCCTCCTGCGCTTCCGCCAAATGCCCTTTGCCGATGGAGAAGCCGGTGAACGCCTTGACGTTCAGGCCCGCCATGTCGGGTTTGGGCCGGGGGGCAAAATTGTATTTAATGTTTTTCCAGGTGTCGCCCGCTTGATAATCGACCCCCAACGCGCCGCTGGGATCGTATCCGCAATGCACCATGCAATTCTCGCAACGCGAATCCCGGGCCACGCCGTTGACCACGCCATATTTATTCCAATCCACCTGATCGAGCATCTCGTGATAGGTGGGGTAATGCCCATCGGTCATGAGGTAACACGGGGCTTTCCAGCCCTTAATGTTGCGCGTCGGAATCGCCCAGGCGGTGCAGGTCAGCTCCCGTTTGCCCGAGAGGAATTCATGATACACGGGCGTGCCGAAAATGGTGTACTTTTTGCCCCACTCCTGGATGCGCGCGAATTTTTGTTTCGTCATCGCCCGGGTGAGGAAGAAATCCTCGGGTTTACGGCCCAAACGCTTGGCCATGTCGAGCTTGGCGGCGTCGTAATCGTAGCCCGGCGAAATCGTGTGGCCGTCGACGTTCAGCGCGGAGAAGAAAGCGAACATCTGTTCGATTTCGGGCACGTCGGTTTCCTTATACACGGTGGTGTTCGTCGCCACCTGGAAACCCAGCGCCTTGGCCATTTTGATGGCCGCCACGCATTCCTTGAACACCCCTTCCCGCTCCACAATCAAATCATGGGTGTATTCCAAGCCGTCCACGTGCACGTTCCAATAAATCCACCGGGAGGGCTTGATCACGGGGCGCTGGTTTTTCCGGCCCTGGCGGATTTCGTCCGCTTCCTTGGCGGTAATCAATTCGTCCTGGATGAGCGATTGGAGCAAGCCTTCGGCGCCGGGCGTGTAAATCGCGGCGAGGTATTCCCGCATTTTGCGGCGCATCAACAAACCGTTGGTGCAAATGTAAACGATGCGTTTTTGCTCGAGCAAGCCGGCGATCAAATCTTCGATCTTCGGATAAATCAGCGGTTCGCCGCCGCACACCGAGACCATCGGGGCGTCGCATTCGTTGGCGGCTTGCAGGCAATCCTCCAGGCTCATCACATCTTTGAGACTGGTGGAGTACTCGCGAATTCGGCCGCAGCCCGTGCAGGTCAGGTTACAGGTGTGCAAAGGTTCCAATTGCAGCACGAGGGCAAAACGCGGGGTCCGAAGCAGCTTGTGCTTGATGATGTGGCGCGCGATTTTAAGCGTCAGGGAAAGTGGAAAACGCATAGTGAGCTATTGACGGCCGGCCAGCAATGTCGGGGTGGCGTTGGTTTGGAGTGACGACGGCGACAGGGGGGACTCGGGGGTCACCTCTAAAATGCCGGGCAATAAGACAGAAGCAGGAGAGGCGGAATAAGTACCGGAGGCGCCGCCGCAACCACCCCCGAAAACCAGCGCTACCAGACCTGCGAGGGCGAATATAACTTTGCTTCTCTTAAACATTAGCGAACTATAAACCAGGATATGCCCTGCGCAACAATAATTCCTTGTCCAAAACAGGGGCTGACTACGCTCCCACCGCTGCTACCAGGTCTCCCACCGGCAAGGTTTTCTCCTCCCGGGTGGCCAGATTTTTCAAACGCGCTTGGAGAGCGCCTTCGACCCGTTCGAGCTTGATCGTAAAAGTCGCCTTCAACTCCAAGGCCCGCTTGAATTGTTTATCCGGTTTGGCCGGGGTCAGGGAATAATCGACGCCGCAGCCCGCTTCGCGCAACGCTTGTATCCAGCGAAAGGTTTCCGGCCGAAGGGTTTCGTCCTCGATAATAAAGAAAGCCTTGAGGGCGGATTGCAGCTTCGGCAACAAATTGCGTTCGCGCAACAGTTCGGTGAGCACGACGTCGCCCATGCCAAAGCCGATCGCGGACAAGTCTGTTTTTCCGCCGGTGATCAGCTTGACTAAGTGGTCGTAGCGGCCACCGCCCGCGATGGCGCGAAACTGGCCTTTGCGGTCAAAAGCTTCGAATACGGACCCCGTGTAATAAGCGAGGCCGCGAATGACGTTGTAATCGATTTTTACGAAATCCGATAAACCGCGCGCTCCGAGGTTCTCGATCACGGACTGCAGTTCAGCGGTGGGCTGACCGGCTTTGACAAAGTCTTCGATTTCAGAAAGTTGAAATCCGATCGCCGCCAACTTTTGTCGGTTGAGTTCGGGCTCTTCCCGTTCGAGTTTATCGATAATTTGGTAAAACTCGTATTCTTTGGCGCTATCTTGGCAGCGTTTGGTAAAGAACTCGCGCCAGGCTTGGCGGCTGCTGAGGCGGATGACGAAATCGTCTGATTTCAAACCCACCGCGCGCAACAGATCGATCAGCAAGGCAATGAGTTCAGCATCGGCGGCCGGGCTGGTTTCACCCAGCAAATCGGCGTTGAATTGGAAATGTTCGCGCAGCCGCCCTTTCTGCTGCCGTTCGTACCGAAATAATTGGGGCAGGGCGAACCACTTGATGGGTTTTTTATAATTGCGCTCATGCGCCCCCACCATGCGGGCAAGGGTGGGCGTCATTTCCGGCCGCAACGCCACGGCGCGCTCACCTTTATCGGTAAAATTGTAGAGTTGCCCCACGATTTCTTCGCCGCTTTTTACCGTGTACAATTCCAGCGGCTCCAAGGGCGGGCCGTCATACTCGCAAAAGCCGTAATTGCGCGCCGCAACTCGCCAACGGTCAAAGATATACTGGCGCACATCGGCGCTCCAGACGTCCTGATTGGGCAGCGGTTCGGGGTAAAAGTCGCGAAAACCGGGGAGACGTTCCATGGATCAATCTTGGGTTTGCGCCGCGTAGGCTTCCGGCTTAAGCAGGGCGGCGGTCTCGGCGGGCTGGCTCAGCTTGACTTTGAAAAACCAGCCGGCGCCGTAGGGATCGGTATTCACGAGCGCGGGATTCTCGGCCAGGGCTTTGTTGGCTTCGATGACTTCGCCGCTCACGGGCGCGTAGATGTCGCTGGCGGTTTTTACCGACTCGACCACGGCGCAAGTCTCGCCCGCTTTGAGCGTTTTGCCCACGGCGGGCAACTCGACGAACACCACATCGGTCAGCTCGTGCTGAGCATGATCCGAGATGCCGACGGTGGCTACGCCATTAGCCACGGCAACCCATTCGTGAGATTTCGTGTACAGGAGATTCGACGGTACTTTTGAACTCATAATAAAAAAGGGTGAATGGAGTTAAGTAGATCAGGCTTTGCGAAAGATGGGGCGGCTGACCACCACGGCGTCGACCAGGCGGCCGCGCACGGAGATGGCGATCGGAGTTTCCGGTTTGGCGAAATCCAAGCTCACGTACCCCATGCCGATGCCGAGGTTTAACGAAGGGCTTTGGGTGCCGCTGGTGACCACGCCGATTTTTTTCGCGTTCGGCCCTTGGCTCCAGATTTCATATTGCGGCCGGGGCGGCGGGTTTTTACCCACGACCTTAAAACCGACCAGTTTTCGGGAGACCCCCTGCTGTTTCTGCTGGCGCAGCACTTCCTGGCCGTAGAATTCGGGCTTATCAAAGCCGACAAATTTGCTCAGGCCCGCTTCCACCGGGGTGATCGTTTCATCCAATTCGTGTCCGTAGAGCGGATAGCCCGCCTCGGTTCTTAAAGTGTCGCGCGCGCCGAGTCCCGCCGGGATCAGTCCGCAATCACGGCCTTTTTCGAACAGCCCATTCCAGAGGGCGGGAATGACCGCCGATGGGCCCACCGCTTCAAAGCCATCCTCGCCCGTGTAACCGGTGCGGGATACCCAGATTTCCACGCCTTGAAACCGGTAGTTCGCGATTTGGTTTTTCTTTAAATCGGCCACTGAAGCGGGCGCGCAACCGCCGCCCATTGGCTGATTGAACACCTGGATGGCGATATCAACCGCCTTGGGGCCTTGCAGGGCCACCGCCGCCGAACTATCGCTATCGTTGCGTAGGGAGACCTGGGAACGCTGGGCATAAGATTCCCAACGTCCGTGCATCCAAGCCCAGTCGGCGTCGATGCGGGAAGCGTTGACAATGAGCAGGTAATCTTCCGGAGCAACGAGGAACACGTATAAATCATCCACCACGCCGCCATTTTCTTTGCACAGCAAGGTGTATTGGCCCAAGCCCACCGACAGCTTGCGCACATCGTTTACCAACACGTGATTGAGGAACGCGGCGGCGGCCGGGCCGGAACAGCGGAACTCGCCCATGTGCGAGATGTCGAATAACCCGCAGGCTGAGCGTACAGCCAGATGCTCATCGACGATGCTCGTGTACTGCACGGGCATTTCCCAGCCGCCAAAATCAATGAGCTTGGCGCCGGCCTGCTGATGCGCGGAAAAAAGCGGAGTGCGTTTCAACATAATTTTATCCCAAATAGAAAGCACTTTTCATGCACAGATAAAAGACAAAATCCTTTGGTCCCGGAATTTATTATGGCGAGAGCCGCGTGAGGACTTCCTGCGCGAGCAACTGATACGCCGCCGCACCGCTGCTGTATTTGTCGTAGTAAATGATCGGCAGGCCGTGGCTTGGCGCTTCGGCGAGGCGGGTCGTGCGTGGAATCAGGGTTTCAAAAACCTTTTCGCCAAGCAATTTGCGAACTTCCTCAACAACTTCGTTGGATAGTTTCGTGCGCCCATCAAACATCGTCATCACCACACCAAAAATATTCAGGCCCGGATTCACGCCAGCAGCGCGCAACTGATCCAGCACGCGGTTCATCATAGAAATGCCTTCGAGCGCATAATACTCGCATTGCANNCGGGCATTTCCCAGCCGCCAAACTCAATCAGCCGTCCGCCCGCTTTAACGTGGGCGTCGTACAAAGGTGTTCTCTTTAATGAACTCATATTCAACGCAGCGGTCACGGTAGCGAATTTGCGCCGCTCCCGTCAATCGGATGCGCAAGTTTTTTGAAACGAGGCCGAGTGGCCGGTCGTTAATTAAGAACTTATGTAGCTTGACTGAAATGACTTAAAACGTTGGGTTATTCGTAGGTGAGCACCAGTTCGCCACGGTCCAACACGAGGGAAACAATGCGGCGCTGGGTGGTGTCTGACAGCAGGAAAAAGCGCGGCCCCACAGTTAGGCTTATGCGTGCCGTTCGAGTGACCGCGCTTACGATGGCGGTGGATTCCGGGGTATAGGCGCCATTGGCGGTGGTGGCAGAGAGCAAAACTGGGGATTCCGAGGCGAGGATTGTTTCAAACCAGTCCAAATAATCGGAGATCCGCGTGGTAAAGAAATATTGCGGCTGGCGTTGCGGGGTTTCGGCTTGCAGGGCCAAGCCATT
>DBTJ01000064.1:58411-60562 GCA_002306985.1 Verrucomicrobia bacterium UBA1319
TCGGCTTGCAGGGCCAAGCCATCGGTTTGCCAGCAATATAGGCCTCCTTTATCGAAAATGGCTCCGTAAAATCCCGCGTCCTCCGAAGTTAATGCGTACGGTCCTTCGACGGCCCAAATCGTGCCCGCGAGTTTCCAGGCGCCTTGGTCGTTAATAAACATGCCCCCGCCCGAATCCCCCGTGGAGATGGTGCAATGATTGGAGCCGCCGGTGTTCATAAAGGCGAACGCCAGGATTTCCGAGCCAGAGGTGGGGTCCTGAGAAACCCCGGCCACGGTATTCTGCCCCCAGCGCTGGACATGGTCGGCCGCACCCCACTGCCAGCCTTTTAACGGATGATTATATTTGCTGACCGTATTGATCGCGTCCGCGCGCTGCGTGCCGCGCCCAAAAAGCATCGCGGAACTCCCGGTTTCATCCTGGCGTGGATACAAGGCGGCGTACACCGGGAAAGTCCCGTCGACACACCAGATGCGTAGGTCGGCGTTGGTGTGGTCGAAATACGCTGTGGTGACATAAGCGGTCCCATTCAGGTAAAAGCTTTCGCCAATCTCACCCCCAATATGCTTGGCAGTGACAAAATAATGGGGGGCGATCGCGGTTCCCAGAAACGTGTACCACGATCCTTCGTATTGCCAACCCGTGTTGGTAAGGGAACCGGTGGGGGCGTTCGTGTTGTAAGTCGGGTCGCCAGTGGCATAAAAGATGAGCGCTTTTGGCGAAACGAGGCTCGCCCATAAGCAGAGGAGAACCCAGATGGCTTCCAGACCTCGCCCATTCCAAGCCCGCCTATTTTTTTTCAAACTCTCACCCGTCCCGAAAAAATGATATAAGCCCATATTCGCATTCTTCGACCACACCTTTTCTCCGCTGCGAAAGTCCGCCAGCACCGACTATCGCGAATAGAGCAAAATTCGCGCCAACTTTACCCTGGTTTACATCGGTAAGGCCGGGTGAGTTAGCAATCGAAACGTAAGTGAGTACAATCCGGGGCAATAACCATAGGTTTCTCAGAACGCCATGCCTATTGGCTCAGGCTTGAATAGCCCACCGCCATGTCCGCCTCGGTGACGTTCATTTTGCCGTCGCGGGCCGGAACGAAAGAGCCGCTGGCTTCAAAAGTCCGCGAAAAATTAATTGCATTTAGCGTTTGCTATTTGCTGGAAGCGGGTTATCCTTGCGTTCTTGTTAGATAGCTTGTCGCTTCCAAGGCATGGTTAATCCTCAGTTGAACGCAGTTCAGTGATGATTTTAGACCCGATACCCGGGAACAGTCTGGAGATAGATACGGTGAGTCTGAGAGAATAAAACATCACATGAGCAATAAATTGCACGTTGGGAATCTTTCCCAAAACACGACGGAGAACCAATTGCGCGAGACTTTCGCCCCCCATGGCAGCGTATCCGAAGCGCTCCTATTAATGGATCGCGACACCGGCCGTCCGCGTGGTTTCGGTTTTGTCACCATGGGCAGCGCGGAGGAAGCCCAAGCGGCCATCGCGGCTTTGAACGGCATCACTTTAGACGGCCAAGAACTCAAAGTAAGCTTGGCCAAACCCCGCGAGGAACGCGTGGGTGGGGGCGCTCGGATGGACCGTCGGCGCTAATGATTCATGCCAGCCCGGCCTCGCAAGTTCGCGAGCCGCTTGCTGGCGCAGGATGAAACTGTCTATTATATTGAATTTCCCTACCGGCACGGGTTTCGTGAAACAGCGCCTTAACCACCGCCGCTTTTGCTCCCCGCAGGTCCCGGTCTCTCCCGTTCTTTTGCTTCGCAGTCTGGTTAGGGCGGCAGGCGCCCACTTTATTTTTTAATCGATCTATGTCATTTGAAACTCTTGGCCTCGGCGCCAATATTCTAAAAGCTATCCAGGAAGCTGGATACACCGAACCCACTCCAATCCAATCCGCCGCCATTCCGCTGATTCTTTCCGGGCGCGACCTCATTGGCATCGCCCAAACCGGCACCGGCAAAACCGCCTCCTTCACCCTGCCGATAATCGAGTTGCTCGCCCGCGGTCGCGCCAAGGCGCGCATGCCGCGCTCGCTGATTTTGGAGCCGACCCGCGAACTCGCCGCCCAGGTTGCCGAAAGCTTCGAGAAATACGGCAAGTTCAACAAGCTCTCGATGGCGCTGCTGATCGGCGGCGT
>DBTJ01000064.1:60640-61412 GCA_002306985.1 Verrucomicrobia bacterium UBA1319
ACCGGCACCGGCAAAACCGCCGCTTTCGTGCTGCCGATCCTGGCCCAGTTGGCCTCGCAAATCGGCGCCGCCCGCCGTTGCACCCGGGTGCTGATCCTGGCTCCCACTCGCGAGCTGGCCGCGCAAACCGAAGAAAACGTGCGCGCCTATGGCCGGCATTTGCCGTTCCGGATGGCCACCGTCTTTGGCGGCGTGGGCGAGCGGCCCCAGATCGCCGCGTTACGCTCCGGCGTCGATATCATTGTCGCCACCCCCGGCCGCTTGCTCGACCTGATGAGCCAGCGTTGCGCGGATTTCTCGGGCCTCGAATTCCTCGTGCTCGACGAAGCTGACCGCATGCTCGACATGGGCTTCTTGCCCGACATCAAACGCATCGTTTACGCGTTGCCTCCGCAACGCCAAACGCTGCTCTTTTCGGCCACCCTTTCCCGGGAAATCGAGCAGGTGAGCCGCGAGTTTCTGGACTCGCCGCAAACCGTGCAGATCGGTCGCCGCTCCAATCCCGCCGCCACCGTCAACCAGTGCGTTTACGAAGTCGCTAAACCGCAAAAGGGCGATCTCTTGCTGCACCTGTTGCGGCAAAACGCCCAGTTCGATAGCGTGCTGGTGTTTTCCGGCATGAAGCACACCGCCGACCGCGTGGCGCGCAAGCTTGAAAGCCAGGGCATTCGTACCGCCACCTTGCATTCGAACCGCTCCCAAAATCAGCGCCAGAAAGCGCTGCAAGATTTTAAAGCGGGCAAAGTTCGCGTGCTCGTGGCCACCGACATCG
>DBTJ01000064.1:61674-67486 GCA_002306985.1 Verrucomicrobia bacterium UBA1319
GACATCGCCGCGCGCGGCATCGACGTGGACGGCATTGCGCTGGTGGTGAACTACGATTTTCCGAAGCATTCCGAGGATTACATCCATCGCATCGGCCGCACCGGCCGCGCCCAAGCCTCGGGTGACGCCGCGAGCTTTATCACCCCGGAGGACCGCGATGGTTTGCGCGCCCTGGAGCGTTTCATCGGCCGGCCCATCGAACGGAAAAAAGCCGAAGGCTTTGTGCCGAGCGCGTTCGCCGCGCCCAGCGCGCGCGCCGCCGAGTGGCGTCCTCGCCCGGGTAATCCCCCGCGTCCGGGAAATGCCCCGCGTCAGGGCAATTACAATGGCCGTAATTCCGGTCGCCCCGCGCGCCCCTTTCGCGCCGCCGAAAGAGCTCGGGCTTACTAGAGTCCTTGAAGCGCAAAACCCGTTGCGATTCGGTTAAGTTTCGGGAAGCGGGATTTGGTAAAAGTTGAGTTCATGGGCATCGCCTCGCGAGGCGATGAGACCGTAACGAGCGTTCGCTTTATCAAGCGTATGCCGGGCTGTGAAAGCCTGGCATGCGCTTTTTTAATTCCATCAGAGACTCCGGTGTCCTCACCCATCCAACCGGACAGAGTTATCGAGATGCGGTCAAGTACACTGGTCTGCTCGAAAACACTGAGGGTTGAGGTGCCGTGTGAATCAGCAAGCGGGCAAGTGCCTGGGCGTTTTTCAGCCGCATTTGTCCTGAGTCAGCCGGTTGCGGAGCTTGCTCGGCGAAGAAAAATCCAATACCGTCAGGGCCGCTTTGACACGTATATGCTATGAATGATGAAGTTGCGGAAAGATTCACCCGCCTGGAATCGCACCTAGCGCATCTCGAACTGCTGACTGACGCGTTGAATGGGGTGGTCATCGAGCAGGGACGCCAAATCGAGCAACTCAAAAAACAATCGCAACGGCAATCGCAGACCATCGAAAACCTCGAACTGGAGCGGATTAAGGCCACGAATTCGAAGCCGCCGCATTACCAATAGGGAGAAGCAAGCGCCCAGCGGTTCCGCGGTTAAACGAACCAAAACCCGTTCCTAGCGACTTGCCAGACCGCGCATTTACTGCCAAGACGGTGGGATAGAATACACTTCCGGTCGGCTCTTTGGCTGCCCGGCGGGGTTGCTCATTCCGTCAGAGGCCGCTGGGGACAGCTTCCCTCGTTCGCGTCTAGCCGGACAGCCAAATATCTGTCCATGAATTGTGTTCTATCCCACTGTCTTGGCAGTATAGCGCATGGCCCGAACCGGCGCGCTATTTGGCCAGCTTGGGTATCATGCGTTCCGCCAACTGGAAGGCGGCATTCTGCAACGCGGTCTTGGCGGCGGTTTGTTCCGTTATATCTACCGCAACGCTTGTCTGGCGATCGACCAAGAGTAGTTGGCCACCTTGGCGAACTTGAATTTCCACCCGGGCGCGACAAGAGATCAGGTTGCCATGCTGGGGGCCGGCGGCGCTAAAAGCTTCTCCGCTGATTTCGATCGCGTTCGTGACGGCTGATTTATTCTCGGCCAAGGCAAACCCGCATTGTCGCAAAACGACTCCCAGCTCCGTTTGGGCGGCGGGATCGTTCACGGGACGGCCATAGTGGCGCTCCGCAATGGATAGCCATACCGGGGATTTCGCTCCCTTTTCGACGAGTTTTTTAAGCCGGGAAATGGCGTCTTCCTGGGGTTCCGGTTTGGCGAGGAGGGTGTCGGTATGGTGGAAAATTGCAGCCGCGATCTTTTTAGCCAAGTCCTCCGCCAGCGGGCCGAAGGAGGCTTCGCCTTTGACCAGTTCGCCGTAAACCCGGCCGGTTTCCGTTCCGATCACTTTGGCCGTTAGGTAAGTCTCCCGTTCCACCTTGAATACCCGGCCAGTAACGAGCACCTTGGCCCCGGTCAGACTACCCACCTTGGCGGCCTGATCGCTCGCCACATTTCCCGCCAGCCCAAGCTCTTGTTCGCTTAAAACTTTTTCCAGTTCCGCGCGCTCGACCAAAAGGATATCCGCTTGCGTCGAAAGCTGGGCGTTAATGATGGCGGACACCTTGGGCCCGGCCTCGCGCAACCCCTCATCTTTACTTTCAAAGTCAAAGATGGCGACCGTGAGCGGCGTTGGCTTCGCCGTTGGTTCCGCTTGGACGATCCCATTGCTTGCGAGAACCATTAGCATCAGGAAAAAACTTTTCATACGTCAACACTACTTCGTCATGGGAACTTCGGTTTTAGGCGCGGCGGCGGTTGCTGGGGCGCTAGTTTGGCCAGCAGCTTTTTCCAAGCTTCGAGGGAAACGATAAAGCCCTTCGTGCACGGCGCCTGACTGATGATTGCCGTAATTGCCCACCGGTTGCACCGCCGGGCCCACTCGAATCCAGGCAAAATCCCCAGCCAATTGAATCTGATGAATATAGCGGAACGACGCGTACGCGACTTTAATGATTTTCCAGGAATTCATATCGACCACGGCCAGGTACCCATTGCCCCCGACCCAGGCGATGTTGCCCT
This sequence comes from Verrucomicrobia bacterium UBA1319, assembly GCA_002306985.1. Lineage (GTDB taxonomy): Bacteria > Verrucomicrobiota > Verrucomicrobiia > Limisphaerales > UBA1319 > UBA1319. Next base: position 64,179 of record DBTJ01000064.1, read on the forward strand.
CGGCGGCGAGGGCCGAAACATCCAACACGGGCAAGTCATGGTCCACGCGCACACAGTCTTCCAGGTTTTTGGAGTTTTGATTCACCCTAGCCAGTCCCCCATTGCCGGGACCCGGGCTCCCAAAAGTAGGGTCGATCATGCCAGCCACTAGACGCTCACGGGTAGCGTCAAAGGCAAGGCTGGATAAATTCTCCAAAGGCAGGCAGGCCCAATCGTTGGCGGTAATGGAATATTGCAGCAGATAGCGCCCCGCCAGCCACAATTTGCCGGGCGACCCGGGGCACATCGCGAAGATGCTTTTGCGACCAAGATATTCTGGAGAAATTCGTTCCTTGCCCAGTGGCCCCAAGTCCGAAACGGGTTGGTTAGCGAGTAATGCCGGGGTTAAAGCGCTGAAAAGATGCCGGGGAATATCCAACTTTCCCAGGCCGCCGGGCGCGGATTCCTTACCCGCTTCCCCATAGCCAATCCAGAGCGTGTCCCCCTGCGGCAACAGACAGCAAATGGTATCCAGCAGCAGGCCGTCTTTAACGCGAAATTGGCGGTAGCTGTTCGCTCTTAGGTCGAACTCAAACAAACCATCGCCGCTGGTAGCCACCCACACGGTATCCGCGTTTCGGCAAATGCTCGTGATGGGCGTGTTGATGCTATCGGGGGCGAGGGCGCATTTCCAGGCGGCTTTGGCGAAGTCGCGGGTAGCTATCAATTCCTGCGGTTGCGCCACCCAAGCCGTCCCGTTCTCCACGTACATATTGACGTTGCCATCGGATTCTAACAAGGGTTTCCCGAATTCAAAACGGACCGGATCCACCGTCGCCGGCTGACGCAGTTGGCGCCGGCACTCTTCAATCAGTAATACCGGCAGAGCAGGGGCGTAGGCATCCCCCCAGGGGCCTCCTCCGGAAGTGAGCACGGTGCGCTGCTGGATGGATTGAAGAATGGCTAAGGCGGTCTCCCACCGTTGCTCATTCATCCGGGCGCAAGCCAGCCGGACTTTCTCTTGGCAATCCATTTGCAGCCATTCGGCCGGGTTGATAACCGCAGGCTCCAAATTGCTTTGCCCCAACGCCCGACGGCATTGATTACGCGCTAAGACGGCGTCGAAATGGGAGCCCGTCGAGGCCCAGGGCCCCGGTCCGGCGCTGCGCCCGGTTTGCGTGTCAATCTGGTGCGCCAAGGAACTCAGGGGGATCGACTGGTTGGTGATCGAGTTGAGAACTTCCAAGGCGTTTGACCATTCGTCGAGGCGCATATGGGCATAGGCCAAAGTCACTTTGGCGGCCGCCGTGAGCGGTTCAGCCAAGCCCGCCCCGGCCGCATGCTGCCGGGCTTGGGCGAAACGAATGACGGCGACGTCATTGCTTGTGGCAAAGAGCCAGTCATAAATGGATATCTGGTTGGACTTTCGCAGCAGAACGTTCTCGGCATCGGATGGAATGAGTCGGCCAAAGAAAACCTCGGGGTGCCGGACGGCGGTCGCGTTGGTTTCGCAAATGGCCAACTGTTCCAGCATTAACCCGACGGCGGGGTCGTGGGGATCGCTGCAATCCAACAGATTGCCCAGCGTCACATAAGGCCAAAGCGTGGGATACTTTTGCTTAACCAGTGGCATAATGTTTTTATCCAGATAATCCCGATGCGATTCACGGGTCGTGGAATCGCGGCTGGCTTGGAACCAAACATATGGGCTCAGTGATAGCGTGTGAACGGGTCCGAGAATTTCGGACAGGGTTTTCACGGTGCCGCAATGCGCGGCGTCCATATCTTGGTAATAGAGGTGCTCCAGGCAAAGGACGGACTGCGCAAATGGATATTCCTCCTCATGTTCCCGCATGAATTGAGCCAAATCTCTTGCCTGAACCCGACACTCCTCGGCGATCTGGCGATTGGTGGTTTCTTGTTCGCAGCGAACGAATAAAGTAAAAGCTTCAATGCGCCGTTTTTGCTGGCTATAGGTGCGAGCCAGACTCAAGCGCCCCAGCTCCACCCAATTCGTATTTCCCGACCCGATCACCTCCCGATAATAGCTCCGGGCTTTTTCCATTTGGCTGTCCGTGGCCACCTCAAATCCAATGCGGTTATTCCGGATCGCCTTGCCAGCCGTTAAACATGCGGCGAGATAGAATTTGGCGTCGCAATTATCCGGGTCCAAAATCAAGACAGCTTCAAAGGCTTGGCGGGCCTCGGCCAGCGACATTTCCATTCTTGTGGGATCGCTTTGGTTGGGGATTATGATTTGGTCGGGATAAATGCCCAGGTGCCGGTTCAACGTTAGGCCTAGCCGCACGAGCGATCGGCCGCGAGTCAGCAGGCTTATGATTTCCGCTTGGCGATTGGCCGACACCGAGGTCGCGCTTTGCAGGTCGGGGTTAGCTATGGCCCGTTGGATAGCCGCTCCGATCTGATTAAACAATTCATCATCCGGCTTTCCGCGCAGGATTTCCCTGGCGCACCCACCGTTAATCTTTTCCATTCGGAGCGCCAGTTCCACTTCCATTCCATTCACTTCGTAGGACTGGTAAACGGCGTCGACCATCCAAAGGGCTCCGTATTGTGGGACGGACGCCAAGTTGCGCTGGGTCAGGCTGGCGGCATCGAGCCGGATTTCATTGAGCAGCCCGGACATGGCGTCGCGCTCTAAAAACACCACCCGCCCCCGCAGCCGGAGCGGCAACTGGGCGCGTAAGCGCAGGCCAAAATCCTGGAATCGGTTATTGATGCCCACGTCCAGAATCGAGCCAATCGCCAGGCGGACGGGCGGGGTTTGGGCCTGCCAATCGGTTGCCAAAATATATTTGGCGATGGCTATTCCCAAAAGCTCAAGTTGCGGCATTTCCTTAAAGACGGCCACATTTTGGATGACGCCCGTTTTGGCGTTCACGAGCCGTATCAAGAGCGCGTTCGTTCCCGCAATCGGAGTGGTGGAACCGAGTACAAACCAATCCACCGGGAGCAACTGCCCCACGCGAATCACTTCGCTGGATCGCGATATCCCTGCTAGGTTTAATTCGGTTTCGCGCAGCGCCAATTCAAGCGAACGACGCTCAACTAACGCAATTCGTGAGTCGCTCGAAACCTGGGCGGTGATCAAGTCGGCCAGTGTTTCGTTTGCCGCTTTGGACGCCAAACCCAAATGCCCCAGGGCCACTTTTGGCGGGCTGGGATCGGCCCACCCCAGCCATTGCCCCAAGAGCCATAAGCCTAATATTATTCGGGCAATTCTCATCATCATATCGATTCGCGAATGGAATTACTCACCGAGCCAGCAGCGCGCCTCATTCGTGATCGGAACGTTGTGGCGGGGGTGG
>DBTJ01000064.1:67726-72468 GCA_002306985.1 Verrucomicrobia bacterium UBA1319
GATCGGAACGTTGTGGCGGGCTTGCCAATTCGGCAAGTCGCAGCAGGCGTATTTGAGTCTGCGGACGGCTCCAATCGGTCAGGAACGATGCGCGGACGGTTACCCGTTTGGCGTTGCCGGCGGTTTGGACGGTGAAATCCGGCGTTAAGTCCCCGGGCTTGTCCCCCGCGTCCTTAATAATGAGTACCATCGCGATGCCGCGTTTTTGCGCGGCTACCACGTGTTCCGTCAGTTCGGGAGTTCGTTTCCCGGCGTTGATTAGGACCATCTTACCCGCAAACCCTTCCCATCCCTCTTTGTCTAGTTCATAAAATGGCACGGCATGCCCCGCGAGCAGAGGTTGAATCTGCCCGTCCCTATCCCATACCCCGAGGGGCGATTCTCCAGCCAAGGCTTTAAGCCGCTCTAGGCAATTGGTGGGAAAGGCCACCAGCATCGTAATCCCTATGGGCTTGGTTTCCTTCAGCCATTGGACAAAAAACGAACTCGGCGCATTTACCGGGGGAATATCGATGGCTAGGGTTTCGATGCTGGTTTGCCCGGCAAGTAGACGCAGTGTTTTGGCGGTTCCACTGGCCACCGGTGCCGCTACGGTGTGACTGCCTTGCAAGAGCCGATAACGGAGTTCGCCTTGATATTCACTAGGGTCGGAATTTTGAATGGTCACCCGTAAGCTTTGCCCCGGCGCCGCGTATACCCATGGCGTTTCCGATTCACGGAGAACCGTAATGTCGGCAACCGTCGAAATGGGAATGCATCCCAGGAAGACTGCCAGAATTTGCGGTCGAATATTTGTGCATACCCCAGTTTGACTCAACCAGGAAAGTACCGCTCGCCTCCCTTCGGCGCCTAAACCAGCTAACCACGCGTTCATGCTGAAACTATAACAGGCCCGATACAATTGGCCTAGTGTTAATTAAACAGGGTTAATAACTCGTCAGCGTTTCTGCTTCCAGACGATTGGGTGTCAAAAGCCATGGAACTGTGGCTAAATAGGGTTCACCCATTTTAGAGGATGACGCCCTCAATTGGCGGCAATCTCCGCTTCCACTTGTTTGATAATGGGGAGATCAGCCGGGCCGGTCGCTTTCATTTTTTGCCAAAATTCTACGATCGCTCTCAGTTTGGCATCCTTATTCGTGTATGGCCCGGCTGGGTTGTCCAGGTAATTGCCGTGCAACCCGCGTTGTTGTAGGATGGCGAGCGCGGCGGCGAAAGCATGTTCCGAATTCCGTCGCTTGATTTGCCGAAGCAACTCGGGGATGCCGAAAATTCCGTAGCGGCGCAGCGATAGGACTTGGCCGGGCTCAAGGTGTCCCACGCCCTCTTGAGTCGAGAGCGCTTCGCAGATTGCCCGCACGCGCTCGCTGGGGGTCTTGAAAAACGCCGGACTGCCAATCTTTTATAAATCGGGCGCGGCATTGTTTGACGGTCTTGAAAGTATCGTTGGCTGGGTCGTTATCGGAATAATATAAGTTCACGCCGCAAACATATTCCAATAAATGGGTATCCACGTATAGTTGGAATGCGGAATCCACCTTATCTTCCTGAGTGGATTCGCTTATTACTTTTTCGCACACGAAATTGGCCATGGCTAAGCGATGGCTGTTGATTTGATCGATCAGGTCGTCAAAATGGGTGGCCGTGAATGTTTTTTGAAAAAACATGGACTCCGTTCGGCTCGAGTGAATGATCGCCTGGTGCCAACGCGTGTAAAGTTGTTCCCAATTGGAGTTGTCGGTGCGCGGCGATTCGTCGTTCGCGATGGCCGAAATGGCGGTCACGCCGATTAGCAACCCCAGAAAGACGGTGCGCCTGAATTTAAATATTACTTTCTGAGTGCCGTCCATATTTGGGGGTTTTCTGGTTAAGCGTCTCGATTCTAATCGAATCAACCGAATGCTCCGAATAACATACAATAAAAATCCATAAATACAAGGTTAATGTCTTTAAATTAGGTCGCTTGCGGACGAAGGTCAAAAATTCGAGACATAGGAACTGGTGAATATGGTCGCCAGGGGAAAACGCTCCAACGCAATGGGACTCGGTGTTTGGAGGGATTGTTGAAAAAGGATCGAGCGTTCGGAGGTTGCCTGGGGATTCGTCACCTGGCGCGCACGCGTTGACGGAAGGACGGCGATAGGAGTTGTTTTTGGCCTCCGACCTACTCTGGGTTTGGCGTAAAGCGGTTAGCCGTCAATGCGCTTAAAAGGGGTCGGAAGACCGACCCATTCTTGGTGATACATTAGGCGCACAAAGGAATTTTAGGCTGACGCTGGGGGGAGCTTCACGACTTTGGTGATTTAGCAATTCGGGCAATGGCTTAGCTTGGGTTACTTTAATCAGTCCTATAAAAGTACTTTTAAAACACGTTTGATTGACATGCAAATGAGTACTGTTATAATTCCTAAACGTTCGTAAAAAACAACTAAAAGTAACAAATGAATCCATATATCCTGAGCAAATTGGCTCAGAGGCATGTTTGGACACGGATCTTCAACGAACGGTTGACGGAGCCACTGCATTTGAATGCCCTTTCGTTGCTGGTCTGGATGTTGGGAACGTATCGCTCGAAAATTAACCATGATCTCGTGATTCGTCAGAATCACGCGTACAGTATTCTGAAAGCGGCTGATAACGCTCAAATACTTGGGCTAAAAACGGTTACGCTCATCGAATTCGGCGTCGCGGCGGGCGCGGGCCTCTTGAATATGGCTAAAATTGCTCGTGACGTCACGAAGGTAACGGGCATTGAATTTAAGATCTATGGCTTTGACACCGGCGTCGGTATGCCTGCCGCCGCCGACTACCGCGATCATCCTGATTTATATCAGCAGGGCGATTTTCCCATGAACTTCGAGGCGTTGCGAAACGTTCTGCCGGAGAACGTCCGCTTGGTCATCGGCGATGTGGCTCAAACGGTTCCCGATTTCCTTAACCAACTCTCGGAGACGGAGCCGGTCGGCTATGTGGCGGTCGACGTGGACTATTACTCCTCGGCGCGCGCCGCGTTAAAAGTGTTTACTGATGCCAAGGCCGGTAAATACTTGCCCATAACCTTGGTTTACATGGATGACGTCGCGTTGGAACCGCATAATTCTTACTGTGGGGAATTATTGGCAATCCAGGAGTTTAACGTGGAAAATCAGTACCGGAAGCTGGAGCGTCACGCGTTTTTGGAAAATACTCGGATATATCGTAAGTCGGCCTGGATAAAGCACATTTTCTTTCTTCACGTTTTAGATCATCCCACTCGCTTTATTCCCGCGGTCAAAGCGAAGAAGCGAACGATTGCAAATCCTTATGTCTCCTTTGCGGGCAATCGCGAGGACTGCCAAGTCCAGTAAACCTTGAAATCCTAGCGGGTGAAAGGTGGCAAATCCCGCGGCCATGCCCGTGGTCTTGCGCGCGCGTCGCACACGCCGATTGGTCATGGTAAATCTCGGGTGTCGGCGTTGCGAAACACTACACTAGCTTGGGGAGAGCGAGCCGAGTGCGGTTAGGCGGGCGCGGGCGGCGTCCAGTTGGGCGCGATTGCCGAGCAGGAGCACGCGGTCGCCCACCTGTAATTCTTCGTCGGCGCCGGGATTGACGATGCTTTGGCCGTGCCGTTCAAGGCCTACAATGCTGGCGCCGGTGAGGGTGCGCAATTGCAGTTCGCGGATGAGTTTTTTAACCGCTGGCGAATCGGGGGTAAGAATCACGGTTTCCAAGTCCGCCTCGCGCAGCATGGGAGGCAAAGCGGCGGGCGGCGGTTCGGAGCGCGGCGGTGGGGTGGAGAGGGTTTCTTCCAGGGCCAACTGCGCTTTGGAGTACACTTTGAGAAAGGAGCGCCCCAGTAGCCAGCTGAGCAATCCCGCCAGGGTGAGGAGCACCAGGAATACTTTGTAATTGGGCAGCAGCGTCGAACTGAGGAGCACGACATACACGCCCAGGACGGCCGTGCCCGCAATGGGAATGATCTGTGCCACCAGCGCGCGGATCGCGGTGGCGTGGGCTCCGGCGGCGGCTTCCGTAACCTTGGTTTTGGCCACTAACTGGCCCACTGCTTGCAGCTTCCGGGAGGTGACAATGAACATGGGTAGCGAACAGATCACCGCCAAGAGCCAAAGGATGGCGTTAAGCCATTCGCCAGCCAGTTCCCATTGCCGGAGCCAAGCCGGGGGATGTTGGCCCACGAAGGCGGCCACGATGAATACGGCGGCGATGAGCGCCAGGTTGAGGCCGATTTGCGCGAACCAGCGCGCGGTCAATTTCGCGGCCAAGCTGGAGTGCTCCTGGCCCAGGCGGCCGACCCAACTGGTGTAAAGCGCCAGCGCGTCCACCAGCGAGCGGGGCGCGTGATGGTCGAATTGCCGCACCAGGACATCGGCGCTTTTAATGAGGTAAGGGGTGAAGAGCGTGGTGATGGCCGACACGGCGACGGCGATGGGGTACAGGAATTTGCTAGTCACGTTGAGCGTGAGGCCCAGCGAGGCGATGATGAACGAGAATTCGCCGATCTGTGCCAGTCCCATGCCCACGCGTAGCGAGGTGCGCGTGTCGTTGCCCCCGATGAACGCGCCGAATGAGCAGGTGAGGATCTTGCCGATTACCACTGCGGCGGTGATGACCACCACGGGCCGCCAGTGTTCGGCCAGCAGCGCGGGGTCGATCATGAGCCCGATGGCCACGAAGAATATGGCGCTGAACATGTCCCGCACCGGCTCGACCAGCGCCTCGATGCGGGGAATTTCCCGCGT
>DBTJ01000064.1:72703-73296 GCA_002306985.1 Verrucomicrobia bacterium UBA1319
CGACCAGCGCCTCGATGCGGTGAATTTCCCGCGTCTCCGCGATCACCGAGCCGATCAGGAACGCGCCCAGCGCGACGCTGTAGCCGAGTTTTTCCGCCAGGAGCGAATAGCCGAAACAGAGCCCCAGCACCGTGATTAGTAGCATTTCGTTGCTTTTGGCCCGGGCCACGTAGCCCAGCAGCTTCGGCACGGCCAGCAAGCCCGCCACCAGCGACGCCACCAGGAAAATCGAAAGTTTGCCCAGGGTTTTGCCAACGTCCTCCAACTGGAGCGAGCCCGACATGGCGATGCCCGAGAGTAGGGCGATCATGGCGATGCCCAGGATGTCTTCGATGATAAGAATGCCGAAGATCAGCTGCGCGAAATGTTCCTTGGTTTTGCCCAGTCCGGCGAGGGCTTTGACGATGATAGTCGTCGAGGAGATCGAGAGCATGGCGCCCAGGAACAAGCTGTCCATCGTGCCCCAATGGAACAGCCGGCCGATTTCATAGCCCAGCCACCCCATGAGCGCGATTTCTAAAAACGCCGCGACGAACGCCGCGCCACCGACTTGTTTGAGTTTGCGCAGGCTGAATTCCAGGCCGAGGGAAAAC
>DBTJ01000064.1:73540-78971 GCA_002306985.1 Verrucomicrobia bacterium UBA1319
GCTGAATTCCAGGCCGAGGGAAAACATCAGCAGTATCACGCCCAACTCGGCGAGGGTGTCGATGGTCTCCTGTTCGTGGATCAGTGGGAAGGGGGGCGTATGCGGCCCAATGATGGCCCCGGCGAGGATGTACCCGAGCACGACCGGTTGGTTAAAACGGTGGAAGATGAGCGTCACCAATCCGGCGACGATCATCACGACGGCCAAGTCTTGCAAAAACGCGATGGAATGCATGGTTCGGAAATGTCACCGGGAGGCGGGACGGTGTCGCCCCGCCTCCCGGACAGAATGGCGCTAGCGCCCTATTTCTTCTTCCGGCCAAAATACCAGAAGCTGGCGCAAATCACAATGATAAGCACCCAAAGAATCGTCTGAATTTGAGTTTCTTTCATATGAAAACGGACAAAAGGTTAAATGCCAGGCCCACAGTCAGCGGGGACCGCGGCCTTTATCCCAGGGCGATTTGCGGGCTCGGGCGCGCAAATTGCGGGGGGACGCCAGTTGTCGGGAAGTCCCGGTTCAGCAGGGAGCGCGCGGGGGCAGGGCGGTCCGGCAGGCAAATTGCCAGGTTTGCAGCCAATCACTCGGCGAAGAAGACAGCCAACTCGGCGCGGCGGGCCGGCGGTTGGGTGATCTGAATTGGCCGCCGGGTAGGGCCGCATCCGAGCCCGAGTTTTTGGCGTTGCACGCGGCGACCGTCGCCACGCGGACCGGGTTGAATTGAACCGCTTTGGACGGGGCGGATGAAGTATCGGCGGTAAGGACGGCGGCGGGTGGTTGCGCCACGCCAAACCAGGGGATATCTCCGGCTGCCGGACGGCCAAAGAGGCTCATCGGCAGCCAAACGGCGGCCAGCCAAGCTAGACCGGCGAATTTGAGTAGCGCATCCACCGGGCGGAGCTTATCGCGCTCGCGTCTAAAGTCGAACGGATTCGCGCGCGCCGCGAAAAACCAACGCGTTTTTGCGTCGTGGTCGAGCGAAGCCGGTTTTGCTTCCGGAGCGAAAACCCTATGGTTGGGGAGAGTCTGATAGTTCCGGCGCGTTCGCTGAACCTATGTTCATACTGATCGGTAAGCTCGCCTTCATGCCACGGCTGGCGGTTACTCAACTAAATGGGCTTAACCTGGCGTCTCACCTCGATGGCGAGGGGGGAGCGCGTGAGGTGAAGTAATTACCCGATTCGTGATTTGACGATGCGCCTCGCTTCGGAAGAGTGGACGCCATGCCAAGCACCTCCTTTTTAAGTGGTCCCGCCGTTGGTTTTGGCGTCCGGTCCGGGCTCTTTAGGCAATGGGGGCGCGAGTTGTTTTTCCTCCTCTTCGTCAGTGCTAATGTAGCCGTCCACGCTGCCTCTTTTTACCCTCAGCGATTAGCGGATGCGAAGGCGGTACGGGTGGCGGGGGGAGGGGACGACCCGGTGGCGCTGCGGCGGGCGATTGACCAAGCGCAGTCGGTGGGGCAGGGGATCGTGATGGTGCCACCGGGGCGATACCAGATCACGGATACGCTCTATGTGTGGCCGGGCGTGCGGGTGATCGGGTATGGGGAGACGCGTCCAGTGCTGGTATTACCCGAGCATACGCCCGGATTTATGGAGGCGGCGCGTACAGGGTCATCAGTTGTTTTCAGCCGTTCCCGCGCGCGCACCGCGTTGTACTCGGTGCGCACCCGTTTTCCCGGGAGATGAGGCCGGACGCGCCGTAAAACCGCTTTCGGCCTCCCCGGTTTCGGGGATAAATGGCTCGTTTGGTGAGGTTTATGACGGGGTTTTTCGCGGATACCTATTGCCTCCTTCCCCGCGACCCGACTAGAATGCGGCCACCATGAAATGCGGATTTTTCCTCCTCGTCTCCTTATTGGGCTTGCTGCCCGTCGCGCCGGCGCAAAGCAAACATAGTCCGGGCTCGCGTTATCCCACCTACGAAGGCCGTGTGATGTGCGGCTATCAAGGCTGGTTCCGCGCGCCGGGCGATGGCTCGGGCGAGGGCTGGGGGCACTACGGCGCGCGCGGCAAGTTTGGCCCGCCCGCGGATTTGCACGTGGATTGCTGGCCCGAAATCTCCGAGTACGCGCAAACGTATCCCACCGCCTTCACCAACCAGGACGGCACGGTGGCCCGCGTGTTCAGCTCGGTGGATGAAAGCACGGTGGACCTGCATTTCAAGTGGATGGCGGAATACGGGATCGACGGCGCGTTTGTGCAGCGCTTCTTCGGCGTCACCCGCCGGGAAGCCAGCCGCCGCCAAAGCCGGGTCGTGCTGGAGCACGCGTTTAAAGCCTCTCAAAAACACGGCCGCGCCCTGGCGGTGATGTACGATTTGTCCGGCCTCAACGCCACGGGCGAGGATTGCGCCTCGCTGATCCAGGATTGGAAGGAACTGGTGGACCAATTGCGCCTAACCTCCCAGGGCGCCAACCAGACTTATCTCTACCATAAAGGCAAGCCCTTGGTCGCGATCTGGGGGCTCGGGTTTCCGGACCGACCGTATAATCTTCGAAACATCGGCGTCGAGCGGCTGATCGATTTCCTTAAGCACGATCCCCAGTATGGCGGTTGCGCGGTGATGCTGGGCGTGCCCACGTATTTTCGCGACCTCGGCGTGGATTGTTTGCCCGATCCCTATTTGCACGAGGTGATGGCCAAAGCCGATCTTGTCATGCCATGGATGGTGCAGCGGTTCACGCCGCTGCTGCATAACGAAAAGGAACGCTATGCGACGCAAGTGAAACAAGACCTGGCCTGGTGCGCCGAGCGGCGGCTGGACTACGCGCCGTGCGTCTGCCCCGGGTTTAGCTGGTACAATCTGGGCCGGCTCGAGTTTGGCGGCCTGCCGCCCTTGAACCAGATCCCGCGCCAGCAGGGCAAGTTCTATTGGAGCCAGCTGAGCGCCGCCATAGAATCGGGCGCCCGGATGATCTACGTGGCCATGTTCGATGAAATGGACGAAGGCACGGCGATCTTCAAATGCGCCGGCCGGCCGCCCGTCGGTCCCCGGCTCCTGGATGGCGAAGGCATGCCTTCGGACCACTATCTTTGGCTCACCGGCCAGGCCGGAAAAATGTTGCGCGGCGAACTGCCCCTCGCCCAAACCCCGCCTAAACGGCCGGAAACCGCCGCGGCCGGAAAATGAATATCCGCCGTTGCGCGATTGCGCGCGGCCCTAAAATCGAATAACAAACAGCTCATGAAAAGTATCGTTAGCAACATTTTGCTCGCCGGCGCCCTGCTGGCGGGCGTGGCGACCCAAGCCCAAGTGGAATGGGTCGATCCCACCATCGGCGGCCAGGGGTTCATGCTCGAGCCCACCCGGCCCACCGTCCAAATCCCCAATAGCATGATCCGCGTGTACCCCGTGCGGGCCGATCAGCTGGCGGACCGAATCGACTCCTTCCCGCTGACCTTGATTTCCCATCGCTTGGGCGAATTGTTCTGGCTGATGCCCGCCGACGGGGCGACCGACGCGCAGACCTGGGGACGGCCGCAAGCCTATGACCAGGAGAAATTGACGCCTTATTACTTATCCACCCGTTTCGATAGTTCGCTGATTCAAACCGAATTCAGCCCGGGCGAGCGCAGCGGCATATTCCGGTTCACTGTTCCCTCGGGCAAGCCCGTGGTGGTGCTGGCCAATCGCACCGATGGCGAGCTCTCCGCCGGCAACGGCCGAGCGGTGACCGGCTTTGAAAAGTTCCAGGGCATGCAAGCTTACCTCTACGGGGAGTTTGATGAGGAGGTCGTGCCGGCGTCCGCGGGCGCGGATAAAAAACGCGTCGTGTTCAAAGGCTTGGACGGCGTTAAAACCCTGCAATTCCGCTATGGCATTTCGTTCATCAGCGTCGAACAAGCGCGCCAGAACCTCACCAAGGAGATCCCCCGTTGGGAATTCGACGCCGTGAAGCGCCGCGCGCGCGATCGCTGGAACCAAGTGCTGGGCCAAATCAAGGTGGAAGGCGGCACGCCCGCCCAACGCCGCGTGTTCTACACCTCCCTTTACCGGACTTACGAGCGGATGATCAATATCACCGAGGACGGCCAATACTACAGCGGCTACGATCATCAGGTGCACCGGGACCCGCGCCCGTTTTACGTGGACAACTGGCTCTGGGACACTTACCGCGCGCTCGAACCGCTGCACACCCTGCTCAACCCCGAGATGGAGGCGGATAAAATCCAATCCTACGTGCGCATGTACGAGCAATTGGGCTGGATGCCGTGCTTCGCGGTGCTCTACGGGAATCACGAATGCATGACCGGTAACCACGCCGCGCCCTGGATCGCCGATGCTTGGGCCAAAGGCGTGCGCAATTTCGACCTCAAGACCGCTTACGCCGGGTTGCGCAAAAACTCCGTCGAAGGCACCTGGCTGCCCTGGCGCAAAGGCCCCAAATGCGAGCTGGACGATTTTCTAGCCGCCCACGGCTACCTGCCCGCCTTGCGGCCCGACGAAAAAGAAACCGTCGCGCGCGTGCATCCCTTCGAGGCGCGGCAGGCCGTCTCCGTGACCCAGGCGCAAAGCTACGACGATTGGTGCACCGCGCAATTGGCGCGCGCCCAAGGCAACGAGGCGGATTATCAATTCTTCCTCCAACGCGCCGGCAACTACCGCAACCTGTTCCGCGCCGATAAAAACAGCATGTGGCCCAAGGACGCCGAGGGCAAATGGATCGAGCCGTTCGATCCCAAGTTTTCCGGCGGCATGGGCGGGCGCGCGTACACGACCGAGAACAACATCCTCACCTACAATTGGGACGTGCAGCACGATTTGCAGGGCTTGTTCCAATTAATGGGCGGTCGCCCGCGGGCCGAAGCGAAGCTGGATCAGCTGTTCCGCGAAGGCTTGGACCGGAGCAAATACGAATTCTGGTCCCGGTTCCCCGACTCCAGCGGCTTGGTCGGCATGTTCTCCATGGGCAACGAACCCAGCCTGGCGATCCCGTACTTGTATAACCACCTCGGCTCGCCCTGGAAAACCCAGAAACGCGTGCGCATGCTCTTGGACACCTGGTTCACCGATACCTTGCTCGGCATGCCGGGCGACGAGGATGGCGGCGGCATGACCGCGTTTGTCGTGTTTTCCATGCTGGGCCTCTACCCCGTGACCCCGGGCGTGCCCGTGTACGATCTGTGCAGCCCGGTCTTCGACCGCGTCACCATCCGCTTGCTCCATGGCAAAACCCTAACCATCACCTGCCCGAATAACTCGGCCGATAACAAATACATCCAAAGCATCCGTCTCAATGGCCAGCCGCGCTCGCAAGTGTGGGTGCGGCACGCGGACCTTGCCAACGGCGGTAAACTCGAGCTGCGCATGGGGAATGTCCCCAACCGCGAGTTGGGCGCCGATCCCGCCCTTCTCCCGCCCTCCGCCATGGCCGTTAACCCGGCCGATTATTGAACGAATCGCCGGCGGGAACACCCTTCCGGCTTCG
>DBTJ01000064.1:79206-80971 GCA_002306985.1 Verrucomicrobia bacterium UBA1319
GGCTCGCCGGCGGGAACCCCCTTCCGGCTTCGATTCAAAAGGGGGCAAACCGCGCCACGGTTTGCCCCTTGACTGCTTAGCCTGCCCTCGACCCGTCTTCGCCGCCCGTTGGTGCGCAAAACAACCTTGCTCAAAAGTAGGGGATTAGCTAATAATACCGATGAAGTGGCTTGGCTATTCTCCATCCTGTTCTTCACGTGCGCACTGGCCTCCGCCAGTTTGCCATCGCCCGCGTTCTTAGCCCGCGCCTCCGAGCCGCAAACCAGCCGGCGGGCCAGCCCGGAATACGGCTACGACACCTTGACGCTGAATTGACTTCCAGGCGTTAGCCAGGCGCAGCCGTTTACCCTTGAGCCCGCCCAGCGATTACGAGCCGCCCCGGATAACCCGGCTGGCATAAACGATGACGCGCTTAGCCCGCCTCGGATGCCCCTCGGCCTCTATGCCTACAACACGGACTATCGAAATGCCACCGCAAACCAAGCCGGCCATTACGCCTACAACCATGCCAAAAACCTAGCCCGTCCAAACGCCTCCCCCCACCGTCCAAGCCTCCGACCCTTCGCGAACAATGCGACCATAACCCGATCCCTGGTCCATCTTATCTCCCGCCACCAGGCGCTCCGCGCCTGAGCTCACGGTTTTACCCACATCCAGCCGTCCCGAACGTCTTTCCTGGCTCTCGCCCCTGTTTTATTCTAACCCACGGGGTTATTCGGAACCGCCGAATCAACGAGTATTTTGTTTGCTAATGGGCGAAAAAGCCGTATATTGTGAGGACACAATTGGCCTCAAAGTGAGTTGCGAGTGTGGCTGGCAAGTATGTAGCGTTTTCTAGCAGTGGTCCCTAAACTTGGCTTTTGCCTCATTCGCCAGCGGCGGAGGCCGGAAAGACGTCACTATGTTAACTAACCATTCCCTCTTTCCTGTCCCAGAGCCCGAGCCTCCGCGCTTATGGAAACAGGGCATGGCGGCACTGTTAGGCTTAGTCCTAGTCGTCATGGGGGCCTGCTTCGAGCATTGGTATAGTCCCGCAGCCGCTTTTCTCGCGATGGGTGCGGGATATTTTGTAGTGAATTTTTTAATAGCACTTCCTAAGTCGCTGCCACTTTCCGAAAGACTCGCTTTGGTTACGGCGATGCATTTTGTTCTGTTCTGCTTAATGCTAGCTTTGGGCATTAACGGGCTCATTCCGTTGATTTTTTTCACCTTCGCTTGCTCGCTTTTGGGCATGGCCATGGGGTCCAGTATGAGGCGAGTGAACAAGGGCTCGACAGGGCCGCGGGCTATGGGATGATGCGCGCGCTGGTTCGCCCCCGGCCCGCGCTTCGGAATGTAGCATCTTGTTGCCGCTGCATCTCCCAATGGCGAGCCCGCTTGGCCTGCAAAAAATCATTGCCTGCCCCGGATAAGATTTTTAAGCTGCGCCTATGCTAATCCCCAAAGAAGCCGTCATTTTCGTCCGAGAGGAGGAGGCAATCCCTGTGGTGGATGAATCGCTGGAGGGTGAAAAATTTCGGTTCTCCGGTTGACTTTGAACTCCAAATAAACTAACCATTAATTGAACCGATTTTACTATCCACTTTATTGAGGCAAGCCCATGGAGCTATAATTTTATGGAATAAACAAATTACTCAGCAACTCGAAGCAGCAAAGGGATTGCCCCTGGATGAGCGCGTAGCCATTTTCAACAGCCTTTCAGCAGCGCTGAATGACTTTGTAGGGCTTCCTCACCCCGTCCTAGTACAGTGACAATATAATTACG
>DBTJ01000173.1 GCA_002306985.1 Verrucomicrobia bacterium UBA1319
TGCACCTTGGCGGGCGCGCGGTTGATTTCATCCGCCAGCACCAGATTGGCAAACACCGGCCCCCGCCGCGTGGTAAAACCGCCGGATTGAGGATTATATATTTGGGTGCCAATCACATCCGCCGGCAGCATATCCGGCGTGAACTGGAGCCGTGAAAACCGGGCGTGGCAGCAAGCCGCCAGGGACTTGATCGAGAGCGTCTTGGCCAAGCCGGGCACACCTTCCAGTAATACGTGGCCGTTAGCCAACAACCCGACGATCAAGCGATCGGTCAAATACTTCTGCCCGATAATGACCTTGTTCAGCTCCGCATAAAGCGGCTGCAAAAACGTCGCCGCCTGCCGCACTTGTTCGTTAATCTCTGTAATGCCTGCATTCATGATGGCCGTTTCTTTCCAACACCTTCCACATCCATGCTTTACAATCCATAAACCTACGGGGCAATGGACCGTTTTGCGAGCCAAAACGTTCAAATGTTTTCCTTTAGCCCCACAGACCAAGCCAGATATAAAAAAGCGGCTTCAGGGAGTCAATCGCCTTGTGGAGGCAGAAATCGAGGGTCTTTTCAGCACAAAACCCGCTGACAGGTCGAACTTGGGACCTGACACGGCGATGCTGAAAGTTGGGCTGGCGCGGCCCGCAACGGAAAAGGAGCCGCCACCTGGTAGATAACGGTGGCGCGCTGACGAACGATATTTATGGCTCTACTTGGGCACTAACCGGACTTGGGGCGGCTGGTTGACTGGCTTCGATTGACGCCAGGGGGAGTACCTCCTCCCCTTGGTTAACCCCCGCCAAACCTTGCAATTCGCCAATTTCACGTCGCAACTGCGCCGCTTGCGAGCTTAAGCCCTGGGCCGCGCTGGCGCTTTCCTCGGAACTGGCGGCGTTGGATTGAGTAATCTTGTCCAGCTCGGCAACCGCCCGGTTGAGTTGATCGATTCCCTGGCTCTGCTCCGCCGAAGCGGTGGCAATTTGAGCCACTAATTCGTCCACCTTGCGCACGCGCTCGGTGATATCGCCCAATCGCTGCTCCACCCGGGTGCTAATCTCAACGCCCCGCTGACTTTTGTCGGCGGCGTTTTCGATCTTATCGGCGGTCTCCCGCGCGGCTTCCGCGCTGCGTTGGGCTAAATTTCTCACTTCCTCAGCCACGACCGAAAAGCCCAAGCCCGCCTCCCCCGCCCGGGCGGCTTCGACGGCGGCGTTCAAGGCCAGGATATTCGTTTGGAACGCGATTTCATCAATGGTTTGGATGATCTTGGCAATGCCTTTGCTAGCCGACTCGATCTCCAACATGGCTTGATTCATTTCGCGCATATCCTGAGCGCTGGCGTCGGCGGCTTGCCGGGTTTCGCTAGCCAGATCTTTAGCTTGGAGCGCGTGACCGGCGTTTTGCTTGGTCTGACCCGCCATCTGTTCCAACGAGGCGCTAGTTTCTTCCAAGGTGGCGGCCTGCTCACCGGCGCTCTTGGCTAGAAAACTACTGGCGGCGGACACTTGGCGCGACGATTCGTCCAAGCTGCCGCTGGTACCGACCAGCCGACGGCTTAATTCAAACAGTTTGTGTGAAAGCCGCCGCTCCACTCCCAACGCGGTCAAAGCCACTAGCAAAATCACGAGTCCCGCCACCCCAAATTTCCAAACCATGCTTTGGCGTGAAGCCTGGGACGCCTTGTTCCATCGCGCGCGCGTTTCCGACGCCACCGTTTGATGGTGCTGCCGCACCTGCGCGAGAAACGTATCGTATTGCGGCAGCAAGACGCCAAAAAACCGCTCGATCGCGGAACTGATTTCGCCTCGCAAAAACAGGTCTTTGACTTCTTGGTTGGCGCCCAGCAATTTATCGAAAACCGCTTGGATGGAGGTCGTAGCAATCCCCTCGGCGACTATAAGTTCCTTAACCTGCTTTTGTTTAGCCTCGATTATCTGGACACTCTTTTCCATGTCATCGGGATCTTTTAACCGCAATAAACGTTGCAATTCGCCTTCCATCTCGCTGGCCCGTTCCAACAAGGAGTAGCTGCGATCCAATTGCACGAGCGCGTCTTCCATGCGGCGGCTTCCATCCTTCACGGTGACCGATAATAAACTGTAGGAAAGCAGGGATATCACGCCTCCGGCACCGGCCAGCAGTAGCAAGAGCAGGAGAAACTGCCTGGGCAAACTTAAGGTATTCATGGGATTGGCAAATATTCGGCGGCGGCCAAGGGCGAAATGCGGACGCGGTTTGAAACGGGTTTATTTTAGCTTGGAAACGCTTATCCCAATCACCAGTGAACCGATCGGCTTACCCTCATCCAGAATGGGCACCGCGATTTGGACTTGCTGCAACCCCGTCGATTCATCTACTTCCACCGCGCCTTGCCAAGTCTTGCCACTCATCGGCTCATCATGCTTGGATTTTCCCTTGTGGCTCCAATTGGTCGGCTTGGCCAAAAAGGCAACTTTAAGGCCGTCGGCGCCGGAAACAAACGCTTCGGTGACAAATTCCGATTTTTTGCTCTTCAGAAACTGGCCCGCTTCGTTTTTAGTAAAACCCCGCACCAATGGATCCAATACGGAAAGTCCTTTCCATTTATCTTGAGTCATGGCGGCTTGGTCCGCGGGTAAAGCCGTGTTATGGTCCTTGACCGCTTTAACGATCACCGGATCACTGGCCCAGCTTTGCGTGACTTTCAACTGTTCTTCGATTTTCGCCTGAATGGCGGGTTCCAGCGCTTCAGCTTGAACGCGAGCGACTGCCAACAAGGACATCGCCAAAATAAATAATCGATGGATAGTCATAGGTGTAACTTGTTCGTGTTGTATAAAGAACGATTCCCGGCAAGCGGCCCATGCCCAGCCAGCCACTGTTCCGGCGGAAAACCACGCGCTAAATCACGTCCGCGCATGATGCCAAGCACACAGGATGATTGAGTGTCTCTCATAAACTTTCGCCGCCCCCTTGTTCCGGCGCTTAGAAAAAGCGCTACTATCGGTAATATCGACAAGTCTAGACTGAGCTTAAGTGGAAACACAGGACGAGATAATGAATGGGCCGCCAAGTCATCTGAATTTGCCGAGTGGCAAAATTTGGCAGGCCAAGATGCGTAACGATTGCCACCGGCCAGCGTCTAACCAACAAGACGGGGCCTATAGGCCATTGATTGAATTGAGGGCTAGTCCTGTGTCCGCGCGCTTGGATGCCTTTATGTGGGAAGAAGATCCCCAATACCAGCAAGCCCATTATCGGCTTTTGATCGGAACCCTTATGGTTGCCGTAGTGGCGGGATTGCCGCTTTCATGGTGGACGGAGGACTGGACACTCTATACCGGATTTCTACGAGTCTTAGGAGCGATTCTGGTTGCGCTAACGATTTACGCCGCCATGGTTTGGCTGATCGGTCAATCGGTGAAACAGGTTTATCGAAGGTGGCGAAAGACTGGACGTCAATAGTCCCGCCGACTCCGCAACCGCGCCGCACGCAGCCACTTGATACCCCTGGCCGGGTTCCTCGCTATTTTGAGTGGAATCAGGTTTGAGGCAGGCGGCGTTTGCCGGCGGGTAAATAGAGTATGGTGAGGTTGCCTCGAAATGGTGGACAGAGAAACGGGCTCTAGTGCAACCTGAAAACCATCAAAGAAAACTGTAATAAACCGCGGGCCCAATTCGATGAAACGTTCAAACGCGAAGCCGTCCAGAACTGGCTGGCTAGCGACAAGTCGGCGGGAGTAATCGCCCAGGAGCTGGGAATTAGCTCCCAGCTGCTCTATGCTTGGCGGAAGCCTTTTGCTCCGGCTGGCGCTGGGGGGAGGGCGACGGCAGGAGCAAAACCTAGCTCAGCCCGGCTCGGTCGCTGATCTGCAATCCCAGTTGGACGCCGCCCGCCGGGAATTGGCCCACGTGCGGGAACAGCGGGACATTTT
>DBTJ01000038.1 GCA_002306985.1 Verrucomicrobia bacterium UBA1319
AGAGCCTTCCCGGCTCAACGCGCTGACTTGGCTCAAGAATAACCGGCTGGCTTGGGCGATTGAAAATGGGCTCCATCTTCGGCTCGATGTCTCCCAGAATGACGACTGCTGCCGCCTGCGAACCCCCAAAAGCCTTTGGATCATGGGGATGTTCCGCCGCATTGCCAACAGCCTCTTCGCCCATTGGCAATCCCAACACAAAAAACCTCAGTATAAAACCACCACCGACTTTCAGGCCTTTTTCGAGGAGGAAAACCTTCGCCGCGCCATGATTTTCGTTTCTGCTTCCAAGCCAACCTTAAAACCCGCTTCATGAATTTGCCCTGCGAAATTGCTGAAATGCAAAGGCCCAGCTTGACCTTGGAGGGAAAGGCTTTAGATTGAAGACAGAGTCGATTTGGATGGGGGCGTACTGGTTTCGACCAAGGATATGCGCCAGGGGTGGCATGCCGAGGACGGTTCGTTGGCCTCGTAAATCATCGAACCAAAAATAACTGCTAACGAAGAATTAGCTCTCGCGGCCTAAGTGCTGCGACGTTCTCCACTGGACACCTGCTACGATGGAGAACGCTACAGCAGGCGTAGGCGATGCCCGGAGCGGGCGCGTGCAAAGCCGAAAAAATTTCATGCCAGCTAGGAAGTTGGATTCAGGCCAGGGTGTTATCCAACCGCCGAACACTCTCCCTTGGCTAAGCATGTAGTCGCCGCTGGTTTTTATGTTTGGGACGCGGGTTCAACTCCCGCCGCCTCCACCATCCTCAAACGCTTCGTTCGAGGTGTTTGCGTTTAAAATGAGTTTGCTAGCCGGGGTAATGTCGGCCCTTACTGATCAGTCATCGGAATGGGCTCAGAACTCCTGATCCCGGACCTTAAATTTAGGAGGTCATGGAAAATCAATGGACCTGATTAGGGATACCAGGCGCTGGGGAAAAGTTGGAGAAGCGGACCCATTTTTCGGCTTGTCAGCGCGGCGACGGAGGAAAGAATGATGGCATGCCCCAGGTTCAATTGCCCTTGTTTCCCGATGGCAGCGTGGCGATCACTTCCGAACTGGCCTTTGAGCAGCGCCACGGCCAGGTCGTCTATTTCAACGGCCACCTTCCCGTCTTCACCCATGCCCGGGAAGATCTGACTAGTTTCCGTTTATTCACGACGCAACACATCATCAATGGCACGGCCACGCAGGGCCAAATCGTCAAGGCCTTCGGAGTGCCTTTGACCACGGTTAAACGCTGCTGTCGCCGCTACCGGGAAGGCGGGGCCGAAGTGTTCTTCAAGCCGCCGGCCCGGCGGCAGGGGACGCGGTTAACGCCCGAGCGGCGGCAGGAGGTTCAAGCCCTGTTGGATGCCGGACAGAGTGTGCCTCAGATCAGCCGCCAGCTGGGTCTTTTGCCGAGCACGCTGCACAAGGCCATTGATGCTGGCCGGTTGCGGCAGTTTAAAAAAAAGATCTCGCCGCATTGAGTTGTCCTTCCGACTTGGTCGCGCTCCATAAGAGCGAACGCAGTGTGGTCGATAGCCAAGCGGCGATGGGGGTGGCGACGACCCGGTTGGACGAGCGTCTGCTGGCATCCTTGGGTAAACTCCAATCGGCGCCGATCCAATTTGAGCGCGTGGCCGAGGTTCCCCGGGGCGGGGTATGGTGCGCGCTGCCGGCTTTGTTGGGATTAGGTTTGCTGCGCCACAGCCAAGAGCATTTTCTTTTGCCGCCGGGCTTTTATCCGTTGGAAACGATCTTTATTACGATCGCCTTGCTGGCGTTGGCGCGGGTCCAATCCTTGGAAGCTTTGCGCTATGAACCGCCGGGGGAATGGGGCAAATTGCTGGGGTTGGACCGGATTCCGGAAGTGCGCACGCTGCGGGAGAAAATTCAACTCCTCTGCCAGGAGAGTCAAGCGGTGAGGCAATGGAGCAGTCAACTGGCCAGGGAGTGGATGGAAGCCCAGCCGGAGAGCGCGGGCACGCTCTACATCGACGGGCATGTGCGCGTTTATAACGGCAAACTGACCGTGTTGCCCCGGCGCTATGTGGCCCGCCAACGGCTCTGCCAGCGGGGCACCACCGATTATTGGGTCAACGCCATGGATGGGCAGCCGTTTTTCGTGGTGACGCAAGCCTCCGATCCGGGATTATTAAAAGTGCTGGAGGAACTGATGGTGCCGCGCCGGCTTCAGGATGTGCCCGGCCAACCCACGGCGCCTGAGTTGGAGGCCGACCCGCAGCGAGCCCGCTTCACCCTGATCTTCGATCGGGCGGGCTATTCGCCGGAGTTTTTCGCGCGCATGTGGGCCGTGCGCATCGCGGTCATCACCTACCACAAGTTTCCCCAAGGCCAATGGGAACGCCAGGAATTTGGCCCGCGCAAAGTCCATTTGATTAACGGCGAAGAAGTGGAGCTGTTGTTGGCCGAGCGGGGGACGCGCTTGAGCAACGGGCTGTGAGTGCGCGAGGTGCGTCAGCGGGATGAACGGGGCCACCAGACCGCCATGGTGGCCACCGATTATACGCGCAACTTGGACGCCGTGGCGGTGGCCCTGTTCGCACGATGGTGCCAGGAAAACTTCTTTGCCTACATGGGCCGCCACTATGGGCTGGACGCTTGATCGAATACGGCACCGAACCCCTTTCTGAAACCACCGTGGTCGTCAATCCGGCTTGGCGGCAAAAGGATCAAGAGGTGCGGCGCGGCATGTGTCCGACCACCGCTCGTGTTTTTCGCCAGTGCTCAATCTTCGCGCGCAGGGGTTCGATGGCCGCCAAGAGTTCCTGCTTTTGCGCCGGTGAATTCATTTTCATAGCTTTTTAACCCTACCTTACCCCGGCCACCTTTCCGCCTTCACGCACGCCTGCCGAAAGGACACCACACGTCGGCCACCTGGGCCAGCACGGCGACGGCTTGCGACGAGTGCCCCATGATAAACGCCGCCTTGGAATTGAAACCAGACTCCTGGTGCAGGCTTTTGACGGCGGGCATCTGGCGCCCCTCCTTGCCCCGCTTGAGGCCGTCGACCAGCAAGACGGGGGCCCTTGACCCGCACGAGCCGCCGGGCGAACAGACGCTCCACCGTCTGGCGCCAAAGCAGCGTCAGCGGGTCCAGCCGCAAGGCGTTGGAGTAAAAGAAATGCAGCAAACAGCGGTAGGTGTCCGGGGAAAGCCCCAGGGCGCGGACCAGGCTAGTCACCCCGCCCAAGTCGGGGCGGAGGCACATGGCGGCCAGCACCACGGTGAGCCACAGGAAGGTGGTGTTGCGGGCGCAGGCGGGCCGGAATCGGGCCACGGCCCGCAGCCAGGCCAGCCAAAGCCAGGAAGCGCGGTTCGAAAATAAAGTTAGAGAAAGAGCCCGCCATATCCGATAGCCTATATACACTATCGGACATGGAAACGAATCAAGCTATTCAAAAAATCGAACGGAAAATCCCGGCGCTCAAAACGCGGTCGCAGGAACTGGGGCCGATGCGGCCCGGCAGCGTGTCGGCGCAATACAA
>DBTJ01000175.1:0-9093 GCA_002306985.1 Verrucomicrobia bacterium UBA1319
GCCAACGATGTGGCCAAATACTTCGCGATTATTCCCGCGATGCTCATGGTCACCTTTCCGGCCATTGCGCCCCTCAACATTATGCGCCTGGCTTCGCCGCAAAGCGCCATCTTGAGCGCCGTGATTTTTAATGCGCTCATCATTGTCGCCCTTATCCCGCTGGCGTTGCGCGGCGTGGCCTACAGACCCATTGGCGCGCTGGCCATTCTTCAGCGCAATCTGCTTATCTATGGCTTGGGCGGCATCATCATTCCGTTCGCGGGCATTAAAGTCATCGATATTCTCATCACCACCTTAAAACTTGTTTAACCTATGAAAGAGCTTGTTTCTGAACTGCGCGGCGCGGTTGTTTCCACGCTCATCTTTGCGGTCGTGTTGTGCGGACTTTATCCTTTGGCCGTTTGGGGAATGGGGCGGATCGCCTTTGCCCACCAAGCCAATGGTAGCCTGATCGTCGACTCCCGTGGCACCGTACGCGGATCCGAGTTAATCGGCCAGGGATTCATCGCCCCAAAGTATTTTCACTCGCGCCCATCCGCCGCCGGCAACGGCTACGACGCGGCTAGCTCGGGCGGAAGCAATCTCGGGCCGGCCTCGCAAAAACTGAATGACACCATTAAGGATCGACTCGCGGCGTACCGAGCCGAAAATAATCTCAAGGAGACCGACTCCGTTCCCGCCGACGCGGTCACTGCCTCCGGCAGCGGGTTGGACCCGCACATCAGTGTGCGCAACGCCGAATTGCAGGTGGCGCGGGTCGCGAAGGCGCGAAAGGTGCCGGTCGAAACGATTCTGGAATTGGTTCGCGCCAATACCCAGTCGGCCGCTTTAGGTTTTTTAGGCGATGCGGGGGTGAATGTCTTGCAACTGAACTTGGCGTTGGATAAGTGAAGCCCGGTCTATCCCAACATGGTAGTCGGAGAGATGCATCGAATATGGCGATCAGCGCCATGCCTTTTCATCGGGTTAGAAATGGCGGCGGTGTAACCTTAATCAGCCACTCCTGTGCGCGTTCTAGACGCCTTACTCTTTGTGGTACTGGCCATTGGCAACTTGTTGGCCATACCTATTTGGTGGTGGCTGTTTGGCGCCCCACTCCTGTGGCTTTGGAAACGGTGTCGTTCAAAAAAGACGAGCGATTCGCTCCCCGGTCCAATTTCCCATAGCCAACGAAAGGTCTTTCCGTGAACCTGCTTTGTGGTCGCGTTTTTGCTCTCCACACCATGGAAGGGATGGATCTTCCCAGGAAGAGGTTTGGCCTTTGGGGTTGCGTACAGCATGGGAACAGCCAAGATAAATTTGTGAACGAAAGTGACCGTCCCAATCCCGATGCGCTATTGAAGTCGGTTCAGCGCGAGGAAGCCGCGAAGCAACGCGGGCGGCTCAAAGTGTTCCTTGGGATGTGCCCTGGCGTTGGTAAAACTTATGCGCTGCTGGAGGCCGCGCAACGGGAGCTAAAGGCGGGGCGCGATGTGGTGGTGGGTTATGTGGAAACGCACGGGCGCGAGGAAACCGAAGCTCTTGCCCATGGCTTGCCTTTGGTTCCTCGCCGGCAGCATGAATATCGCGGGGTGGCGATCGCCGAACTGGATCTCGACGCGGTTTTATCGCGCCGCCCCCAAATCGCCATCGTCGATGAGTTGGCGCACACGACCGTTCCCGGCGCCCGCCATCCGAAGCGCTGGCAAGACGTTGCCGAATTGCTCGACGCGGGTATCGATGTGTTCAGCGCGCTGAACGTGCAGCACGTGGAAAGCCGCGCCGACACGGTCCGGCAGATCACCGGCGCCGAAATTCGCGAAACCGTGCCCGACAGTGTTTTAGATGACGCGGAACTTGAGTTGGTGGATCTTCCGCCCGCTGAATTGGTTCAACGGTTGCGCCAGGGCAAAATCTATTTGCCCGGCCGCGCTTCATCCGCCGCGCGGAATTTTTTCCGCGAAGCCAATCTGAACGCACTGCGGGAGCTGGCGTTGCGGTTGGTGGCGGATCACGTTGGCGTGGATACGCGTGACTATCGGAAGCGTCAAGCCAGCGATGAGCCCTGGAAGACGGGGCATTGTCTGTTGGTCGGCATAGGTCCCAGTCCATTTGCCGAACCGCTCCTCCGGTGGACGCGGCACATGGCCGACAGTCTCCGCTGCCGGTGGTTGGCGGCGCATGTGGAACATTCGCGTTCACTCACGCCCGTCGCGCAGGCCCGGTTGGAAAAGAATCTCGCCACCGCCCGCGAACTCGGGGCGGAAGTGTTAGCCACCACCGATGATGATCTCGTGCGCGGTTTGCTGCGTGTCGCCCGCCAACACAACGCGACGCAGCTTATTATTGGAAAACCGGCCGGTATTGGCTGGCTGGACTGGTGGCGTGGCTATCGGCTGATGTGGCGGCTCGCGCGTGAATCCGGTGACGTCGACCTACAGGTCGTGCGCGCGAAGAAAACCGGCGAAAGCCGGCCGACACGCGTTTGGCGACCGGCCTTTGCGTCCAGTTTTCAACAATATGTTTTTGCGCTCGCGGTTGTGGTTGCTACGGGAGTAGTGAATCTCGGGCTCATGTCATTGGCCGGACCGCGGGTGCCGGGATTGGTCTTCCTGCTCGCCGTGGTGCTGATCGCCTTGAAAGTGGGGCGCGGTCCGGTTTTGTTGGCGGGGGCGACGAGCGCGCTGGCTTGGAACTATTTTTTTCTACCCCCCCGCTTTTATTTCATCATCGCCAAACTTGAGGACGCCATCCTTTTTGCCATGTACTTCATTGTGGCCATGGTTCTCGGCCAGCTAGTGGCTAGGATTCGCAGTCAAGAGCAGGCCGAGCGGCGCCGCGAGGAGCGCGCGGTGGCGTTGTATGAATTCACGCGGGACATGGCCGAGGCCACCTCGCGCGAGGAGGTCGTCTGGCAACTCGTTTCTCAAATTCATCGAGTGTTCAGCGCTCCCGCCGCGGTTGTTTTTCTTTTAAACGATCAGCTTGCCGCGCATCCTGACAGTTCTTTGAGCTTGTCCGAAAAGGAACTCGGGGTCGCCGATTGGGCCTTTCGTCAGGGCAAACCCGCCGGCCGGTTTACGGACAATCTCCCCGGCGCCAAGGCGTTTCATTTACCCCTGGTTACCGAACGAAAAGTATTCGGCGTGCTGGCGATCAGCCCAAGTGACCGGAATTTGACGTTGGCCCAGCGTGATTTGCTGGAAACGTTCGCCCGGCAGACCGCGTTGATTCTTGACCGCATCGAACTTCGCTCGGCCGCGGAACAAGCGCGATTGCTTGCCGAATCCGATAAGTTTAGCCAAACCCTGCTGAACTCCATCTCGCATGAATTGCGCACTCCGTTGGCGGCTAGTACCAGCGCCGTGTCGGCGCTGGCGGCCGCCGAGGCTGGGACTCGCGAGTATCGAGGCGCGTTAATTGGTGAAATTCAGGAGGCCAACGCCCGGCTTAATCGGGTGGTGGGCAACCTGCTCGATGTGGCGCGTCTGGAATCCGGTAAGGTCCGTCCGCATCTCGACTGGCACGATGCGCGGGATCTAGTGCAAACGGCGGTGCGTGAATTGCAGCCGGAGCTCCTGTCGCATAAAGTGAGCCTCACCATGCCCGAGGGGCCCTTGCTGGCCCGCCTGGATTTTTCTTTAATGCAGCATGCGTTGGGCAATTTGCTGCTCAACGCCGCCCGTTACACGCCGGCGGGAACGGCCATTGAAGCTAGCGTCTGGATGGAAGCGGGCGCCTTAAATATTTCAGTGGCCGATCATGGCCCTGGAATCCCCGCGGAATGGTTACCGCGGGTTTTCGACAAGTTTTTCCGCGCCCCGCGGGCGCAAGCGGGCGGCAGCGGGTTAGGGCTTACCATCGTGAAGGGATTTGTCGAAGCCCAGAGCGGGAGCGTTAGCGCCAGTAACCGGGCGGGCGGCGGCGCGCTTTTCATCTTGCGCTTGCCGCAGCCCGAAAAACCGCCCATTTTTGAACCGGGATAATGAAATCTGAACCCGCCAACGCAGGCAACACCGTGCTGGTTATTGACGACGAACCGCAGATTCGCCGTCTCTTGCGGATTACGCTCGAGGCCGACGGTTATCGGGTGTTGGAGGCCGCCACGGGGCAAGCCGGCATCGTGGAAGCCGCGCAACGTCGGCCGGACGCCGTTTTGCTCGATCTCGGTCTGCCCGATTTGGCCGGTCTGGAAGTGCTCAAGCGCCTTCGTGAATGGAGTTCCATCCCGATCATTATTCTAAGCGTCCGCGATCATGAAGACGACAAAGTGGGCGCGCTCGACGCGGGCGCCGATGATTATGTGACCAAGCCTTTCAACAGCGCCGAATTACTGGCGCGGTTGCGCGCCGCACTCCGGCACGCGCAACCGCATGGAGTGGGGGCGATCTTTACCGATGGCAACTTGGAAGTGGACCTGTCCAGCCGTACGGTGCGGAAAAACGGCGAGGAAGTGAAACTGACGCCGATTGAGTATGCGCTGCTTCGCTTATTCGTCACCCAGGCGGGCAAAGTGCTGACGCACCGCCAGATTCTCTTGGAAGTGTGGGGTGAAAAATCAGCCGGGCAAACCCACTATTTGCGCGTCCATATCGCGCATTTGCGCGAGAAATTGGAAGCCAACCCGTCCGCGCCCGAGCGCATCGTGACCGAGCCGGCCATCGGCTATCGTTGGGTGCTCAAAACCTAGACGCGCCGGGGGAACCGGCCCTGTGTTTCAATGCCCGCCGGTGACGGTGTATCCGGATTGGCGCAGGTCTTCCGCCAGATCTTGTTCCATTTGGACGGCGGCCTCAAACGGCATCGGGTTTAAGTGGGCGAACAATTCGGGCAGAAGCCGCAGCCCGTAGCGTTTGACCACCCAGGCGGATTTAATACCTTGTCGGTGGTTTTCAAAACGTTCTTCCGGCGTCAGGCCGGTCATCCCGACATACACGCAAGGCTTTTGCGGATCGCGTTTGGGATTGACCGCCCGCACCGCGCGCAGCCGTCCCGCCGCCGGATCCAACAGGACCACGTAAACGTTGTGATGATGGCCCGGCTCCATTTTGAACCGGAGTTGCTTTAGGGTTCGCCGCTTCATGCCCCCCGAAGCTGCGCGCCACGGGTGGTCTTTCAATATCACGTTCTCGATCCGCTTACAATGCGGCGTCGAAAGGGGCGCTTGAAACCGCGCCCGCCCGGAGTGACGGTATCCGACGCCAATGTTACCAGGAGGCATCCCAGGACCGGCGTTGAACGCAACGCGCCGCAAATCTTCGACAAGCCGCCGGGAGCGCGAACCAGATTCCGCGGTTAGGGTGCGAATCGTTGAACGCAGTATGAGCGGGATGGAAGCTGCGTCAGCGGGGTTACGCATTATGAACATAAACCAAAGAACGATGTTTCAATCCGGGGCGATTCTCTGCGCCCTATTTTCCGTGGTGGGCGATTTGACGGCGGCGACGAATGGATTTGTCGCGCCGTTGTTTCGCGGCACGGCCAACAGCCAGTTCGGTTATTGGGAGACTTTCACCGTGGCGCAGGGCGAGCCTGGAAACGCGGCGGATCAACCGGACGCGACCACCGGCGCGAAGCTATATCAAACCGATACTAACGCTTTTCTTACCGGCGGCGGCAACATTTACAATATGGCCACCAGTTCCTTTAAATTGGCCGACGCCACGCCCTTTGAGCTGGGCACCGTGGTGCTGCAAACTCGCACGATCGGGAGCGAACTGGATTACAGTTCGGTTTCGCTCGTTTACACGAATGACGGCGGCACGCATTTGTTGGCGCCCTTGTTCCGCGAGGAGTTAAACCGGGCGAGCGGGCAAGGGTACAGCGTGTCGTCCTTATGGCAATGGGATTTGAGCGGGCTGAGGGCGAGCAATTATGCGCTTGTTTTTTACGCCGGCGGTTCCAGCCTGAGTTTCGATGCTCTGACTTTAGATGTGGCGGACACGTTTAGTCCCGTGTATCCCCGGCAACCGTTCCATTTGAAAGCCATACCCGCGTCCTTGGCGCGCTGGATGTATCCTTTTAACGCCAATCCCGCGAGCCGCCCCGTGGCCAGCGTGTACGGAGCGCTGGGATCGAATCCGGATTTCGATTCTCGCGACGCGCAGTTTCTATTGGGCTGGCGCACCACGAATAGCATCCCCGCCGGGCTTGGGTCCACGAACTATCTCGTGCGGCGCGCCCGGGTGACGCTGACCATCGCTTCCGATAAACAATACACCTACACCGGCGCGCTGCGCGATTTTCGAACCTATTTCCCCACCAACGACCCCCGCTATGTTCCCCCCACCAGCCAGAGTTGCCCGGTCGAATTGTTTGGCGCTGGTTTTCGCGGGGGATTTGTCGCGACGAATTATCCGCAAGACGGACCGTGGGCCGTGGACCCCGCCGGCGGTTATTACAGCAATCGGGTAGCCTATGCCGCGGGCTTCGACACTCGCGGCGTCTTGGTGGATGTATCCAATAACGTAGGGGATAATGGCACGAATGAAATTACCGGGGCGTTTGAAGTGGCTCCCTTCGCGGTAGGCCAATCGGCGGAGATCGAGCCCGGGCAATTGATGCCGGTGGGTAGTCAGTTGACGTTCGAGCTGAACTTGGCCGATCCCCTGATTTATGAATATACGCAAAAAGGCTTGAACGAGGGGAATCTGAGTTTCATGGTGAGTTCGTTGGTCGGCGCGAGTTTTTCCGGGCCTGGCACTTATCCCAGCTTCTACACCATATTCAGCCCGCTCGCCTCGGCGGACCAATATCCCGTGATCGATTTGGAAGGGGCGATCGTACGGTCGGAAGTCGATGGCGATAATGATGGTTTGCCGGATGATTGGGAGAATTATTATTTTGGCTCTCTGCTCCCGGACGCCAACAGCGATCCCGATGGTGACGGCGCCAGCAATGCGGCTGAATATCGCGCGGGGACGCAGCCCGCGGTGGCCGGCAGTGTGGTTCGTTGGTTAGCCATCGAGCGCCAGGCGGGGGTGACCGAATTGCGGTTTAGCGCCACGCCGAACGCCACGGGCGCGATTCAATGGTCGGAGGATTTGAAACGTTGGCAAAATATCGATAACCCCGCCATTTCGTATACCTCCGCCTGGCTGGAAAAGACCCGTTCCGAGCCAACCTATCCAGCGCCGGTGTACCGCGTTTGGCGCGATGATACCGCCACGAACTCAAGCCGTTTTTATCGCCTCGGCAACCCATGAGGACCTTCGTGAATCCCCGTTCGAAAGGTTTTACGCTGATTGAGCTGCTGACGGTTATCGCCATTGTGGCGGTGCTGGCGGCGATGCTGCTGCCTTGTTTGGGCCGGGTGAAGAATAAAGCCAGGATGATCGAGGAAATATCGGCGGGACGCCAGCTCATGTTTGGCGTCCAAATGTATGGCGACGATCACAACGGCGCGGTGTTTCCAGGCTACGCCGCCGATCCGGCGGCGGTGGACGATCGCGGCCAGCGCTTGTCGTTTCCGGAAAACGCGCGTTATCCCTGGCGCCTTTTGCCGTATATGTCCGGCTCGATGGAGTTGATCTACTCGGGAGAAAACCGCGCCAAGTTAACGCAATTAAAAGCGCAGGCTCATGGGGATTATGTCTATGCGGCGAGCGTGTTTCCCTCGCTGGGCATCAATTCCTATTTCATTGGAGGCAACGAAACCGAGTTTCCTCCGGCGGCCGCCAACGCGAAATATGGAGGGGGCACGGTGCTCGTTCAGATATCCGAAGCGCGGCGGCCGAGTGAGCTCATGGTATTCCTCGCCGCCCGCTCCACGGCGGGCGGCAGTGGGGCGCAAGGTTACTACCAAGTCCTGCCGCCTTACCTTAAAACCCGGCAATGGGCGGAGACTTACGCGCGGTCGCTGGCGCCCAATCAGTGGGGCTTTGTCGCGCCCCGGTTCAATAACCATTCCGTGGGCGTTTTGCTCGATGGGCACGCCGAGAATTACGGTCTCCAGGCGATGCAAGATATGCGTCATTGGTGCAACCGCGCCGATCGTCCGGATTGGACCCTGGCGCCCTAGCCGCTAGCTTTCCGGCCCGGGATGCGCGTTGACCGCCGCGGTGCGGCAACGCAAAGGGTATAGGCCCGGGCAGCAACCAAAAGTCTCGTGAAACGTGCTGCTGAAATGGCTTAGGCTGTTATAGCCTACTTCCAGGGCGGCTTCCGTGACGTTGCACTTGCCGGTGCGCAATAGTTCCGCGGCGCGTTCCATGCGCAGTTGCCGCAGGTATTGCTGCATGGTGGCACCGCCTTCCTTGGCGAATTGACGGCTCAAATAGTAGGGGCTACAAGACACCCTTTTCGCCAACTCGTCCAGCGGGGGCGGGTTTTGGAGGTTATCTTGCAGGATGCGTTTCGCCCTTTCGATCCGTTCCAACGCCAGCCGTTGGGTGCGGGTGCAGAGCATCTGCCCATATTCCTGCGGGAAGAATAGGTGGGCCGCCGCCTCGAGCGCCTTGCCCTGAAACCAGATGCTTTGCGCCGCTCCGGAAACTGGGCAATGCCGCATGCTGCCAACCCATTGCGACAAGGTGGCGGTCCACCGAGCCGGAGGCGACAGCTGGGAGGCGGTCAATTCCCCGCGCGCCGCCGCCCGGATCAAGGGGTGGAGTTGCTCGTAGTGGAGCCCGAAATTAGCCTGTAGGAACTCGGGGGTGAACTCGATGGTGATAAAACAATGATGCTCATCCGCGTTGCGGGTGGCCGCCAAGGGTGGCTGGCCTTGGCGATAAAACACCGCGCATTGAGGGGGAACCTCAATCGATAGCTTGCCGTCGGACAGCTTGCCGTTTCCCTCCAGATTCACGCATAATCCCACACGGCCCGCCGCGAGCCCGCGCCCCCAGTTCCATTCCGCCGCCACGAATTCGTGCCACTCAAAACGAAAGTCGCGGTGCTGGAAGATTTCGAACCAGGGTTTGCCGCGCGCGCTGGAGTTGGACGGGTCGGGCAAGGCGGAGAATAGGGGGCAGCCGACTCCCGATGGGGAGGCGTTTTTCTTGGGTGTCCATTTCGGCTTTTTGGCCAAATCCATGTCGCTAGCGTGCCTTAATCGAGCGGGGCGCGCCTTCGGCGGCTTGCGTTTTATTGGCGGCGGCTTGCGCATCCGAGCCA